>DATHVI010000083.1:0-38039 GCA_035461385.1 Solirubrobacterales bacterium
AACTGCCCAGACCGTGAAGCGCTCCTCGAGTGCCGATAGGACCGGGGCCCAGCGGGTGTGGTCGGCGGCGGTGCCGTGGACGAGCACGAGCGGCGGGCCCCCGCCGCTTCGCCAAGCCGCGATTCGCGTCCCGTCTGCGGAGAGGACCTGCTCTGGCTCTTCGTTGCGGGCGGCCATCGCCGACGTCAGCGCTGGAGCCGGTGGCGGCGGAGGGTCCGCAATCGAACCACCGTGGACCTGGCGCAGCGTTCGCGTCCTATCCCGGGCATCGGCCGCACCCTACATTGGGCTTCGGAGAAGGCATGGGAAAGTTGGTGGTCGCTCGGCGGCGAAGTGCCTGCGAAAGGCCCGCTTCCCCTATGCGCGACGAGCGAGCGGCTCGGCTTGGGCGCGCAGACGCGTGAGTTCGACGAGATCTGGTCGTCAGGCTCGGCCGTCGACATTGCGTCACTGGGGAGGCGGGCCGAGCGGGTTCGCGGCCAGCGCCCTTGCGACCCCCACCAGATTCTGCGCGGCGGCCCTCCCGTTTGAATGCGGCCACTCCTTGCCGGCGTCGCTGTCAAGGTACTCGTCGCCTGGCCCGGCGCCGCGGTTCCAGTAGGTCCAGGATTGGCCCGCTCACACCGCTCCTTCGCGCCTGGAGATAGCCGCTCGTTGCGATCCCCGCCGAGGGAGGCGCTATTCGTGCGCCTGAGTTCCCTCGGCCGTGGCGCCGGGATCGTCGGTCGGCCTATCGCTATGGGCAGGCGGGACACTGGCCGGTGCCGCGGGCGACCGGACGAGGACATCCTCGCGGGAGTAGTGGCCGACGGCGTCGAACCAGCGCTTCGCGCGCAGGCACGCGCGCAGGTCGCAGTCGGCGACCACGATCCCCTCCTCGCCACAGAGCGGCCCGGCGATCACCCGGCCCTGCGTCGGCTCGACGATCGCCGCGCCCCCGCTGCCCAGCACCTTCTTGCGCTCGGGGAGTGGGACGGGGAAGTCGGCCGGGAATGCCGAGGCGGGGATGAACTGTGGCACCGAGACCACGAACGCGCCCGACTCGATCGCGATGTGGCGCATGCTCGCGAGCCAGCCGTCGGAGTCGTCGGCCGTCGGCGCTAGCCAGATCTCGGGGCCGCCACGGTAGACGGCGTAACGGGCGAGCGGCATCCGGTTCTCCCAGCAGATCAAGCCCCCGATCCGCCCCGCCGGCGTCGCAACGACCGCGAGGTCGTCGCCGCCGCCGATCCCGTGGAAGAGGCGCTCGTGCATGGTCGGCATCAGCTTGCGGTGCTTGTGCAGGAGGCCCTCGGGCGCGAGCACGAGTAGGGTGTTGTAGAGCGATCCCGGGCGGTCGGCCTCGCGCTCGTTGACGCCGATCGCGCAGTGGATCCCGGTCTCGCGGCACGCCTGGATGAGGCGATCGGTGAGCGGGCCCGGGACGTCGACCGAGCTCGCCCACAGGCGCTCCCAGAGGACGTCCCAGCCGTCGAACGAGGCGGCCCCACGCGCCCAAGCGTTCGACGGATAGAGCGACACGAACGCCTCCGGGAGGACGGCGAGCTCGGCCCCCTCGGCGGCCGCTTCGGCGAGCAGGGCGCAGGCTTTCTCGACCGTCGCCTCGGCGTCGAGGATCACTGGCGTCGCCTGGACGGCGGCGATCCGGACGCGGCGCTCGTCCTGCGCCGAGCCAGCGTCTCGCCCGTCGTCGGTCAATTCGGCCCCCGGCGCCCGCCGCCGCCCCGGGGGCTCATTCCTCGGGGATCGCGGCAGGGAGCGGATCGTCGCGCACGATCACAGTATCCGGGATCACCTCGTACATCCTGATGGAACGATGCGCTCAGTTGTCCGAGCCGGCGCGGTCCCAGACGTAGAGCTCGACGGCCTCGACCGCGAGCTCCATCAGCCGCGGGCCGGAGAGCCACTCGAGCACCGTCTCGAGCGCTCGCTCCTCGGTGACGCCGCGATCGACGGCCTCCTCGCCGCGGAACCCGGCGGCGAGCTTGAGCGCCTCGCGGCGGTGCTCGCCGAGCGATTCGAAGGCGCCCATGAGGAAGTCGCGGTTCGGAACCGGGGTGCCGACGTCCATCGAGGCGTGCCAAGCGGCGAGCATCGAGATGTCGTGCTCGTCGAGCTCGGAGATCGCCTTCGCGTAGTGCGCCTCGAGCTCGTCCTCGGGGATCTCGTCGACCCAGGCGCGAACCGCCTCGCCGAGGAGCTGGCGTCGCGCCTCGCGCCCGACGGAGTCGGCGATCGCGCGGATCGCATCGGCAGGGTCGATGAAGCAGAGTGCCATCGCGCCGGAAGATAGATCGGGCCGAGGACGGAATCGCGACCCGGCGCGTCAGCGGGAGGCGCCACCTCGCGACCTATCCTCAGACGCATGGCGTCGGGGGAGACATGCCGATCTCGCTGATCATCGGACCGCCGAACTCGGGGCGCGCGCCGGCAATCCGCGAGCGGCTCGAGGCCGCGCTCGACCGCGATCCGGTGCTCGTGGTCCCGACCGGGGACGAAGCCGCCCGGTTCGAGCGCGATCTCGCTCGCGGCGGCGCGGTCCTCGGGGTGTCGATCCGGACCTTCGCGTCGCTGTTCGACGAGGTCGCGCGCCTCGTCGGACTGCGGCTGCCGCCGCTGCTCGGCGAGCCGCAGCGGCGGGCACTCGTGCGCGCCGCGATCGGCGCCGCGCCCCCGAGGCTGCTGGCGCGCTCGGCCGAGCATGCGGGCTTCGTGCCGGCGCTCGACTCGCTGATCGCCGAGCTCCAGGCCGCCCTGCTGCCCCCCGCCGAGCTCGAGTCGATCGCCGGCGAGCTCGACGACGGCGGCTACGAGCGCGAGCTCGCCATGCTCTACGGCGCCTACGAGGAGCTGCGCCACGCCGCCGGCCGCAGCGACGCCGGCTCGCGCGCGGCGGCGACGCTGGCGGCGCTCGCCGGCCGGGGCGAGGCCTGGGGGGACCGGCCGACCCTCGTCTACGGATTCGACGACTTCAGCCGCGCCCAGACCGAGCTCCTCGCGGCGCTCGGCGAGCAGACCGAGGTGACGATCGCGGTCACCTACGGCGACCGGGAGGCGCTCGCGGCGCTCGCACCGCTGGCGAGCAAGCTCCAGCACGAGCTCGGCGCCACGGTCGGGGCCGAGCTCGACCACGATCCCGGCTACACGACGCGCGAGAGCCTTCGCCAGCTCGACCGCGAGCTGTTCGAGCCCGGCGCCGCCGCGGTCCCGGCCGACGGCGGGGTGGTGCTGCTCGAATGCGCCGGCGAGCTCGGCGAGGCCGAAGCGGTATGCGGCGAGGTCGCGCGGCTCGTCGCCGACGGCGTTCGTCCCGACGACGTCGTCGTCGTCGCCCGCGACCTCGGGCGGTGGGGGCCGTTGATCGGGCGAACGCTGGCCCGGTTCGACGTCCCGGCGGCGGTCGAGGCCTTCGTGCCGCTCGACCGCACGGCGGTCGGCCGCTCATTGGTCGCGCTCTGCCGGGCCGCGGCGCCGGGGGGCGAGCCGGACGATCTGCTCGCACACCTGCGGGCGGACCCGGCGATGAGCGCCGGCCCCGTCGACTGGCTCGAGCGCACCGTGCGCCGGGAGCGCCTGCGAAGCGCCGAGGAGGCCGCCGCGGCCTGGAATACCCGGCCCCGCCACCTCGCCGCGCTCGACGCGGCGGGAACGCCGTCGGCCCGGATGCGGGTCCTCGCCGAAGCCGCCCGCGACCTCGCCGAGGCGCCGCACCGCAAGCTCGCCCCGGTGAGCCCCGGCGACGGTGGCCGGGCCCCGTTCGATCCGCTCGAGCTCCGCGCCGCCGCGGTCGCCGCCGAGCTGCTCGAGGAGCTCGCCGGCATCGACGCGCTCCCCGGCTGCGCGCCGCCGGACCTCGGCGACGCCGCGGAGGCGATCGCCGCCGCGCGAGTGCCGCTCTGGCGGGGCCCGGCGGACGGCCGGGTGAGGGTGGTAGATCCCCACCGGATGAGGGCGGGCCGTGCCAGCCACCTGTTCTGCATCGGCCTTCAGGAGGGCGCGTTCCCCCGGCGCGGCTCGCAGCACCCGCTGCTCTCCGACGAGCGGCGGGCGCAACTCGGGATCGCGGCGCTGAGGCGGCGCGACCCGGAGGAGTGGGAGCGGTACCTGTTCCATGCCTGCGTGTCGCGGCCGAGCGAGCGCCTGTACCTCTCGTGGCAGTCGTCCGACGATGAGGGGGCGCCGCTCGCTCGATCGCCGTTCGTCGACGAGGTCCTCGACCTGGTCGGTCCCGACCCCGCGACGGCGACGAAGGAGCTCGTGCGCCGCCGGGGGCTCGAGCGGCTGACGTTTGCGCCCGGCGAGGCCCCGAGCCCGCGTGAGCTCGCCTGCTCGCTGGCCGTCGCCGGCCGGGACGCCGACCACGCCGGCGCCCTCGACGCGCTCGGCGTCGACGACGCGGTCGCGGACGTCGTCCGCGCCGAGCTCGCGCGGATCCCCGACCCGGACCACCGGCCCGGGCCGCTCGTCAACCCGGTGGTGATCGGTGAGCTGGCGGCGCGGGAGGCGGTCAGCGCGTCGAGCCTCGAGGGCTGGGTCGGGTGCTCCTACAGGTGGTTCGTCGACCACGAGCTGGCCCCGCAGCGCCTCGACCCCGAGTCCGATCCGCTGCGGCTCGGCACCGTCGCCCACGAGGCCCTGCATCGCCTCTACGCGGATCCGCCCGGCGGGGCGGCGGTGCCGCGGCCCGGGGACTCCGGCCGCTGGGCGGCGCGGGCGGCGGAGCTGATCGACGCCGTCGCCGCCGAGCAGGGGATGCGGCCGGACGAGCCCCCCGACTCGGTAGCGCTCGCCCGCCTCCGGGCGCAGATCGGGCGCTTCCTGCGCGACGAGGCCGAGGTCGAGACCGAGCTTCGCCCGCGTCCCGACCTGCTCGAGGCCAAGTTCGGCTTCGATGACGACGGGCCGCCGGCGCTCGAGCTCGGCGCGATGCGGCTGCGTGGCGCGATCGACAGGATCGACGTCGGCCCCGACGGGAGCACGGCCCTCGTCCGCGACTACAAGACCTCGAGCAGGATGCCGGGCCGCAGGCAGTGGGAGAAGGAGGGCAAGCTCCAGCTCCAGCTCTACGTCCTCGCCGCCCGCGAGAGCCTCGGGCTCGACCCGGTGGGCGGCATCTACCATCCGCTCGGCGGCCGCGGCAAGGACCGTCGCCCGCGCGGGATCGTGCTCCGGGACCATCCGGCGCTCGGCGACCTCAACCTGGTCGGCGGCGACCCCTGCGACACGGATGAGCTCGAGCGCGGCCTCGAGGAGGCGCGTGCGCTGGCGGCGTCGAGCGCCGAGCGTATCGGCCGCGGCGACATCGACCGCGACCCCCTCGGGGGTAGCTGCCCGCGCTACTGCACCTACCAGGCGATCTGCCGGATCGAGCGCGCGCTGGGGCTCGAGGACGAAGGCTCGAACGGGGAGGCGGGTCGTGACCGCTGAGCCCGTTCAGCTCACGCTCGACGCCGCGCTCGCGGGCGCCGACGACGGCGAGCCCGAGGGGGGCCCGACGCCCGAACAGCGGGCCGCGATCGCGTCTCGCGATCGCGACGTGTTCTGCGAGGCGGGTGCCGGGACTGGGAAGACCCGGGTCCTCGTCGAGCGCTACTGCGAGGCGGTGATCAGCGACGGCGCCGGCCCGGAGGAGATCCTCGCCTTCACCTTCACCGAGCGGGCGGCGGCGGAGCTTCGCACCCGGATCCGGCGCGAGCTGACGGCCCGCGCGGCCGCGGCTCGCGAGCGTGGCGAGGCCGACCTCGCGGCGAGGCTCGCGCGCGCCGCTCGCGACACCGAGCGCGCCTGGGTGACGACGATCCACGGGTTCTGCCGCCGGCTCCTCGCCGCCCACCCGGGCACAGCGGGGCTCGACCCCCGCTTCCGGGTCCTCGACGAGAGCGAGGCGTCGCGGCTTCGCCACCGGGCGCGCGACGCGGCGATCGACGACGTCCTCCGTGGCGGCGACCGCGAGCGGACCGAGGTCGTCGCGGCCTACCAGGCCTGGCGTCTCGGCGAGATGACGGTCGCCGCCTACGAGCGGCTTCGCAGCCAGGGGCTGGCGAAGCCGGCGCTGCCCCCGGTCCGCGAGCCGACCCGGTCGATCCGCGATCCCGACAAGGACGAGCCGGCGCTCTCCCCCGCCGAGCGCGAGCGGGCGCTCCGCGCCCGCGACACCCTCGTGGCGCTGCTCGAGGCCTTCCACGACCGCTACGAGCGGCTCAAGGCTGAGCGCGCCGGGCTCGACTTCGCCGACCTCGAGCTTCGCGCCCGGGACCTGCTGGGCTCCGCCGGCGCCGTCGAGACGGCCTGGCGGGGTCGGTTCGCCCACCTGATGGTCGACGAGTTCCAAGACACCAACGCCGTCCAGCTCGAACTGATCGAGGCGCTGCGCGGCGCCGAGACGAGGGTGTTCACGGTCGGCGACGAGCTCCAGTCGATCTACCGGTTCCGCAATGCGGACCTCGCCGTCTTCCGGGCCGAGCGCGAGCGCGCCGAGCGCGACCCGGGCACGGCGATCCAGCCGCTGACCGGCAACTTCCGCTCGCGGGCCGGGGTGGTCGGCGCCGTCAACGTGCTCGGCGAGGCGCTCGTCGGCGAGCGGTTCCGCCCGCTTGCCCACAACCGGCCCGAGCCTCCCTCGCCGGCACCGGCGACCGAGCTCCTGCTGACGCTCGACACCGGGCGCTCGACCGGCTGGCCGGAGCATGCGGAGGCGCTCGCGCCCCCGCCCTCGGAGAGCCAGCCGAAGATCGTCGCTGAGGCGCGGGCGCTCGCCCGCCGGCTGCGCGAGCTGGTCGACTCGGGCGAGGCACGGCCGGGCGAGATCGTGGTCCTGCTGCGCGCATTCACCCACGTCGACGCGTTCGAGGAGGCCCTCGACCGGACGGGGCTCGACCCCTACGTCGTCGGCGGGCGCGGCTACTGGTCCCAGCAGCAGGTCGAGGACCTGCTCCGGCTGCTGAG
This sequence comes from Solirubrobacterales bacterium, assembly GCA_035461385.1. Lineage (GTDB taxonomy): Bacteria > Actinomycetota > Thermoleophilia > Solirubrobacterales > 70-9 > DATHVI01. The sequence goes on from DATHVI010000083.1 coordinate 6,946, forward strand.
CACGGTCGCCAACCCGCTCGACGACGAGATGCTTCTCGGAGCCCTCGCCAGCCCCGCCTGCGGGGTCAGCCCCGACGCGCTCTGGCTGCTGCGGCGCGCGACCGCACCTGACGAGCCCGGGGGCGACGACGAGGACGACCGGGACGAGCGCGCTGCCGAGCCGCGACGCCGCCGTCCAGGGCACCTCTGGCCGCTCGTCGCGTGGCGGTTCGGCGCCGCCGAGCACCGGCCCGACACCGTCGCCGAGCGCTGGCTCGAGCCGATCGACGACGCCGACCTCAGCGCGCTCGAGCGCTTCTGCGAGCGACTCGGGCAGCTCCGCGCGGCCGCCCCCCTGCTCCCGCTCGACGAGCTCGTCGAGCGGACGATGACCGCGTTCGGCTACGACCTCGCACTGCTCGCCCGGCGCGGCGGCCGCGGCCGGATGGCCAACGTCCGCAAGCTGATCCGGCTCGCGCGCGACTTCGAGGCCCACGAGGGCCGGGACCTGCGCGCCTTCCTGTCCGCCGCGGAGGAGCTCACCACCCGCGACGAGCGCGAGGGCCTCGCCGCGACCCAGCCCGAGGACCACGACGGCGTGCGGATCATGACCGTGCACGCGGCGAAGGGGCTCGAGTTCCCGGTCGTCGCCGTGCCCGACCTCGGCCGTCGGCTCGCCCAGGGCGAGCGGCCGGGCGACGTCGTGATCGGGCGAGCCGACGACGGCGGCGGCGCGCCTGAGCGCTTTGGGCTGCGGCTCGTGCTCCCGGATGCCGACTCGGTCGGCGTCTGGGAGCTCCACGAGCTCTACTCGGAGGGCATCGCGGAGGCTGCCGACGAGGGCGCCCGGCTCGTCCACGTCGCCGCGACGAGGGCCGAGGAGCGCCTGATCCTCAGCGGGACGTTCGGGCCGCGCGACCTCGAGCCCAAGGATCGCGAGCCCAACGACACCCCGCTCCGCCGGCTGCTGCCACGCCTCGTCGAGCTCGGCTGGGACGGCGAGGGTGAGGGGGAGCTCGCCCTGCCACCCCCGGCGGCGGGCGCGGGAGCGGGCCCGGCCGGACCGGCGCGGCTGGCGATTCGCCTCAACCGCCCGGGCGCCGCCCGCGCCGCCGAGCTCGCCGAGCGGCTCGAGCCCGCCGTCCCCCCGGCGGCCGCCGACTCGGCGCTCGGGGGGGTGCCGCCGCTGGCGAGGCCGGCCAGGGTGGTTCCGGTCGGGCACCTCTCGTACTCGGCGCTCGCCGACTATGAGCGCTGCGCCTACCGCTTCTACATCGAGCGCCTGCTGGGCCTCGGCGAGCCGCCGGCGCCGCTTCACCCCGAGGCGACCGAGCCCGGGCCCGATCCTGAAGGCGGCGCGGCGAGCGCCCTCCCGGCGCGCGAGCGGCGGCTGGCGCTCGGCAACGTCGTCCATGCCGCGCTCGAGTGGAGCGCGCGCCACAGCTGGGAGCGCCCGTCCCCGGCCGCCCTCGCCGCCCTCGCCGCCGAGCAGGGGGTCGGCGGCGGCGACGAGATGCTCGAACGGGCCGAAGGGCTGATCGACGGCTGGCTCGGCTCCGAGCTGCGGCGCGAGCTCTCGGGTCTCGAGCTCCGTGCCGAGGTGCCGTTCGCGATCGCGCTCGCGGGCACGATCGTCCGCGGGCAGATCGACCTCCTCGCCGCCGGCGAGGCCCCCGTCGTCGTCGACTACAAGACCGACGCTCTCGGCGATGCGGGCCCCGGCGACCTCGCGAGCCGCTACGCCGCCCAGCGCGAGCTCTACGCTCTCGCCGCCGCGGCGGCGGGCGATGGCTCGCGGACCGGAGTCCGGGCGGTGCACTGCTTTCTCGAGGCCCCGGACGACCCGGTCCTGGAGCGCTTCGACGCCGACCGACTCGACGCCGCGCGCGGGCGACTCGAGGGGCTGATCGGCGAGATCCGCGGCGGCGGGTTCGAGCCCACTCCCGAGCCGAGCTGGCAGGTCTGCAACGGCTGCCCGGCGGCCGCACGCCTCTGCCCCCATCCCGGGTGGCGCCCGCCTCGCCCGCGAGCGACGGAGGCGCCGGCTTGACCGCGCCGCTCGTCTTCGCCTACGGCTCGCTGGTCAGCCGCACGAGCGTCGTCCAGACGCTCGGCGAGCCGGTCGAGGTGATCGCCGAGGCAAGGCTGCGCGGCTGGCGACGGCGATGGTCGACGGTCCGCAACAACCGCGCCTCGGAGAAGAGCTTCGCCCCGGCCGGGGGCGGCAACCCGTTCCGCTACTGCCTCGGCCTCAACATCGAGCCCGGCCCCGGCGCGCCGGGACCGAACGGGGTGCTGCTGAGGATCACCGGCGCCCAGCTCGAACGGCTCGACCTGCGCGAGCTGCGCTACGACCGGGTCGACGTCACCGATGCGGTCGACGGCGCCGGCCCCACCGGGTCGGGGGTGATCGCCTACGCGGCCAAACCCCGCCATCACGGTCCCTCGCCACCGCCGGGAGCGGTGATCCTCGGCTCCTACGTGCGGGCGGTGGAATCTGCGTTCGAGCAGCTCGGGCGCCGAGCCCTCGAGGTCTACCGGGCGACCACGCAGCCGCATCCGGTCGACGTCGTCGAGGGCGTGCTCGTCGACTTCGACGCGCCGCCGGGCAACCCCCGGGCGTGGTAGCGGCCGCGAGCGCTCAGGCCGATCGGCGGACGAAGTCGATGAACGCCCGCCCCGCCGGCGAGAGGCTCCGATCCCTATCCCACAGCAGGGCGACCGCCAGCCGGACCGCCGGGCGCAACGTCCGGACCTCGATCGGGGGGCCCTCGCGCTCGGTCAGCGAGCGCGGCAGCACCGCGGCGCCGAACCCGCTCGAGACCAGGCAGCGAAGCAGGAAGGGATCGCCGCTCTCGAGCGATACCTGCAGGCGCCTGCCGGCGCGGGCGAAGAACTCGTCGGTGCCGCGCTTGATCGCCGATCCCGAGCGCGGGGTCACCAGCACGTGGCGCGCGAGCTCGGAGGCCGCGACGCCCTCCCCGCGCGGAGCCGCGCCGGGCGGGAAGGCGGCGACCAGCTCCTCGTTTCCGAGCCGCTCGGCGGCGAGGTGATCGGGGAGCTCGGTGGCGACGAGCGAGAAGGCGGCATCGACCTCGCCGTTCGCCAGGTAGCCGAGCATGTCGCCGGCCGTCCCCTCCCTCAGGCTGACCTCGATCTCCGGGTAGGCCTCGCGGAAGCGGGCGAGAAGGGCCGGCACGTCGAGCTCCCCCGCCGGCAGCAGCGCGCCGATCCAGAGGTGCCCGCGCACCAGCCCCTCGAGCTCGTCGATGTCCCCGCGGACACCGTCCACCTCGGCGAGGATCCTCCGGGCCCGAACGGCGAGGGCGTCGCCTGCCTCGGTCGGCTCGACCCGGCGGCTGGTGCGCCGGAAGAGCTCGGCGCCGAGCTCCGCCTCGAGCCGGCGGATCTGGTGCGAGAGCGCCGACTGGGCGACGTGGAGCTCCTCCGCTGCGCGCGTGAAGTGGCGATGGCGGGCGACCGCCTCCGCATACCGAAGCTGCCGCAACTCCATCGATCAATCATAAATCGCGATCGATTCGGTGACAAAGATATGTTGCAGCGATGGCAGCGGACGGGGAGCATGGGGCCCATGAGCCCCCAGTCACCCGCCTCGACGATCGGCGCCCACCGTGCGGGCCGCGGGATCGCAGCCCGCGGCGGCGGCGAGCTGCGGATCCGCCGCACGCTCGAACCCGGGGACATCGGCGCGATCGCCGCCCAGCACGGGCGCCTCTACGGACGCGAGTTCGGGCTCGACGTGAGCTTCGAGGCCGACCTCGCGCGGGCGCTCTACGCAGCCGCCAAGCGCGGCTGGCCGACCGACCGCGAGGGAGCATGGATCGTCGAGCGGGCCGGCGCGCTCGCCGGCAGCCTCGCCCTGACCGACGAGGGCGACCGGACCGGGCGGGTGCGGGCGTTCCTGCTCGACCCGGCGCTCCGCGGCAGGGGCCTCGGGCGCCACCTGCTGGGCGAGCTCCTCGACCGCGCCCGCGCCGCGGGCTACGCGCGGCTCGTGCTCGAGACCTTCAGCGAGCTGCGGGCGGCCGCCCGGCTCTATACCGAGCGGGGCTTCGTCCTCGTCTGGTCGCGGACCGGGCCCCGCTGGGGGATGGAGCGGATGACCTATCAGCGCTACGAGCTCGACCCGCTCGAGCTATAGCCGGCCGTTCGGGCCCGTCGCCGCAGCGTGCCGCGGTCAGTGGTAGTTCCAGCGCCGTGCCCAGGCGCGCAGGTCGCGCAGCACGGGCGAGAGCGCCCGTCCCTTCTCGGTCAGGGCATAGGAGACGCGGGCCGGGGTCCCGGGGTGGACCGCGCGCTCGATCAGGCCCTCGGCCTCGAGCTCGCGAAGGCGCCGTGAGAGCAGCCGATCCGAGAGGCCCGGGACCGCCTGGACGAGCTCGGCGAAGAAGCACGGCCGCTCCGCCAGCACCCAGAGGATCGCTCCGGCCCAGCGGCGCCCGATCAACTCGATCGTCGCGTGATAGTCGGGTGGCACCGGTGCGTGGGATTCACCGCCGCGCTTGACCACGGGCTCAGCTTCGGACCGCGCCTCCACCTCGCTTGAGGTTACAGCCCCGCCCACCCGGCCCGGTGAGGCTGGCTCAGGCGGCGCAGGGCCCGGTGTCGACTGGTGTCAGCGAGCCGCCGAGCGCTCGGCCGACGATCCCGTTCGGCACCCCGAGGCCGCTCGGCGGCCGGCCGTTACGCGACGCGGCGAACACCGTCGTCAGCACCCGGCCCTCGCGATCGACCACCGGGCCGCCCGAGTTCCCACCCCGGACCCGGCCGCGGAACGATGTCATCGGCCTGCGGACCGGGCCGCGGCCGTAGGAGTCCTCGCTCACCGCGCGCTCGGTCACCCCGAGCCGCGCGGGAGTCGTCGTCAGCGGGCCGTTCTCGGGATAGCCGATCGTCGCCGCGGGCGTCCCGGGCCGAGGGCGGGGGACGATGCCCAGCGCCGATAGGCCGAGGCCGTCGACGCGGAGGACCGCGAGGTCGTTGCGGGGCTCGTAGTGCACCGCCTCGGCCGCGTGGCTCGAGCCGCTCGCGGGATCGACCACGGTGGTGTCGTCCTGGCCCGCGACGACGTGGGCGTTCGTGACCACCAGGTCGGGCCCGGCGACCCACCCCGAGCCGGCGATCCCGAGCCCGCAGGCGCTGCCGAGGACGCGGACGGTGCTCGCCGCTGCCCGGGCGACGTCGGGATCGTCGAGGATCGCGCGATCGGGCCGGCCGACTCCGGGGTCGGGCCCGGCGAGCTCGGGGCGGGGGTCGATCCGGCGCAGGACGTTGAGCAGCGGCCCCGACGGCGGCATCACGTCGTTGAGCGCGCCGAGGATCGCCGAGCGCTGCACCGCCTCGCGGACCTGCCGGGTCTCGGGCCCGGGAGTGTTCAGCGCCACCGCCCCGAGCGCCCACGAGACGACCAGGGCGAGCGTCGCGAGCAGGGTCGCCCCGCCGAGGCCGTCGAGGGCGGCAAGACCGGGACCGCGATGCAGCTGCGCGCGCAGCACCCGGCCGACGCCCCCGAGGGCGACGGCGACGAACGCACCGACCACGAGCCCGCCGAGGACCCCGGCGAGCGGCGCGTACTCGGACTCGGAACCGCCCTCGAGCAGCGCCTGGCCGACCCGGGCCCCGAGCGCCGCGCCGCCGACGAAGCCGATCAGCGGCAGGGCGCTGGCGATCAGCCCGCGCTGATAGCCGATCACCGCGAGCGCGATCGCGAACGCGACGATGACGAAGTCGACGACGTTCAAGTCCCTGCCCGCTCGGCCGCTACCGGTCGCATCGCCGCGTGGACGCTAGCGAGGATCGAGCAATTACCTTTCCGGAATCGGGGCAGAACGGTCACGATGGGCCGAGAACGTAGAAGCGAGGCGAGGGGTAGCCGGACAGGTGGCTGAGGGTAGGCAGACGTTGACTCCGATCAGGCCTTCGAGCCGTCGTCGTCGCCGACTGCTCACCCGGGCCGCCCCGATCCTGCTCGTCGCCGTCGCCGCGTTCGTCGCCGGCCTGCTTGCCGGCGCCGGGAACGGCGACGATTCCGCCGGCCAGCGGTTCGCCGACGCGTGGACCGCCGACGACCTCGAGGCGATGTACGCGGAGCTCAGCCCCGCCGCCCGGCGCCGGCACTCACTCGAGGACTTCCGGCGCGCGTACCGCAGGGTCGCGCGAACCGCCACCGCGGAGACGGTGCGCGCGACGAGGTCCGGCGAGGCGACGACCGACGACGGCCGGGTCGAGATCATCGCGGCGGCGATCGAGACCCGTGCGTTCGCCGAGGTCCGGGGCGACGTCGAGCTGCCGGTCAGCGACGAAGGAGTCGAGTGGGCGCCGCACCACGCGTTCCCCGGGCTCGCGGAGGGCGAGGTGCTGACGAGGCGAACGCGCGCGCCCGAGCGCGGGCCGATCGTCGCCGCCGACGGAACCGCCCTCGCGGAGGGTCCGGTCGACAGCCGCTCGCTCACCCTCGGGCAGGCCGCGGCGGCGGTCGTCGGCGAGGTCGGCGAGGCGCCCCCGGCTGTCGAGCGCGAGCTCGAGGCGCGCGGCTTTCCCCCCGGAACCCCGACCGGGATCTCGGGCCTCGAGCTCGCCTACGACGACCGGCTCGCCGGGATCCCGGGAGGGCGGCTGATCGCCGGCGCGAGCGCCGAGGCGCCGCCCGGACAGGGGCGCGTGCTCGCGACGACCGAGCCGCGCGACGGGCGCCCGGTGCGGACGACGATCGACCCTGTCGTCCAGGAGGCCGCGGTGAACGCGCTCGGCGGCCTCTACGGCGGAATCGCGGTACTCGACGCCCGTCGCGGCGCCGTCCGGGGGCTCGCCGGCGTCGCGTTCACCGCCCCCCAGCCGCCGGGCTCGACGTTCAAGGTGATCACCGCCGTCGCGGCTCTCGACGAGGGCGTCGTCGAGCCCGAGGACGAGTTCCCGGTCGAGACCTCGAACTCCGAGATCGGCCGCGAGATCTCGAACTCGAACGAGTCCGCGTGCGGCGGGACCTTCCGTGAGAGCTTCGCGAAGTCGTGCAACACCGTATTCGCGCCGGTCGGCGCCGAGGTCGGGGCCGAGGCGCTGGTCGAGACCGCGGAGCGGTTCGGGTTCAACTCCGAGCCGACGCTTCATGACGCCGAGGCGACGGCGGCGATCGACCCGCCCGCGAGCACGCTCCCGACCGACATCTCGGGGGCCGTCGAGGTCGGGGTGTCCGCGATCGGCCAGGGCGAGGTACTCGCGACTCCCCTGCTGATGGCGTCGATCGCGCAGACGATCGCCAACGACGGGGTCCGGATGCCGACCCCGATGGTCCGCGGGTCGCTCGCGGCCGAGGCGGAGCCGGTCGAGGTGACCTCGCCGCGGACGGCGAAGCTGATCCAGGAGATGATGGTCGAAGTGGTCAGGAGCGGCACCGGGACCGCGGCGGCGCTCCCCGATGTCCAGGTCGCCGGCAAGACGGGGACCGCCGAGCTCGGCCCGGCGGCGGCCGCCCCGGCCGACGATCCCGACGCCGAGCTCGAGCAGGAGCTGGACGCCTGGTTCATCGCCTACGCCCCGGCCCGCGATCCTGAGCTGGCGGTGGCGGTGATGATCGTCAACGCCGAGGGCGACGGCGGCGCGATCGCCGCCCCGATCGCCCGCCAGGTGCTCGACGAAGCACTCTGACCGTCGCGGCGAGCGGCAGCTCGTCACATATCGAGCTGGACCGAGGCGCTCTCGTCGTCGTCCTCGATCTCGAGCATCAGCGGGCGGCTGTCGACGACCGCGTCCTCGACGAGGAAGATCAGCACCCCGCCCGCGGCGACCCCGGAGGCTGCCGGCGAGTCGCTGATCGGAAGCTGGCTGTCGGCCGGGACGATCCCGCCGATCTCGAGCGCGAACGGGCTCTCGGACTCGAGCGGCTCGTAACGGCTGCCGCGGATGTCGACGATCGAGTAATCGTCGGCAGAGCGCAGATCCTCGTCGTCGCTCTCGTTCTCGATCCGCAGGAAGACCCCGAGGTACCCCTCTCCCGCGGGCGGCTCCGGCTGGCCGGCGAGATACTCGGCGTCCTCGCCGTCGTTCGGGTTGAGGAACCGTGTGAACTGGACGTGGTAGGAGAGGTCCCCGATCTCCGCGGCCTCCCCCTCGACGACGTCGTGCTCGTCGCTCTCGCCGCCGCAGGCGCCGATCACCAGGGCCGATCCGACGGCCAGGAGCAGGGCGAGGATCGTGGCGAGGGGACGAGATGGGCCGCGCATCGAGGCCGGAAGCATATCCGCAGTCGTCTAGACGCCGACCCGGCTGACGCCGGCGACGCCGACCCGCTCCGGAGCCCGCTCTGACTCGCACAGGTCCCGCAGCCGCTCGAGGGCTCGCCTCCAGTCGCGCCGTCCGGGACGCGGCCTGCGCAGCGCCTCGCGGATGCGGTCGACGAGATGCGCCGGCTCGGTCCAGAAGGTGACGGTCACCTCACAGCTGTCCGTCATCGGACCGGGGGCCAACTCCCAGACCGTCGCCGTCGGCACCCTGTTGAGCCGGCCGCCGCGGCCGCGCTCGCGGACCAGGTGGGGCCGCTCCGCCGCCTCGATCGTCGTCTCCATCCACTGCTTGGAGTCGCCGAGCCGGAACCGAGCCGCGGCGCCGACACCGACCGGGTCGAGCCGTTCGAGACGATAGTCGCTGAGGAAGTGGTCGCAGAACGATGGCCGGGCGGCGAGGTCGCAGAGAAGGTCGTGCACCCGCTCCCTGGGCACGTCGATCGTCGTTGTCACCGACACCGGGTCCATCTCGCGCCGGCGATTCTATGACCTGCCGCCCACGCCCGGCGCCGCCGCCGATCGAACCGGAGAAACGTCGCTATTTGCGATCAAACGGGCGCCGCGGGGTCACGGCGCAGCCGACGATTGGATAGGATCGATTGCTACAAGCTGGTGTGTAGTAACTGGAGAGAGGTCAGGTACAGGTTTGTCCACTCTGGCCAAAGAGTCGGTACGAGAGCAACACGTTCATGAAGCAGGGGATCGGGTCGTCGGCCTCACCGGGCCCGGTTCGCTGATCTGCATCGGGTGCGGCTACGGGATCGCGTTCGACGCCCTCGACGCGCTGCCGGTATGCCCGGCGTGCGGCGGGTCCCGGTTTCGCCGCGGCTCGTTGTTCGACCAGCCGACGGTCGACGTCGACGCCGTCGACCTCGGCGGTCGAATCCCGAATTGGGTCGACGAGGTCCGCGAGACGATCTCCGAGCCCGGGCCCCATCTCGCCTTCGACGACGACGGCGAGCCGGTGACGGTCGCGCTCGCCAAGGGCTGGACGCGAATCGGGCGCAGCGCGGCGGCCGACATCAAGCTCGACGACCCCACCGTGTCGCGGCGGCACGCCCTGGTCGTGCGCACCCCCGAAGGTGACCTCCGGGCGCTCGACGACCGCAGCCTCAACGGCCTGTTCGTCAACGGCCGTCGCGTCGAATGGTCCCGGCTCGGCGAAGGCGACGAGCTCGAGATCGGCCGCTACCGGCTGTTCGTCCTCGAGGGATGACCCCGACCGGCCCCGTCCGGACTCGCGACGCGGTCGCGGTAGCTGCGGAGTCGCTGAGCGGCTGACGTCGGTGCTACGCCCGCCGCCCCCGGACGCGGTGTTGGCGGCGGCGGTGCGCCGCCGGAGCACGAGTAAGGCGCCGAAGGCGCCGCAAGGGATTCAACTGTCCGCGGCGTAGCCGCGGACCAGATGTTCAAGGCGGGAGCGGAGGAGGCGGAGGGTTGATTCCTACTCCGTCGAGATGTTCGGGTCGGCCTGGACCGAGTGCGGGACGATCATCAGGAAGCTGTCGCCGGCGCTGGCCGCCAGGGCCTGGATCCGGTCGGCCTCGTCATCCTGGCTCGTTGCCCGCAGCTCCTCGGCGTAGTGGCCGAGGAGATCCTCGACGTCGAGGACACCCTCGGGGTCGAGCTCGGCGAGGTCGACCTTCGCGCCCTCGCCGAGCCGGCGCTCGATCGCCGCGCGGTCGAGGTTCCACTCCGGGTTGACGCGTACGTAGACGCGGCCACCGGTCATCCCGGCACATGCCCACGGCCCGATATCGCCGAGGACCATTGCCCGGCCCGAGGTCATGTACTCGAACGCGAACCCCTTCGCGTTCGCGCGGTCGGCGATGCAGCCGCGGGAGTCGTCGAGCGGCTCGGCGGGCTCGCCGGCGAGGACGACGTCGGCGCCTGAGAGGCGGATGCAGAACCGCGAGTCGGCCGAGCCCTGGACGAACAGGCGGCCGCGCTGGGCGCCGTAGGCGAACGACTTCCCGACCGAGCCGTTGACGCGCTTGCCGTCGCGGTTCGTGCCCTTGAGGATCGCCACCGTGCCACCGAGCATCGTCTTGCCGACGCCGTCCTGGGCGCCGCCCTCGACCCGGATGTGGAGGCCCCAGGCATTGAACGCGCCGAAGCCCTGGCCGGCGACCGAGCCGCCGTTGAAGCTCAGCTCCGCGAGCACGTCCTCGGAGCCCTCGGGGGCGCCCTCGTAGATCCGCGCGCGCGAGATCGCACCCGCGAGCTCGGTGCCGAGGACGCGGTCGTTGGCGTCGGTCACCCGCGGGAACTCGAGCCTGACTTTGGAGTCCGGCGCGACCGTCGAGCTGATTCGCTCCGCGAGCCTCGCGATCTGCGCCGAGGCCTGCTTCGCCTCCATCCGGATCGGCCGCGCTCGCACCAGCCCCGCCTCGGCCCGCGCCTCGGCGGCGACCAGCTCCTCGTCGGCGACCGGCGCGGGGAGGTCGTCGGGCTCGAGGTCGAGGTACTCCTCGAGCGGCGTGATCAGCTCGGCGAGGTCGAGCCGCTCCTCGTAGGCGATCTGCTCGAGCAGGTCGTAGCGGCCGACCAGGTCCTGTGTGCGCTCGTAGCCGAGCTTCGCGGTCAGCTCCTTGACCTCCTCGCCCATCGACTGGAAGAAGCGGGCGCAGCTCTCCGACGCCGAGCCGACGGCTTGCGGGGTGAACTTCTTCAGCCCGTGCTCCTGGGCCTGCTCGACGGTCTCGATCTGGGTCGCGATCCCGACGTGGCAGGTGTCGAGCTGGCAGCCGCGACAGATCGTGCAGCCGAGCGAGACCATCGCCAGGGTTCCGAACGCGACCCGGTTCGCGCCCATGCAGATCAGCTTCAGGACATCGTGGGCGTGGCGGTAGCCGCCGTCGGCCCAGATCTCGACCCGGTTGCGGATCCCGGCCTCCATCAGCGCCCGGTGGACGAGCCGGGTGCCGATGTCCGAGGGCAGGCCGACGTGGCGGAGCGCGTGCTGGCGGGCGGCGCCGGTGCCGCCCTCGAAGCCCGAGAGGGTGATGATGTCGGCTCCGGCCTTCGCGATCCCGAGTCCGATCGTGCCGATGTTCGGGACCACCGGGACCTTGACCGAGACGCGAAGGTCCGGATTGACCGTCTTCAGCTCGTCGATCAGCTCGGCGAGGTCCTCGATCGAGTAGAGGTCGTGGTTGTTCGAGGGCGAGATCAGATCGGTCCCCGGCGAGGCGTTGCGCGCCTGGGCGACCTTCTCGGACACCTTCTTGCCCGGCAGGTGCCCGCCCTCGCCCGGCTTCGCGCCCTGGCCGATCTTGATCTCGGCGACGTAAGACGAGTTCAGCATCTCGGCCGAGACGCCGAACCGGCCCGAGGCGACCTGCTGGCCGCGCCACTTGCGGTAGCGGCCGTACATGTCCTGGATCTCGCCCCCCTCGCCGTTGATGCAGAGGATGTTGATCGCCTTCGCCGCCTCGGCATAGGCGCGGAACGCCGGCTCCGACTGCGAACCGAAGCTCATCGACGAGATCACGAGCGGGTAGTCGTGGTGGCCGACCCCGGCGTCGACGCCCTCGGGGGCGACCGGCTCGCGATCGCTTCGCAGCGTCATGATGTGGCGCATCGAGATCGGGCTCTGCTGCTCGAGGTCACGGACCTTCTGCGAGTAGTCCTCGTACGAGGAGGTGCCGTTCGCGGCCGCGATCGCGGCCTTGTAGACCTTCGGGTAGAAGCGGAACGTCTTCGCCGGCTTCGCCGGCTCGTCGTCGCGCAGCAGCGCGAAGCGCGCATCCGAGTCGGCGTCGAGGTCGGCGAATCCGACCCCGCCGCGCTCGGATGCCGCGAACGCCTCGGTCTGGAAGATCTCGGCGAGCTCGGGCTTGACGCCGATCGACGAGAACTGGCGGGCGTAGCCGCGGACCTCGTGGATCCCGATCGTCGAGATCACCTTCTCGATCCCCTTGCGGAGCGCCGAGCAGATGTTGTCGACGTCCTGGGCGTAGTCGTCGACGCAGACGACCTCGAGCAGCACGTACGGGCAGACCCCGTTGGCGCCGAGCCCGAGCGCGAGGACGACGTCGTGGACGTTGCGGATCGCAGCCGAACGCAGCACGATCGCGCACCGCCGGCGCAGGTTGTCCTCGCCGGGCTCGGTTCGGAACTGCTTCAGCGCCTGGTCGACCGCCGACATCGCGAGGTGCGGGTCGAGGTAGCGGCGCTCTCCGTCGTGGACCGTGCGATCGGTGAGCACGAGCAGCTCGGCGCCGTCGCGGACGCGCTTCACCGCCTCCTGGCGGAGCCGCTCGATCGCCCCCTGCGTGGTCTCGGACTCGAGCAGGGCGATGTCGATCGCCGCCGCCCGGTCGCGGAACTCCTCCCATAGGTCCTCGAGCAGGTAGGTCCGCTGGTTGCGCGCGATCTCGCGGTAGGTGGCGTCGGAGAGCGGCGCGAGATCGTGATGCCCGCCGAGGATGACCGGGAACGACGTCTCGACCGTGCCCGTGTCCTCACCCGGGGCGTCGAGTGAGGGCCGGCGGCCGAAGACGGCGCGGGTCGAGAAGTGCTCGATCTCGCGCTCGCGGTCGATCGCGGGATTGGTGACCACGGCGACCGTCTCCTTGAAGTAGTCGGCGAGGTTCTGGCGCTCGGGCGAGAGCGCGGCGAGCGGCCCGTCATAGCCGAGCGAGCCGATCGGCTCGGCGCCGTTCGAGGCCATCTGCTGGCAGAGCTTGACGTCGTCGCGCTGCCAGCCGAACGCCGCGAGGACGTCGTCGGACACCTTCACCGGCTCGGCCGGCCCGGCCGAGGTGTAGCCGGGGATGTCGGCGCCTTTGAGCGGCCCCCCGGTCTCGAGCGCGCGCTCGTAGCCCGCGGCGCGCTCGGCGCCGGCTCGCCCGAGCCAGCGCTCGGCGACCAGCCGCTGCATCTCCCAGTGCCCGTAGAGCCGCGAGTGATGCGCCTCGCGGTCGATCGTGACCAGGAACTTCTCCCCCGGCCCGAGCGGCAGCGGCTCGGAGACCATCTCACCGACGCCGACGACGCCGGGCTCGGAGCTGAAGATGTAGTCGTCCGGGGTCTCGACCTTCCACAGCGGCCGCAGCCCGAGCGCGTCGGCTGAGAACACGCACTCGTCGTCGTGCCGCGAGATCAGCGCGACCGGGCCCTGGGCGAACGGCCCGAGCGCCTGGCGTAGGTACATGTAGAAGCCGTGGAGCTCGTCGGGCAACGAGCGCACCTCGTCGACGATCGGCGGGACGACGAGCTCCATCGCCTCGAGCAGCGACAGCCCGCGCTTGCGGATCAGGGTGTCGACGGCGCGGTTGAGGTCCTGGGAGTCGGACGAGCCGGGCTGGATCGGAACCCCGAGCATCTTCGCCTCCTGGCGGAGCTGCTCGATCGTGTTGATCTCGCCGTTGTGGCCGAGGACCGAGAACGGCTGCACCCGCTTGAACGACGGCCAGGTGTTGGTCGAGTAGCGATTGTGGCCGAAGCAGCCGACGGTCTCGAAGCGCTCGTCGCGGAGGTCCGGGTAGTACTCGCCGAGCACCTTCGGCGCGCCCATCACCTTGTAGACGCAGGTGGTCGCCGAGAACGATGGGATGTGGAAGCCGAGCTTCTGCTCGAGCTCGATCATCAGGTCGAAGAGCACCGCGTCGCGGTCGTCGGCATCGGCGACGAGCCCCGCGATCTGCCAGAAGTGCGGTTCCTCCTCGCGGGCGGTCGCGCCGAGCGCAGGCGAGTCGACGACGCCGAGCCGCTCGGCGAGGATCCGGAAGCCCGCCCGCGCGAGGATCTCGCGAGCGTCGTGGCGTTCGCGCTCGACATCCGCGGAGCGCTCGATGAAGACGTGGGCGACGGCGAACGCGTCGTCGAGCGCGAGCGCCGGGCTGTGGCCGCCGGCGCGGACCTCCTCGGCCCAGATCTTGCGCGGGATGTCGACGAGGACGCCGCAGCCGTCACCCTCACCGTCGACGTTGCCGGCGCGGTGGAGCATCTTCTGGAGGTTGGCGAGCGCAAGCGTCACCGGCTCGCGACTCGGGGTCGCGTTCTTTCGCACCGAGGCGTAGATCGCGCACGCATCGCGATCCTCCACCGACGGCGGCGAGACCCTGGGCCTCCAGGGAAGGTGCGGCGAGAAGCGCCGCGGAGCCTGCGAATCTTGCCCCGCGGGGCTATGGACGGACGAGGGATGCATCTGGACCTCCCGGGTTCCGTGCCTTCTTCGAGTGGGCACGCGACGGGCAGCGACGGAGCGGCAAGTATAGAGCCGCAGCGGGCGTCTGGACGAGCCACGCGATCACTCCTCGCGATGCGGGATCGGCTCCCGAAGTAGGATCGCCCGGTGGCAGAGACGATCGCGATCCTCTCGCAGAAGGGCGGCACCGGGAAGACGACGATGGTGCGGACGCTGACCGACGTCTTCACCCGGATCGGGCTCGACGTGGTCGCGGTCGACGCCGACCCGCAGGGGAACCTCTCCGACTACTTCGACGTCGACCACGACGCCTCCCCCACCCTCGGCGACGTGCTCCAGGCCCAGGCGCGCGCGGCGGACGCCGTCCACGGGCGGGTGCTCCCGGCCAACCTCAGCCTCGCCGAGGCCGAGCTGGCGCTCGCCGGCAAGATCGGGCGCGAGGTGACGCTGCGCCACGCGCTGATGGACCTCAAGCGCCACTGCGACCTGATCCTGATCGACTGCCCGCCGACGCTCGGGCTGCTGACCGTGAATGCGCTCGTCGCCGCCGACCGGGCGATCCTCTCGACCGAGGCCCAGTACTTCTCCCTCCAGGGCGTCGAGCAGGCGATGGAGGTGGTGACGATCACCCACGACTCGCTCAACCCGAGCCTCGAGCTCCTCGGCGTCGTCCTCAACATCGCCAACATGCGCACCCGCCACGCCCGCGAAACCCTCGAGGCGCTCCGAGAGCGGTTCGGCGCCGCCGTGTTCGAGTCCGTGATCCGCCAGTCGATCGCCTACGCCGAGTCGGCCGAGCGCGCGGTCTCGATCCTCGACTACCGCCCCGACCGCGGCGCCGACTACCTCTCCCTCGCGCGCGAGATCCTCGAGCGCCTCGAGCGCCCGGATCTGCTGCCCGCGCTCGAGGCGCTCAACCGCACCTGAGCCCCCCGGGGGGCGAACCGGGGACGACTGGTCACTTGTCTAGTCCATGGACTCGAAAACCGACCAGTCGTCCGCGCGAGCATGGGCGCTCGCGCGGTCGCAGCATTGGGTGGTAGCGCGGGGGCAGCTACTGGAGCTCGGGTTTCACTCGAAGGCGATCGAGCACCGTCTGCGCCGGGGGCGCCTCCACAGGACCCGCTGGCGGGGCGTCTACGCGGTCGGTCGACGAGAGCCCGATCGATTCGGAACCTGGATGGCGGCGCTGCTCGCCGCCGGCGAGGGCGCGGTCCTCTCCCACGCGACCGCCGCGGGGCTCTGGGAGCTCCTCACGAGCCGCATCGACCTCGTCGAAGTCTCCGTACCCGCCCACCGGCGCCCGCGGCTTCCCTCGGTCCGCGTTCACCGACGAGCGGACCTCGGCTCCGTTGGCACCACCGTTCACCGGGGCATCCTCGTCACCACCCCGATCCAGACCATCATCGACGTCGCTCCGTCTTCAAGCACCGCGGCCCTCGAGCGGGCGATCAACGAGGCGGACAAGCGTGACCTCGTCGACCCCGAGACCTTGCGCGCCGCACTCCTCGAGCGCAGTGGTGAGCGCGGCGTGGCGATCGTCCGAGCACTCATCGACCGCCCGACGTTCGCTCTTACCGACTCCGAGCTCGAGCGGCGGTTCCTCCCGCTCGCGCTCGGGGCCGGGCTGCCGGTGCCGCAGACCCAGGCGCGGGTCAACGGCTTCCGGGTCGACTTCTTCTGGCCCGAGCTCGGGATCGTCGTCGAAACGGACGGGTTGCGCTACCACCGCACAGCCGAGCAGCAGGCCTTCGACCGGCGCCGCGATCAAATCCACGTAGCGGCCGGCCTGACCCCGCTCCGATTCACGCATCCGCAGGTCGCCTTAGAGCCGAAGCAGGTGGTCGCGACGCTGCGGCGCGTCGCCGAGCGCCTGGCCGCGACGGCCTGAGCCCGCAGCCTCAGAGCTCCGGGACGTCCGCGCCCTGCGGGGTGAAGGGAACGCGGAGGACCTCGGCCCAGTCGCCGACCGCCGCCTCGGCCGCGGCGGCGACCTTGCCGGTGTCCTGCCAGAAGCACCACAGCAGCACCGTCGGGCCGGCGCCGGAGATCGTCGCCCCGAGGGCGCCGAAGTCGCGGGCGCGCTCGACGAAGTCCATCGAGCGCTCATACAGGCCGCGGCGGGCCGGCTGGTGGAGGCGGTCCTCGAGGCCGCGGGCGATCAGGGTGAGGTCGGAGCGCTCGATGCCGAGCACGAGCTGCGAGGCGGCGGCGACGTTCGCGACCGCGTCGGCGACATCGATCACGGCCGGCATCGCGGCGCGGGCGTCCGTGGTCGGAACCTCGTCGGCGGGGACGACGACGACCGCCTCGACGCCCTGGGGCGGGTCGAGGCGGACGGGCGCGGGGCGGCTGCCGGCTCCGTCGGCGGAGGGGCAGAGGACGAAGCCGCCGTAGAGCGCCGCGCCGACGTTGTCGGGGTGGCCCTCGAGCTCGACCGCGCGCGCGTAGACGTCGTCGGACCCGAGGCCGAGCTCGTACATGTGGTCGGCGGCGAGCAGGCCGGCGACGATCGCGGCCGCGCTCGACCCCAGCCCGCGCGCGAGCGGGATCTCGCTGCGGACCTCGAACCGCAGCCGGTCGACCGGATGGAGGCTCTCGAACGCCCGCACGCAGAGATTCGAGCGGTCGGCGGGGAGCCCTTCGCCGCCCGGGTCGATGCCGAACTCCCCCGCCTCGGTCACCTCGAGCTCGAGCTGCAGCGACAGCGCCGCCGCGAGCACGTCGTACCCGGGCCCGAGGTTCGCCGACGTCGCCGGCACGCGGACGAGCCGGCGCCGTTCGGTCATCTCACTGCTTCCACTTGATCGTGCAGCCGACCGGGTCGGTGCTCGGACGCTCGGGCTCGGCGCCGGCGAGGATTGCGTCGAGGGCGTCGCGAACCCAGCCGGCGTCGAGGTTCGGGTCCATGTGGTCGGCATCGGGTGCGCCCTCGTAGCGGACCCGGCCCTCGGCGTCGACGACGTAGACGTGCGGCGTCGTCTGCGCGTTCCAGGCGCGAGCGGCGTCCTGGCTCGCGTCGTGGAGGTAGGGGAACGGCCAATCCTCGGCGGCGACCCGCTCGCGCATCGCCTCGAGCGAATCGAGCGGATAGCGCTCGGGGTCGTTCGAGTTGACCGCGAGGAAGCGGACGCCGCGATCCGCGTAGTCGCGGGCCGCGGCGACGAGGCGGTCGTGCCAGCCGAGGGCGTACGGGCAGTGGTTGCAGGTCCAGATCACCACCGTCGCCGGCGCCTCGCCGGGGCCGGGGAGCGCGTGCGTCGCGCCGTCGGTGTCCGGGAGCTCCAGCGGCGGCGCCGCCTGGCCGACCATCGTCGCGGTTCCGGTTGCCATTCCGATCAGCCTCCTTCGGTCGCCTCCAACAGCGCCTCGCGGACGTCGGCGGGATCGGGAACCGGGGAGATCCGACCGTCGCGCAGGCGGTAGACGCGGCAGGTTAGCCCGATCGGCTCGCCGCCCGGGTCCTGCACGTCGCGGCCGTCGATCCTGATCGTCGGCGAGCCGACGAACGCCTCCCGCTCGGCCTCGCCGTCGGTCTCGACGGCGCGAACCTCGACCGCTCCGGGATCGAGGCCGACCTCGCGCATCTCGTCGCGCAGGGTCGCGAGCGCCTCGTCGGTCGACGGGCAGCCGCTCCACCACAGCAACTCCACCTTGGGCGTCGGGGACACGCTCTCAAAGTTAGTCCGGCCGCGACGGAGCGAGCGCCCCGGAGGCGCCTGCGATCGCACCGACGAGGTATCCACCCGCCGGAACCTCCGCACCGGGGAGCAGGACCGACTGCTTCACCTTCGCGCCGTCGCCGATCCGCGATCCTGCGCCGAGCACCGCGGGCCCGTCGATCCGAACCCCCTCCCCGACCTCGGCGCCTTCGCCGACGAGGACCCGGCCGTCGACCTCGGTGCCCGCCGGCAGCCCGCCGCGCTCGGACCCGAGCGGGTGAGCGCCAGGCTCGTCCGGGTCGGCGTCGGCCTCGACCAGCACCCCGGCGGGCTCGACCGCGACCGCGCCCTCGACCGCGTCGAGGTTCCCCTGGAGGTACTCGCCGATCGAGCCGACGTCGTTCCAGTAGGCGTCGGCGTCGTGGACGTAGAAGGGGACGTCGTGCTCGAGCAGAGCCGGGAACACGTCCTTGGCGAAGTCCGGATCGGGCTTGTCGGGGAAGTAGTCGAAGACCTCGCGGTGGAGAGCGTAGATCATCGTGTTCGCGCGGTCGGAGAGGGCCTCGGCCGGGTCCGGCTTCTCCTGGAACCCCTGCACCCGTCCGTCCGAGCCGGTGACGACGACCCCGTATTCGCGCACGTTCGGGACCCGCTTCACGGCCATCGTCGCGACCCCGTCATTTGCGAGGTGCGCGTCGACGAGGGCGCGGACGTCGATGTCGGTGAGCGCGTCGCCCGCCATGACGACGAAGTCGTCGCCGTCCGCGGTCAGCCAGTCGCGGACGTTGCGGACCCCTCCGGCCGTCCCGAGCAGCTCCGGCTCGTGCCGATAGGTGAGCTCGACCCCGAGCTCGGCTCCGTCGCCGAGCGTCCCCTCGATCGTCTCCGGGAACCAGTGCAGGTTCGAGATCACCTCGCCGAAGCCCCGGGCGCCCAGCAGCATCAGCAGATGGGCCATCACCGGCCGGTTCGCGACCGGGACGATCGGCTTCGGGACCTCGTAGGTCAGCGGCCGCAGCCGGGTCCCGAGGCCGGCCGCCATCACCATCGCTCTCACGGCCGCGGAGGCTAGATGATCAGTAGCCAACCGGCCGCCGCCCCGCACGCGCGGCGGCGGCGACTACGATTGCCGTGGACGCGAAACCTGCCCCAGGAGGACCATGGCCGTCACCACCACCGCCCAGGACTACAGGGTCGCCGACATCGGCCTCGCCGACTTCGGCCGCAAGGAGATCACCCTCGCCGAGCACGAGATGCCCGGCCTGGTCAAGACCCGTGAGGAGTTCGCCGACCGGCAGCCCCTTGCCGGGGCGCGGATCACCGGATCGCTTCACATGACCGTCCAGACCGCGGTCCTGATCGAGACGCTGGTCGCGCTCGGCGCCGTGGTCCGCTGGGCCTCGTGCAACATCTTCTCGACCCAGGACCACGCCGCGGCGGCGATCGCCGCCGCCGGGATCCCCGTCTTCGCCTGGAAGGGCGAGAGCCTGCCCGATTACTGGGAGTGCACGGAGCGCGCCCTCACCTGGCCCGACGGCGAAGGCCCGAACATGATCCTCGACGACGGCGGCGACGCGACGCTGCTCGTCCACAAGGGAGTCGAGTTCGAGCGCGCCGGCGCGGTCCCCGATCCGTCGTCGGCGGCCTCGGAGGAGTTCGGCATCGTCCTCGAGCTGCTGGGTCGCTCGCTCGCCGCCGACCCCCAGAAGTGGACCCGGCTCGCGGCCGGCGTCAAGGGCGTCACCGAGGAGACGACGACCGGCGTCAATCGCCTCTACCAGCTCGCCGAGACCGGCGACCTGCTGTTCCCGGCGATCAACGTCAACGACTCGGTGACGAAGTCGAAGTTCGACAACATCTACGGCTGCCGCCACTCGCTGATCGACGGGATCAACCGGGCGACCGACGTGATGATCGCCGGCAAGCTCGCGGTGATCTGCGGCTACGGCGACGTCGGCAAGGGCTGCGCCGAGTCGCTGCGCGGCCAGGGAGCGCGCGTGGTCGTCACCGAGATCGATCCGATCTGCGCGCTCCAAGCGGCGATGCAGGGCTACGAGGTCCGGACCCTCGACGAGGTCGTCGAGGCCGCCGACATCTTCGTCACCGCGACCGGCAACCGCGACGTCATCACGGCCGACGACATGGCGCGGATGAAGCACCAGGCGATCGTCGGCAACATCGGCCACTTCGACAACGAGATCGACATCGCCGGCCTCGCGAAGATGCCGGGGATCGAGAAGGTGAACATCAAGCCACAGGTCGACGAGTGGGTGTTCCCAGACGGCCACGCGATCATCGTGCTGTCGGAGGGCCGCCTGCTCAACCTCGGCAACGCGACCGGGCACCCGAGCTTCGTGATGTCGAACTCGTTCACCAACCAGGTGATCGCGCAGATCGAGCTCTACTCCCGACACGAGGACTACGAGAAGCGGGTCTACGTGCTGCCGAAGCACCTCGACGAGAAGGTCGCCCGCCTCCACCTCGACGCGCTCGGCGTCAGCCTCACCGAGCTGACCGACGAGCAGGCCGCCTACCTCGGGGTCCCCGTCGAGGGGCCGTACAAGACCGACCACTACCGGTACTGAGCGGGTACTTGACCGGGCCGCGCCGGCGCGGCTACTGGTCTCCGAGCTCGCGCTTCAGCCGGTCGATCGCCTCGATCGGCGCCGGGTCGACGCCGCGCTGCGCCGCGAGGTGAAGCGAGACGAGGTCGCCGAGCATCACCGTCCACAGCAGCCGCTCGATCCGGGTCTCGCCCTCGGTCTCGACCCGGACCACCGGCGCGCCCGTCTCCTCGATCAGCTCCGCGGTCAGCTCGGCCCGGCGGCGCGCCCGGGGGTGCTGGTCGCGGTCCTCGAGCAGGACCGCGGAGAAGAGTGGCGGCCCATCCGTCGCCTCCCAGCCGGCGAGCTCGTTGTGGTCGAGCTCGGGGAGCTGGTGCCAGAACGCGTGCTGCTTGGCGTTCTCGTTGACCTGCGTCTTCCAGCGGTATGCGACCGGGATTGTGAGGTCGCAGCCGTAGACCAGCGGGACCGTGCCCTCGAGCTCGCCGGCGATCTCCGCCGCCCCGACGCCGAGCTCGCCCGCCGCGGCCTGGAGGTGGTTCGCCGCGGCCTCGATCTCCGCCCGCACCGAGTCGGTGGCGCCGACGAGGGCGGCGACCTCGCAGGTGATCGCGAACATGTACCCGATCGCGGCCCGGGGCTGAAAGCCGGCCGGGATCCCGACCACCGGGGCGCCGGCCTTGCGCGCCTCGGCGGCGAGCGCCCCGCCCGTGGTGGCGACGATCCGCTGCGCGCCGATCGCCTCGGCGGCCTCGAAGCAGGCGAGCGTCTCCTCGGTGTCGCCCGAATAGCTCATGCAGAGGATCGCCCGGTCGGGCGCGGTCCACGGCGGCAGCATGTAGTCGCGGAAAGCGTGCAGCGGCAGCCGCAACCGGTCGCCGAGCGCCGCTCGCGCGAGCACGCCCCCGATCCCGGACCCGCCCATCCCGCAGACGATCAGGCCGCTCGCCTGCGAGGGCTCGATCCGGGCCGACTCGACCCGCCACAGCGCGTCGCGCAGGTGCTCGGGCAGGGCGAGGACGTGGTCGACCTGTCCCGCCTCGTCGACCGCGCGCACCTCGTCGAGCGAGTCGCTCACCGGAGCACCTCACGGCAGATGCTGCTCTCGCGACATGAATGTCGCTCGTTCAAATCCCTATCGCCTCCGCGGGCGCCACCCGTGCATCCTCCCCGACCGCGGCGCGCGATGCGATCCGGGCGCCGGCGCCGATCACGGCACCCGGCGAGATCCTTGCCCCGGCGCCGATCTCGACGTCGGCGGCGACGATCGCGCCGTCGACCTCGGCCCCCTCGCCGACCCGAACGCGATCGAGGAGCACCGAGTCCGCGACCCGGGCGCCGGCGGCGATCACCGCACCGGGACCGATCACGGCCCGGGGCCCGATCGTCGCGTCGCCGGCGACCTCGGCCCCGGCGGCGATCAGGGGGCCGGCCTCGCCGCGGCGGTCGAACTCGGTCTCGATCGTCCCGTCGAGGATGTCCCAGGTCGCCTGCAGGTAGCGCTCGGGCGTTCCGATGTCAGTCCAGTAGCCGTCGAGCCGCCGCGCGTAGAGCCCGCGGCCGACCAGGCGCGGGAACACCTCCCGTTCGATCGACACCCGAGCGCCGGGCGGGATCAGGTCGCCGACCTCGCGCTCGAGCACGTAGGCGCCGGCGTTGACCTCGTCGGTGTCGATCTCGGCCGGCTCGGGCTTCTCGACGAAGCCGGTGACCTCGCCGTCGGGGAGGCGGCGCACGAGCCCGAACGAGGATGGATCGTCGACCGGGTAGAGCGCGAGCGTCGCCGTGGCCTCGCGCTCGACGTGGGTTGCGAGCAGGGCGCTGAGGTCGAGATCGGTGAGCACGTCGCCGTTGAGGACGAAGAAGCGATCGCCGAGCAGCCCGCTATCGATCGCCATCCGCACCGGCCCCGCGGTCCCGAGCGGCTCGGGCTCGGAGACGTAGACGATCCGAGGACCGCCCGCGATCTCGTCGCCGAGCGCCAACCGCAGGTCCTCGGCGCGAAAGCCGCACGCCATCACCACCTCGGTCACCCCGTGGCGGGCGAGCCAGTCGACGGTATGGCGGATCAGCGGGCGGTCGACGAGCGTGATCGCCGGCTTCGGCTGGGTGAGGGTGAGCGGGCGCAGGCGCGTTCCCTCGCCGCCGACCAGGACCAGCGCCTCCATCAGCCGGCGGTCGCCGGCGCCGAGGGCGGGCCTCCGTTCGTCGGCCGCCCGATCCCCTCGTAGCTGAACCCCGCGGCGCGCAGCGTCGCCGGGTCGAGGAAGTTGCGCCCGTCGACGATCAGCGGGGTCGACATCGTTCTTGCGAGCGCCGGCCAGTCGAGCGCGGCGAACTCGGGCCACTCGGTGACGAGGACCACAGCATCGGCGCCCTCGAGCGCCGCCGAGACCGAGCCCTTCATCTCGACCGCGGGAAGCAGCTGACTCGCCACTCCCTCGGCAACCGGGTCGTAGGCGACGACCTCTGCCCCTTCCCCCTGCAGCCGCGCCGCAAGCACGAGGCTCGACGCCTCCCGCATGTCGTCTGTGTTCGGCTTGAACGCGAGGCCGAGCAGCGCGACCCGCTTGCCGACCAGCGACCCGAGGTGCTTCTCGAGCTTGGCCACGACCCGCCGCTTCTGGAGCTCGTTGACCTCGATCACGGCAGTCAGGAGCTGGAAGTGATAGCCGGTGTTCCCGGCGAGCTGCTTCAGGGCCTGGGTGTCCTTCGGGAAGCACTGTTGTACTGCCAAACCGCCGGACGAGACCACAGTTTGGCTACCGGGCACCTTCAGCGAGTACACCGGGCCACGGTATCCCTCGCGCCGTGTCTGGACGACCCTAAGCCAGGCCGGACCGTTACCGAACCTCCGGTACCCAGTGGGTTTGATCCGCTTCGCCTGCCGCTCGATGACCGCCTGCACGGCGCCCGCCTCCGCAACGGGAACAAGGAACATCGCTCGCTCCACCTGATCGGCGCCGCTGATTCGCAGCCAGTGGGTTTCCTTCGTCGATTTCTTCGTCCGGCCGCGCCGCCACGAGCAGACGATGCCTAGCTCGGCCAGCATCCGTGCAACGCCATCGGCGAGCTCGTCGCTGATCGTGCCCCATTCGAGAACGACGCTGGGGCCTCCGTTGACCAGCGACCACGACCCATCCCCCTCCCACAGGCCCGAGAGGAGCGCGCGCTTGCGTTCCACGGACTGGACCCAGGCAAGATCGGGAATGCGCTGGTCGTAGCTCGTCCGGCCCAGGCCCAAGATCTTGGTCCACCACGCGGCGAGGATCCTGGAGGAGACGCCGACGCGGCGCGAGGTCGGGGTTGTGTTGACCGTTGCCTTGACGCCCTGGTCGCGCCAGTAGTCGATGACCTCCTCGACCAGGTGCTCCTCGCGAGTCGGATGAAAGCTCCAGAGAATCCGCTGCCGGGCGCCATCGGATCCGCGATCGGAACTCACGCATCCTTCGGCCAGGTAGAGGCCGATGACTCGCCAGAAGCGCTCGTCGACCACGAGATCGGTGGCGCAGAAGGAGCCGTTCCGCGCCGTCCCGAGCTGCGCGTTATCGAGATCTATCTGGGCGAGCCACGCTTCATCAAGACGCAAAGCCCCAGTGCGCCGGATGTCTCCCATCCGCCGTGAGGGATGAGCGTGTCGGTTGAAGATCGCCGCTCGCTCGGCGGGCGGCCGCTGGGCAAGTGCCTCGATCTCGCCAGAGTCCGGGCGAACGATCACGCGGTCAGGCGCAATCTCCTCATCCTCAATTACGCCGATCACCGAGTGGATCCGAGGCTCGGACCCGGGGACCGCTCCGTGCGCAAGTGGAAGCCAGTCACCTTGGGTCAGATCGCGCGCGAGTACGCGGGTCGCGACATCATCGCCTTCCCCATCACCGACGATGAACGGGTGATCGGCGGTGACCCTGATGCGCCGCCCCATCTTCGTCCGCACCTCGACCATCTCGCCCTCGTAGTCGCGTTTGGTCAGAACCGAGATCGGCATCCACTCCGGCTCTGCCTCGCCGGGTACCCATGACCATGCCTCGATCCAGTCGGGCTCGATTGCCTCGCCGTCAACCGCCGCTTCGTCGCCGCCGGCGAGTTCCCAGAGTTGCTCGAAGGTAACGAGCTTCGGCGTCCCCCAGTAGCGCACGAGCACCGTCTCCTTGGGCGCGAAGCAGGAGCCCCCGTAACCAACGCCCGCGCGCAGGAAATGGTGGCCGATGCGCCGGTCGAGCCCCATGCCTCTCGCGACCTCGGTGACGTCGGCGCCGACCTCCTCGCAGACGTTGGCGATCTCGTTGATGAAGCTGATCTTGGTCGCCAGGAACGCGTTCGAGGCAAGCTTGATCATCTCCGCCGAGGCGACGTCGGTGCGAACCAGCTCGCCGCCGAGCGGGGCGTAGAGCGACTCGACCGCGTCGGCGGCCTCCTCGTCGCCCGGATCGGCCCCGATCACGACGCGGTCGGGATTGAGGAAGTCGTCGACCGCGGCGCCCTCCTTGAGGAACTCAGGACAGGAGACGTAGGCCAGCCCCGGCTTGCGGCGCCGGATCGCCACCCCGGTGCCCGCCGGGACGGTGCTCTTCATCACCAGCGGCGGCCCGCCGGATTCGGGGAGCTCCCGGATCACCGCCTCGACGCGGGAGAGGTCGGCGTCGCCGGAGTATGTCGGCGGGGTGTCGACGCAGCAGAACAGCAGCGTTGCGCGCTCGAGCGCCTCGGAGATGTCGGTCACGAAGCGCAGCCGCTCACGGTTGCCGGCGACCAGCTCGGGCAGGCGCGGCTCGTGGAAGGGCATCTCGCCGCGGCTCAGGCGCTCGATCCGCTCCGCGTCGATGTCGACGGCTACGATCGGGTGGCCGAGCTCGGCGAAGCAGGCGGCGGTGACGAGGCCGACCCAGCCGACCCCGATCACCCCGACCGGCGACTTGTCGCCGGTGCTCACCTCAGCCGTCCAACCGCGCCATCGAGCGCGCGATCGCCATCATCTCGACGTCGCCCAACGTCTGCAGCAGCGTGTTGTTGACCCAGTAGGAGCGCCCGCCCTGCTTCCAGCCGACGAGGCGTAGGCGGCTGCCGTCGTAGAAGCGCAGGTACTCGCGGCCGTCGATCTCCTTGACGTCGGTGGGGTTCTCGAGGATCGGCGGGTCGCGCCAGTTGGTGCCCGAGACCCCCCAGTACTCGGTGAACCCGGCGTCGCCGGGAAGGCCGAAGACGAGCTTGTAGCCCTCGTAGACCTCGTCCCCGGGGCCGTCGATCGGGAACGCGCGCGAGGCTTCGAGCGGGTTGAGGTTGGTGCTCGCGGGGACCTCGGTGGGATAGAAGAGCGGGAAGTCGAGGATCACCCGCTTGCCGCTCGGGCTGGTGGTGCCGGCGACGCGCTGGGCGTGCTCGACGATGATCGGGTTGTAGTCGGCGGTCATCGGCGGGCCCTCGTCGGGCTTGCTCTCGTCCTTGTCGCCGGACTTGGCGCCCTTCCCGCCGCCAGCACCGCGTCCGTCGCCACCATCGCCGGCAGACGACCCCGAGCCCGGCGGCTGGTCGGCCGGAGCGACGCCTGCGTTGAGGAACTCGCGCACCGTCTCCTGGACCGCCTTCTGGTTCGCGGTCACATAGATCGAAGCGGCATCGCCGAGCTGGGCGGGGAACTGGACCTCGTTCACGGTCCCGCCGCGGGCGGCGAGGAACGTCTTCATCAGCTCGAGCAGCTGGATCGGGTTGGCGAGGGTCTCGCTCGAGGTCGTGTACTCCTTGAAGATCTCGATCAGCTCGTCCCGGTCCGACCACAGCCGCGACGGCGGGATCTTCTGGCGCGCCTCGCGGAGGAAGTCCTGCTGGCGGGCGGCGCGGACGAGGTCGTTGTCGTCGAGGCGGAAGCGCACGTACTGGAGGGCCTTCAGCCCGCAGAGGCGCTGGTAGCCGGCCTCGATCGGCGGGTCGATCGCCGAGTACTCGGAGCCCTCGGGGACGTAATAGCGGCGGTCGACGTCGATGAACACGCAGTCGATCGCGTTGACCGCGTCGGCGAAGCCGGTGAAGTTGATGTTGACGACGTGGTTGATGTCGATCTGCCGGTCGGTGAGCTGCTTGACGGTCTTCAGCGTCAGCTTCGGGCCTCCATACGAATAGGCCTCGTTGAACTTCCTCACCCCGACGCCAGGGATGTTGACCTTGAGATCGCGGGGGATCGACAACAGAGCGATCGCGTCACGATCCGGGTCGACGCGGAGCAGCATCGCGGTGTCGGAGCGGGCGCCCGCCTCGTCCCCGCCCTCGAGCCCGAGCCGCTGGTCCGAACCGAGGATCAGAAGGGTCTGCGGGTCGCCGCCGTCCACAGGCTCGAGCTCCTGCTCGACGTCCTCGATCCCACCGATCCCCTCGGCGAGATCGGTGAGGATCATCAGCGCCGTGACCGAGGTCGCGGTCGCCATCGAGGCGACGATCACGAGCGACGCGACGAGGAAGCGGACCCAGAGCGCCTTCGGACGCGGCGCGTCCCGGGCGGCCTCCGCCTCCGCCTCCGCGCGATCCGGCTTCGCGGAGTCGGTTGCCGCCTCGGCGACGGCGGCCGGCGGCGGGACCGGGACGGCCTGCGGCGGAGGCCCGGCGCCGTCCGTCGCGCCCTTGCGCACCGCACGCGCCTTCAGCCCGGCGAGCGCAGCCTCCTCGGCGGCCTCGCGGTCGGCGAGCGCGAGCGTGTCGGCCTCGACCGTCTCCTGGGTCGGCGCCGCGGCCGACGTCGCGACGACGTCCTCGCCGTCGGCGCCGGTCCCGGCCTCGGGTCCCTCGTCGGCGGATTCGGCGTCGGCCCCGTCACCGTCCGCGTCCCCCTCCGCGCCATCGCCGGCGACGTCCGGCTCACCACCGGCCGCCGCCCCGGCGGCAGCGACTTCGCCGCCGTCCGCACGATTCCCGTCGGCGTCGGCGGACGCGTCCTCGACCCCGTCCTCGTCGCCGGCGTCGGACGCCTCATCGGCGCTTTCGACTCCGGCGCCGAGGTCCGCCCCTTCGCCGTCCTCGACGCCGGCGCGCTCGCCGTCGTCAAGCGACGCCCCGAGCTCGCGCTCGACCTCGTCGAGCTCGTCCGTGAACCCCCAGCTCTCGACCTCGCGGCCGCCCTCGCTCGGCGAGGCCGCCTGATCGCTCGGCGAGTCCGGCTGATCGCCCTGCGCGTCCGGCTGATCGCCCTGCGCGTCCGGCGGCCCCGCGCCGGGCTCGGACTCGCCCGTGCGCTTGCGTCCCGCCCAGGTGGCCGGAGGCGGCGCGCCCTCCTCGTCTTCGCCGGGGGAGTCCTCGCGCTCGTCGTCGGGCGGGAGGGTGGGATCGTCGGCGGTCATATGCCGGCGCCTCCACCGCTGAGGCCGTCGACCCGGGCCGGCACGGCGTTGACGAAGTCGACGATCGCCCGGCGGTAGCTCGCGAGCGAGGGGATCGAGACCCACTCCTCGGGCCCGTGATGGCCGCCGCCGAGCGGGCCGAACTCGACCGCCGGGATCCCGACCTTCAGGAAGGAGACCGCGTCGGAGGCGCCGTCGCGGCCAACGCTCATCACCTCGCCGGTGTGGTGTGGCGCGGCGGCGTCGCAGAGCGCACGCACGAAAAGCGACTCGGGATCGACGTTAACCGGCGGGCGCTTGAACGTCGAGACCAACTCAGCTCCGGGGATTCCGCGCATCTCGTCGAGGATCGAGTCGGGATCCTGCTCGGGGAGGTAGCGGACGTCGACGTCGATGTAGCAAGTGTCGGGCACCTTGTTGAGGGCGTCGCCGCCGAGGATGCGGCCGAGGTTGATCGATGGCCGGTCGAACAGCTCGGAGCTCTGAGACGCAAACGGTAGCGACTGGATGGCCCGGAATACGTCGACCGCGCGCAGGATCGCGTTCTCGCCCAGCCACGGCGTCGCCCCGTGCGCGGCCCGCCCCCGGATCCGCAGCCGCACCGCGAGCACTCCCTTCGCGGCGACGCCGATGTGCATGTCGGTCGGCTCGCCGGTGATCGCGAAGTCGCCGGTGAACCCCTCCTCGATCAGCAGGTCGCCGCCGCGCTCGACCTCCTCCTCGGACTCCTCGTCGGGGACGATTCCGATCCGAACCCGGACCGCGCTCTGGTCGCGCAGGTCGGTCATCGCGAGCAGCAGCGAGGCGAGCGCCCCCTTCATGTCGTAGGCGCCGCGGCCGAACAGCCGCTCGCCGTCGATCCTGGCATGGAACTGCTCCGCCGGCGCCGGGACGACGTCGAGGTGCCCGTGGAGGAGCAGCGTCACCCTCGCGTCGGCCGGGCCGACGTCGGCCATCGTCACCGGCAGCCCACGAACCCCGACCTGGCGCGCGTCGATGTTGCGCGCCTCGAGCCAGCCCTTGATGAACCCCGCGCAGAGCTTGATCCCCTCCTCCGCGGAGGTGTCATACCCGATCAACTTCTCGGTCAGGAGTCTTTCGTCCAAGCGTGAAAAGGTTGACTGGTTCGGGCTAGCGACGCAGTCGCGGTAGAAACGGTTGGTCGATTGCCTCCCGCTGGTACCACCGCCGCCGCCCCCGGACGCGGGAGCAGCATAAGAAGTCGGCGGCGTAGCCGCGGACCAATTGTTCAGGCGGGAGCGGAGGAGGCGGCGGAGTTGTTCTCGGCGATGGCGATGAACGTTTCGGCGCGGGCGCGCTCGCGCTCGGCCTGCTCGAAGGCCGCGGATCCCTCCTCGGCTTCGGCGAGCCGGGCCTCGGCGTCCTCGAGCTTCGCTCGCAGCTCGGCGACGTCGAGCTGGTCCGGGGGGATCGCCTCGGCGATCAGCACCCGGGCGCGGTTCGCGAACACCTCGAGCCAGCCCTCGCCCTGGGCGTAGCGCTCGACCTCGGTCTCCGACGTGTGGAGGCGAAGCTCGGCGGGAACCAGCCGAGCGACCATCGGGATGTGGCGGGCGAGGATCCCGACCTCGCCGACCGTCGTCCGGGTCGAGAGCTGGACGAGCTCGCCGCTGAAGACCTCGCCCTCGGGGGTGAGGACCTCGGCCTCGAGCCTGTCGTGTTCGTCGGCCATCGCCTCCGGCGCCTCAGACGTCCGCGGTCTCGCGCTCGGCCTCGGCGGCCTCGGCCCGCTCGGCGGCGTCGGCCTGCTCGCGCGCGACGCCCTCGTCGCGCTCCGCCTTCTCCTCGGTGCCGGTGACCTCGTCGATCGACCCCTTCATGTAGAAGGCGCCCTCGGGGAGATCGTCGTAGCGGCCGTCGAGGATCTCGCGGAAGCTCCGCACGGTCTCGGACACCGGGACGTAGACGCCCTCGGTGCCGGTGAACGCCTCGGCGACGAAGAACGGCTGCGAGAGGAAGCGCTCGATCTTCCGCGCCCGGTTGACCGCCTGCTTGTCCTCGTCGGAGAGCTCGTCGATCCCGAGGATCGCGATGATGTCCTGGAGCTCCTTGTAGCGCTGGAGCACCTGCTGGACCTCGGTCGCGGTGCGGTAGTGGTCCTCGCCGAGGATGTCGGGCTTGAGGATCGTCGAGGTCGAGTCGAGCGGGTCGACCGCCGGGTAGATCCCCTTCTCCGAGATCGCCCGCGAGAGCACGGTGGTCGCGTTCAGGTGCGCGAACACCGACGCGGGCGCCGGGTCGGTGAGGTCGTCGGCGGGGACGTAGATCGCCTGGACCGAGGTCACCGAGCCTCGCTGGGTCGAGTTGATCCGCTCCTGGAGGCCGCCCATCTCGGTCTCGAGCGTCGGCTGGTAGCCGACCGCCGACGGCATCCGCCCCAGCAGCGCCGAGACCTCCGACCCCGCCTGGACGAAACGGAAGATGTTGTCGATGAACAGCAGCACGTCCTGGCCCCCGGCCTCGCGGAAGTACTCGGCCATCGTCAGCCCCGACAGGCCGACCCGCAGCCGCGCCCCCGGCGGCTCGTTCATCTGGCCGAACACGAGCATCGTCTTCTCGAGCACGCCGGACTCCTTCATCTCGAGCCACAGGTCGTTGCCCTCGCGGGACCGCTCGCCCACGCCGCAGAAAGCCGACAGCCCCTCGTGCTCCTCGGCGATGTTGCGGATCAGCTCCTGGATCAGCACGGTCTTGCCGACACCGGCGCCCCCGAACAGGCCGACCTTGCCGCCCTTCGCGTACGGTGCCAGCAGGTCGATCACCTTGATCCCGGTCTCGAGGATCTCCTGGGTGGGGGTCAGCTCGTCGGCCTCCGGCGCGGAGCGGTGGATCGGCCACCGCTCCTCCGTCTCGACCTCCTCGCCCTCGTCGATCGTCTCCCCGAGGAGGTTGAACAGCCTGCCGAGGGTCTTCTCACCGACCGGGACGGTGATCGGGCTGCCGGTGTCGATGACCGTCTGGCCGCGCTGGAGGCCGTCGGTGGAGTCCATCGCGACCGCGCGGACGCGATCGTCGCCGAGGTGCTGCTGCACCTCGAGGATCAGGGCGGACTCGGTCCGCGACTCTTCCACCGGGAGATCAATGCGAAGCGC
>DATHVI010000084.1:0-30776 GCA_035461385.1 Solirubrobacterales bacterium
CGGAGACCTTGTGGAAGGCGGCCTGCAGGGCGTCGGTCTTCGCCGTGATCTCGGCGGCGTCGTCGGACTCGAGCACCCCCTTGACCGCCTCGATCGCGGCGTTGATCTCCTGCTTCGCGGCGTCGTCGAGCTGGTCGCCCATCTCCGCGACCTGCTTGGAGGCCTGGTAGGCCGCGTTCTCGGCGACGTTGCGCGCCTCGGCGAGCTCGCGCTGGCGCCGGTCGTCGTCGGCGTGGGCCTCGGCGTCCTTGACCATCCGCTCGACCTCGTCCTCGGCCAGCCCGGACCCGCCCTTGATCTCGATCTTCTGCTCCTTGGCCGTGCCGAGGTCCTTCGCGGCGACGTTGAGGATGCCGTTCGCGTCGATGTCGAACGCGACCTCGATCTGCGGCACTCCCCGCGGCGCGGGCGGGATCCCGGTGAGCTGGAACTTGCCGAGCGACTTGTTGTAGGCGGCCATCTCGCGCTCACCCTGGAGCACGTGGACCTCGACCGAGGGCTGGTTGTCCTCGGCGGTCGAGAAGATCTCCGACTTGCGGCTCGGGATCGTCGTGTTGCGCTCGATTAGCTTCGTCATCACGCCGCCCTTGGTCTCGATCCCGAGCGTCAGCGGGGTGACGTCGAGCAGCAGCACATCCTTGACGTCGCCGGCGAGCACCCCGGCCTGGATCGCGGCGCCGATCGCCACCACCTCGTCGGGGTTGACGCCCTGGTGCGGCTCCTTGCCGACCAGATCCTTGACCTTCTCCTGAACCGCCGGCATCCGGGTCATCCCGCCGACCAGGATCACGTGGTCGATGTCGGGCGCGCCCGAGTCGGACAGCGCCTGCTTGACCGGCGAGACGACCCGGTCGAGGAGGCCGGAGGTGAGCTCGTTCAGCTTCGCCCGGGTGAGCTTGATCTCGAGGTGCTTCGGCTGGCCCTCGACCGCGGTGATGAACGGCAGGTTGATCTGCGTCTCCTGAGTCGCCGAGAGCTCGATCTTCGCCTTCTCGGCCGCCTCGTAGAGACGCTGGAGCGAGTTCTTGTCCTGGGCGAGGTCGACGCCCTGGTCGCGCTTGAACTCGGCGACCAGCCACTCGACGATCGCCTTGTCCCAGTTGTCGCCGCCGAGGTGGTTGTCGCCCGAGGTCGCCTTGACCTCGAACACCCCGTCGCCGATCTCGAGCACCGAGACGTCGAAGGTCCCGCCGCCGAGGTCGAAGACGAGGATCGTCTGGTCGGTCTCCTTGTCGAGGCCGTAGGCGAGCGACGCCGCGGTCGGCTCGTTGATGATCCGCTTGACCTCGAGGCCGGCGATCTTGCCGGCGTCCTTGGTCGCCTGGCGCTGGTCGTCGTTGAAGTAGGCGGGGACGGTGATCACCGCCGAGTCGACCGGCTCGCCGAGCTTCGCCTCGGCGTCGGCCTTCAGCTTCTGGAGGATCATCGCCGAGATCTCCGGCGGCGAGTACTGCTCGCCGCGGACGTCGACGCGGACGTCTCCGTTCGGGCCGGGGACGACCTTGTAGGGGACGATCGTCTCCTCCTCCTTGACCTCGGCCTCCTTGCGGCCCATGAACCGCTTGATCGAGAAGATCGTGTTCTCGGGGTTCATCACCGCCTGGCGCTTGGCGACCGTGCCGACGAGGCGCTCGCCCGAGTCGGTGAACGCGACCACCGACGGGGTGGTCCTCCCGCCCTCGGCGTTCTCGAGCACGGTCGGCTCGGTGCCCTCGAGGACGGCGAAGCACGAGTTCGTGGTTCCCAGATCGATTCCGATCGTCTTTGCCATCGTTTCAGCTACTCCTCAGTCTCGCAATAAATCTGAGTCCGAGCGTAGCAGATATGTGGGAGCGCGTAACCCCGCAGCCACCGCGGTCGGAATCCACGGCGGCGCGGCGCAGGGGACCCGGATGTCGTCTCGCCGCGGCTCGCGGACGCGTCGCGCAGCCGGCTCAGCAGCCGCCGGAGTCGGGGGTCTCCGCCTCGGAGGTGTCGACGGTCGGGCCGCGGTCGATCTGGCCCGCGTACGCGGCGACGAACTGGGAGACCTCCTTCGCGTTCTCGCCGACCAGGATGCCGGCCGGCATCCTCCCGCCGAGCCCGCAGGTGACGGCGTTGAGCACCCGGGTGTAGATCCCCTCGTAGAGGTCGGGGCTGTTGGTGCCGGTCGGGACCAGGAGGTCGTCGAGGTTCGGCGCGACGACCCCGTTGGTGCGGGCGGCTGCGAGCGTGTGGCACTGGCCGCAGCTGGTCACGAACAGGTCGCGGGCCTCGCCGTCGCGGGGTTCGACCTCGACGGTGGCCGCGTCCTCGCCGCCCTTCGAGGCAAGAGCGAGGAAAGGGATCGCGAGCACGCAGATCGCGGCGAAGATCCCGAAGATGACGATTGGGGCCTTGCTCATGAGTTCTTCGGGGCGGGCTGCGCCCGGGAGCGGATACTACCTGCAGCTGCCCGGCCGGCCGGGCGGACTGCGCGGCGCCAGTTGATTGCGTTATATATCGCGGCCTCCCTCGGCGCTGCGCGCGGGAGCTGGTAAGAGGGCAGGCATACGGGCGCGGAGCCCCTCCGCCGCCCGGCTCGAAAAGGAGGCCGACGAGTGGCGACGGTTGCAAACCCCAGGACGGCGGAGCGGGAGCCCGTTCCAGAGCCGACCGAGGCGGAGCGCGCGGTGGCCGATCTGCTGCCGCTCGCGGTTGACGCCGAGGTGGCCCGGGAGGTGCTCGACGACGTCCCGTTCTGGTTTCACACCTTCTCGCTCGGCAACGGCCTCTATACGCCCGGCGCGGCCCGCGACCATCGCTACCGGATCCCTGCCGTGCCCGAAGACCTGGGCGGGAAGGCGGTTCTCGACGTCGGCGCGTTCGACGGCTTCTACTCGTTCCTCGCCGAGGCCCGCGGCGCCTCCCGCGTCGTCGCGGTCGACAACGAGCAGTACCGCGATTGGGTCCGGGCTCGCTGGGGGATCGAGGTCGAGGGCGGCGAGGGGCTGCGCGCGATCTCGCGCCTGATCGGCTCGCGGGTCGAGTACCGGCGGCTCGACGCGTTCGAGCTCGACTCGGTCGGCGAGCAGTTCGACCTCATCTTCTGCTTCGGGATCCTGCACCGGGTCGGACACCCGCTCGGCCTGCTCGAGGTGCTCCGCCGCCGGCTGGCGCCGGGAGGGCGCGTGCTGGTCGAGACCTACGGCGTCGCCGACTCGAAGCTAGGACACGAGGCGACGATCCACGTCTGCGAGCCGGGCGGGGTCTACGCGCGCGACGAGTTCGTCTATTGGGCGTTCGCGGCCGAGGGCCTACGCCGGCTCGCGGGCCACGCGGGCTTCGGCGACGCCGAGGTGATCGCCACCCCCGTGATCGCGGGGCATCCGAGGATCCTGGGCTACCTCACTTGAGGCGGTTCACGCGAACGCCACCCGCTGGTGACATCTTCATAACACGGCCCCCGTTGCCGGGTGGTGGGATCGTCACATGGTCGTCCCGCTACACGCCCACAGGCTCGGGCGCGACTACGGCCCGGACTCGTCGTGGCAGGCGCTCGCCGGCGCCCTGGCGGCAGGGGTCGACGGGGTCGAGACGGATGTCTGCCTCACCGGCGACGAGCGCCTGATCCTCCTCCACGATCCGCTGCTCGAGCTCGGCACGACCGTCGGCGGCTGGGCCCACGAACGCCGGCTCGAAGAGATCCGCTCGGGGCGGCTGCGCGACCGCGACGGCCGGATCACCGACCAGAGGCCGCTCGAGCTTGACGATGTCCTCGACGCAGTGCCCGCCGACCTCGTCGTCCAGGCCGAGGTCAAGGCGCACACCGACCCGGAGCTCGCCGCCCGGACCGCACGCGTCCTCTGCGAGCGTTACCGCCGCCGTCCTGACCGGCGGCGGATCGAGGTGATCAGCTTTCACTCGGCCGCGGTGGCGATCGCCGCGGCGCTCGGCTACCGCTCCCGGCTCGTCCTCCACGCCGAATACGCCCCCGAGGCTCTGGCCGCGTGGGCGGTTGCGCGGGGACTGGCCGGCGTCTCGGTCGAGCACTTCCTGCTCTCGCCGCACCTCGTCGCCGTGCTGCGCCTCGCCGGGCTGAGCGTCTGCACCGGCACCGTCAACCATCCCGAGCTGCTCCGCCGGGTCGTCGACCTCGCCCGTCCCGATGCCGTCTGCACCGATCGACCCGGCGAGCTGCGGGCCGAGGCCGGCGCGCTCGCCGCGGGCGCCCGCGCCGCCGCCTGACCGCCGCGGCGACCGACGTCGATTCGCCCTCGCATGATGTGGGCAACCCGCCGTGCGTCGCGGCCGGCAGTGGCGTGACCGTGACCGATCGCGGTCGGGTCCGTCACGCCCCGCCGGAGCGCGTCGCCGGCGGTGAGCGCAACCCGGCGGCGTGCTCGCGCCCATACGGGCACATCCGCCGCAGCGCGCACTCGGCGCAGCGTGGCCGCGGGCGGCAGATCTCGCGCCCGTGGCGGATCAGGTTCATGTGCAGCTCGTAGGCGTCCTCGGGATCGGTGATCCGCAGCATCTCGTCGTGGGCCACCTCGAACGAGGCGCGGGCCGGGAACAGGCCGAGCCGGCCGCCGACGCGATAGACATGGGTGTCGACCGGAATCTCCGGGCGGCCGAGGGCGAAGATCATCACGCACGCGGCGGTCTTGCGCCCGACTCCGGGAAGGCCCGTGAGGTACTCGAGCGCCTGGTCGCGGTCGGCGCCGGCGAGCCAGCCGAGGTTCGGCTCGCCGCTCTCGTCGCTGATCAGCCGCAGGATCTCCTGGATCCGCGGGCCCTTCTGGATCGCGAGCCCGCCCGGACGAAGCGCCTCGATGACCTCCTCGGGCGCCGCGTCGCGGACGTCGACCCAGGTCGCAAACCGCTCCCGTAGCCGTCCGTAGGCGACGTCGCGGTTGGTGTCGCTGGTGTTCTGGGAGAGGACGGTGAGCACGAGCTCGGCGATCGGGTCGCCGTGCGGCTCCCACTTCGGGCGGCCGTAGAGGTCGCGGAGGCGGTCGCGGATCGCACGCACCCGCGCGCGGCGGGGGCGGCGCCAGGGCTCGGCGGCAGCGGTCGCGGTCGTCACCCGGGCGAGGATATGGTGCGCCGGTGGCGCCGGTCGAGGAGTGGTTCGTCGACGTCGACGGGATCAGGGTGCTCGTGCGCGAGGTCGCCGGCCCCGAGCCTCCGCGGTCTTCGTCCACGGCAACCCGACCGACTCGGGCGACTGGCTGCCGTTCCTGCGCCGGATCGAACGCCGCGCGGTCGCGTTCGACTTGCCGGGCTTCGGCCGCTCCGACCGCCCGGCCCGCGAACGCTTCGACCCGACGATGACCGGCTACGCGGACTTCATCGAGCGCCTGCTCGACCGGCTCGGGATCGACCGCTACCGGCTCGCGGTCCACGACTGGGGAGTGGTCGGCCTGATCGCCGCCCAGCGCGCCCCGGACCGAGTCGAGCGGCTGGTGGTGATCGGCGCCGTCCCGCTGCTTCCCGGCTACCGCTGGCACTGGCTCGCCCGGGTCTGGCGCCGGCGCGGACTCGGCGAGCTCGCGAACGCGACCGCGACGAAGCCGGCGCTCCGGCTCCTGCTGCGACGGGCCCGACCGCGGCTCAAGCCGATGCCGGCGCCGCTCGTGGACGCGATCTGGGAGCGCTGGGATCGGGCGACGAGGGCGGCGGTGCTTCGCCTCTATCGGTCCGCCGACCCCGGGGCGCTCGCGGCCGCCGGCCTGCGGCTCGGCGACCTGCGCTGCCCGGCGCTCGTGGTCTGGGGCGCTCGCGATCCCTACACCCCGTCCCGGTTCGCGGCAGCCTGCGCGGAGCGGCTCCCCGGCGCCGAGCTCACCGTCCTCGACCGCGCCGGCCACTGGCCTTGGATCGACCCGCCGGAGACGGTCGTTAGGGTGGTCGACTTCCTCGGCTGAGGTCGGGGATCGCCGATTGCGAGCGCGGCGGAGGGGAACTGTTCGGATAACCCCCGGAACTCGGTAAACGCCGTCTTTAGACTTCATCAGCCTGGTGCGTCGCCCGATCGCGTTCATCTCATCCCTCCTGCCCAGGGGCATCGGTGACGCGCTGCTGCAGTTCTTCCTCTTCTTCCTCGCCTACAACGGGTACCAGCTGGTCCGTGGGATCAGCGAGGGGCGCGAGGCGGTCGCGTTCGCCAACGCCGAGCGCCTGGTCGAGATCCAGCAGGGTCTGGGGGCGTTCTTCGAGCCGAGCTTCCAGCAGGCCCTGGTCGAGTACGACTGGCTGATCAACCTCGCGAACTTCCTCTACATGAACACCCACTTCGTGGTCACGACCGCGTTCCTGGTCTGGCTCTACCTGTTCCGCAACGACCACTTCTACTTCGTCCGCAACATGTTCATGGTCGCGATGGGCCTGGCGCTGATCGGCTACGCGCTCTACCCGACCGCGCCCCCGAGGCTGATGCCCGAGCTCGGCTTCACCGACACGATCCACACCTTGACCGGGGTCGCCCAGGACGCCGGCACCGTCAGCCTGCTCGTCAACCAGTACGCGGCGGTGCCGAGCATGCACATCGCCTTCGCGCTGATGATCGCGGTGCCGGGGATGCGCCTCGCCGGCCATCCACTGACCCGGGCGCTGTGGTCCGTCTACCCGCTGCTCGTCTTCTTCGTGATCGTCGTCACCGCGAATCACTTCTGGCTCGACGCCGCCGCCGGAGCGGCGGTCGCCTGCTTTGCGGCGGCCGCGGCGACGCAGCTCGCCCGCGCCCGCGAGGCGTGGGAATGGCCGCAGGGAACCCGGGAGGCGACGGCCTGAGGCTGAGGCCGCGCCGGGCGCGGCCGGGCAGGTAGCGTTCCGCCCGTGGCCTCGGAGCTCCGGGATGTTCGCACCGCCGACGGGCTCCGACTCTACGCGCGCAGCCGGCTGATCGAGTCGCGGCTGACCCCGAACGCGATCTCGCTCACCGGTCTCGTCCTCAACCTCGCCGCGGCCGTGCTCGTCACCCAGCGGCTGTTCTTCCTCGCCGGGGTCGCATTCATCGTCGGCTCGATCATGGACACCCTCGACGGCCGCTACTCGCGGATGTCGGGCAAGGGGACCCTGTTCGGCGCCTTCCTCGACTCGACCCTCGACCGGATCGAGGAGGGAGTGGTGATCACGGCGATCGCGTGGTACTTCGCCGACCGCGGCGACTCGATCGCCGCGGCGGCGTGTGTCTTCGTCGTCCTCGGCTCGCTGATGGTCTCCTACACGCGGGCGCGTGCCGAGGCGCTCGGGGTCGAGTGTAAGGTCGGGCTCGCCACCCGGCCGGTGCGGGTGGTGGTACTTTCAATCGGCCTCGTGTTCGCGAAGGGAGCCGGGATCTTCGACATCGAGCTGCTCGCCGCGTCGATCTACGTCCTCGCCGTCCTGACGGCGTTCACGGTCGTCCAGCGCGTCTGGCACGTGCGTCGCGAGCTGCAGGCCGCGGGGTCGGCCGAGGTGTAACACGACGGTGGCCCGGGGGTAATCAACGGCTCCGGGGGTAGTCGGTACCCCCGATCGTCACGAGGAGGTTTCGATCCGCAGATGAGCATCGAGAACGGACAGGCAACGGACGGAGCCGGCGCCGACGGGCACCGGGTCGACGACGGCAAGGTGCGCGTTGCCATCGTCGGGGTCGGCAACTGCGCGAACAGCTTCATCCAGGGCGTCGAGTACTACAAGGACGCCGATCCGGCCCAGCCGGTCCCGGGACTGATGCACGTCGACCTCGGCGGCTACCACGTCCGTGACATCGAGTTCGTCGCCGCGTTCGACATCGACGCCGAGAAGGTCGGGAAGGACCTCTCCGAGGCGATCTGGTCGGGTCAGAACGACACGATCAAGTTCGCCGACGTCCCCGACCTCGGGGTCGAGGTGCACCGCGGGATGACCCACGACGGCCTCGGCAAGTACCTGAAGCAGAAGATCACCAAGGCGCCGGGGCCGACCGCCGACATCGTCGGGATCCTCCAGGAGAAGAAGGCCGACGTCATCGTCTGCTACCTGCCGGTCGGCTCCGAGCAGGCGACGAAGTGGTACGTCGAGATGGCGATCAAGGCGGGCGTCGGGTTCGTCAACTGCCTACCCGTGTTCATCGCCCGCGAGGACTACTGGGACGAGCGCTTCGCCCGCAACGGGCTGCCGATCATCGGCGACGACATCAAGTCGCAGGTCGGGGCGACGATCGTCCACCGGGCGCTCGCCCGCCTGTTCCACGACCGCGGCGTGCGGATGGCGCGAACGAGCCAGCTCAACGTCGGCGGGAACATGGACTTCTTCAACATGCTCGAGCGCGAGCGGCTCGACTCGAAGAAGGAGTCGAAGACGAACGCCGTGACCTCGATCATGGGCCACGAGCTTCCCGACGAGGACGTCCACGTCGGGCCCTCCGACTACGTCCCCTGGCTCACCGACCGCAAGTGGGCCCACATCCGGCTCGAGGGCCAGGCGTTCGGCGACGTGCCGCTCAACGCCGAGCTCAAGCTCGAGGTCTGGGACTCGCCGAACTCGGCCGGGATCGTGATCGACGCGGTGCGGATCATCAAGCTCGCGCTCAACGACGGCGTCGCCGGCCAGCTCGACGGCCCGTCGAGCTACCTGATGAAGTCGCCCCACACCCAGCGCCCCGACGACGTGGCCCGCGAGCTGACCGAGGCGTTCATCGCCGAGCACGCCCGCAAGGCACCCGGCGAGCGCGCGAAGGAGCTCGCGGCCGAGCGGGCAGAGGCCTAGCACCGCCGCCGCAGCGCCCGGGCAGCGCGTTCAGCGGCTATCCCCCGGCGGCGCGGCGCTCGCGGATCGCGGCGAGAATCGCGCCTCCGGTCGTCGCGAGGGCGACGAGCGCGGCGACGTCGGCGATCGCCGCGCCCGCGGGGTCGAGGTCGGAGGCCGTCCGCGCCGCGGCGACGAGCGCCAGCGCGGGGAGGACGAGCAGCGCCAGGGCCGCCGGCCGGGCCGGGGCAGCCCGGCCGTCGACGGCGCCGGCGCCCGCCAGCAGCGCGAGGAGCGCCACCCACGAGCCCGCGAATCTGCCGCCGAGCGGGGGTAGGTCGAACGGGCTCGGTCCGGCGACCCGGCCGGGGTCGATCCAGAGCGCGAGCGCGAGCGCGGCGAGCGCGAGCGCCGCCGTGCCGAGCGCGACCCGGGCGAAGCCGACGAGGCGCCCCCCCGACGGCCCCGAATCTCCGGGGTCGCAGATCGCGAGCAGGGAGAGCGTGAGCAGCGAGAAGCCGGCGAAGAGCACGATCCAGGCCCAGGCCTGGAGGCGGTCGAGGTCGAACTGGTCGAGGTGGACGAGGGTGATCGCGAGCACCGAGACCGAGAGCAGGGCCGCGGCGGCGACCAGGCCCCGGACCTCCTCCCAAGGCCGCGCGAGCGCGGCGAGGTAGACGACCGCCGAGCCGATGTAGACGGCTCCGGCGAAGGCGGCGAGCGGCTCGGGCGCGAGGCCCCAGGCGAAGTACCGCTCGGTCGCGCCGGGCGCAGCCAGCAGCCCGAGGCCGACGAGGCCGGCCGCGAGCGCGAGGACGGCGAACGCCGCGCGGCGAACGACGACCGCCGGCCGCCGATCCGTCGGCGAGGGTGAGCCAGAGCCCGGCGGCGAAGATCCAGAGCGCCTGGAGGCCGAAGCCGGCGCCGGCGGCGATCCGCAGCCAGCCGGCGTCAACCAGGGCGGCCGTGGTCGCCAGCGCCATCGGCGCCGCGAGCGCGCAAGCCGATCCGGCGAGGGCCCGCGGGAGGGCGCGGGAACGCAGCGCCGCGGCGCCAAAGCCGAGCAGGAAGGCGGCGACGAACGGCGCCGAGGCGAGCCGCGCCGTGACCGCGAAGTCGACGCGGTCGGCGAGCGTGGCGTCGGCGAGCCCGTCGGCGCCGGCGACCAGCGTCGAGTCGGCGGCCAGGGCCGCGCCGGCGAGCAGCACGGCGCCGATCCCGCCGGCGAGCCCGAGCGCCGGTCAGGCGTCGGCGGACCGCCGCCGCCGCAGGTAGGCGAACAGCCCGGCGGCGAAGACGATGTAGGCGAGGAGGGCGACAGCGCCCGCCGCGGCGGTGACGAGCGCGAACGCCTGGTCGGCATAGGCGCTGCGGATCTCGCCGGCCGAGGCGCCGATCGTCGGCTCGTCGAGGACCTCGATGTTCTCGACCGCCGCCGCGGCGACAGAGGCCAGCCCGGCGACGCCGGCGAGGCGGCGAGCGCCCGCCCGCTGTCCCGCACCCGTCGTCGCCATCGGCGGTGGTTTATCACCCCCGCGAGCCCTTAAGCTGGACCCGAGCCGTGGCCAGCACCCCGTCCCTCTCGATCGCGCACGTGAGCCCGCACCTGTGGGGGCCGCCGCAGGAGGTGAACGAGTTCGTCGCCCGGCTCGCCGCCGAGCAGGCTGAGCGCGGCCACCGCGTCGTCGTCGCGGCACCGTCGGAGTCGCGCGGGGCCGTCCGCGACTCACGGCGGGCGATCGACGGCGTCGGAGGCGAGGTGGCGGCGCTCGACGGGGCGTGGGAGGGCGAGCGAGCCGGAGGCGACCACGGCCCGCCGGTGCTGGCGCTCGGATCGGGAATCCCGATGCCGCGGGGTCCGCGACCGCGCGCGGCGCCGATCCCGCTCGACGTCAGCCGGACCCTCGACCGCCTGCTCGGCGGGACCGCGTTCGACATCGTCCACGTCCACGACCCCTATGCCCCGAGCGCCGCGTCGGCGGCGCTGCGCCACTCGCGCTCGCTCAACGTCGCGACGTTCCACGAGCCCTCGGAGCGGGTGCTCTCGACCCAGGTCGCCCGGCCGCTGGTCGAGATCTTCTTTGGCCGGCTCGACGCGCGCACGGTCGCGTCGGCGACGACGATGGCGGTGATCGAGCGCTACTTCCCGGGCGGCTACGAGCTGCTCGAGCCGGGGGCGGATCCCACCGTCGAGCCGCGCTGGCCGGGGGCGGACGCGGGCGCCGGCGAGCGGCCGGTGCGGATCGCGTTCTGCCTCGCCGAGGAGCGCGGGGCCCTGCGGCTGTTCCTGCGCGCGCTGCGCCGGTTGCCGCTCGACGCCGACTGGGAGGCCGCCGTCTGGCTTCCCGAGCGGGCGGACCTCCGGCTCTCGCGCCGGCTGCGCGAGCGCGTCCGGGTCGTCGGGCCACGCGCGGGACCGGCCGAGGCGCTGATCGCCGCGGCCGACATCCTCTGCGTCGCGTCCGGCGGCCCGCGCCCGGCCCCGAGCCTGGTCCGCAAGGCGCTCGCCACCGGGGCGGTCCCGGTCGTCTCGCAGATCGCCTCCTACGAGGAGCTCACCGCCGACGGCGACCGGGGCCTGCTGTTCCTGCCCGGCGACGCGATCACCCTCGCCGGCCAGCTCGCCCGGCTCGTCGGCGACCGCTCGCTGCGCGACGAGCTGCGCGCCGGAGCGGGCCGGGTTCCGACCTGGCCCGAGGTCGCCGAGCAGGCCGAGGAGGTCTACGCCCGGCTCACCGCGCGCCGCCACGACTCGACCGGGAATCCCCAGCTCCGCCGACGGCTCGTCCGCCGCCGCGAGATCCACGTCGACCTGCACATGCACACCGACCACTCGTCCGACTGCGCGACCCCGGTCGAGCTGCTGCTCGAGACCGCGCGCGATCGCGGTCTCGGGGCGATCGCGATCACCGACCACAACGAGGTCTCGGGGGCGCTCGCGGCGCGGGAGATCGCCGCGTCGATGGGCGGGGTCGAGGTGATCGTCGGCGAGGAGGTGAAGACGGCCGAGCAGGGCGAGGTGATCGGTCTCTTCCTCGAGGAGAAGATCCCGCGCGGGATGACGATGGCGGAGACGATCGCCGAGATCCGCCGCCAGGGCGGGCTCGTATACGTTCCGCACCCGTTCGATCGCCTCCACTCGGTGCCCGACTACGAGCACCTGCTCGACATCGTCGAGGAGATCGACATCCTCGAGGTCTTCAACCCCCGGGTCGCGCTGACCGCGTTCAACGAGGAGGCGGTCCGGTTCGCGACCAAGTACCGGATCGTCCCCGGCGCCGGCTCCGACAGCCACGTCGCGCAGGCGCTCGGCAGCGTCCGGATCCGCCTCCACGAGTTCGACGGGCCGGAGGACTTCCTCGAGGCGATGCGCGACGCGGACATCGTCCGCAAGCACCGCAACCTCGTCTACGTCCAGGCCCTGAAGCTGCTCCAGACCGGTGGCGGCCGCGGCGGGCAGCGGCGCGCCGGAACGGCGCGGCGAAGCGCGCGCCGGGCGGGCAAGCGCTGATGCAGGCGCACCGGGCAGAAGGAGCGCGGGGCGTGCCGTCAAAGAAGGGTCGCGGCGACGAGACCAGCAGCGACCCGAGAACCCGAGTGCAGACCGCCGACGACGAGATCAAGGAGAAGTACCTGGAGCGCGCGATCCGCGAGCTCAACCAGCTCACCCACCGGCTCCAGGAGTGCTCCCACTGCCCGCGCGGGAACCTGATGCCGGTGCTCGGCTCGGGGCACCCGCAGGCCGACGTCTTCCTGCTCAAGTACGCCCCGACCGCGGCCGAGGTCGAGGAGGGCGTCGCCTTCTACGGTCGCGCGGGCAACGCGCTGATGAAGAGCTTCAAGCGGCTGGGGATCGACCCGCTCGTCGTCTACGGCACGCTCTGCGTCAAGTGCCCGGTCACCGATCCGGCGCTCGCCGCGGGGGAGTGCATCGAGCGGGTGGTCGAGGAGCTCGCGATCGTGCAGCCGCGCTGCGTCGTCGTCATGGGCGAGCGCGCCCTCGAGACCCTCGACGAGCTCGACGTGCCGCTCGCGAACGAGCTCGAGCCGCGTCCGGGGACGATCCAGTCGCTGACCCCGACGATCGACGCCCTCTACGTCCCCGACATCGACGACTCGCTCGACTCCGACGAGGCCAAGCGCGAGTTCTGGAGCGCCTTCCGCGCGCTCGGCGACTGGTACGCCGAGCTCCCGCCCTACTAGTGGTCGCGGCGCGCCGCGCGCCGGGCGACGCAGCGCCTAGACTGCGCCGCGGTGGAGCTCGAAGAGCGATCGATAGCCGACCTCCCGGAGCGCTGCGAGAACTGCGGCGCGACGCTGACCGACGCCGAGAAGCAGGCGGCGCTCGAACGCGAGACGACTCCCGTGCTCTGCTCGATCTGCGCCGCCGAGGCCGCGTCGGCGATCTCCGACGACGCCGACGAGGAAGCCGGCCCGGCGTACTGATCAAGCCGCCGGCACGGCCCGATCGAAGCTTGGGCTAGCCGGCCGGCGCGACGGCCTCGGCGAGCGCGGTCATCGCCTCCACCCTGGCGCTCGCGAGGCCGCGGACGACGAGGACGTCGAGG
The DNA here is from genome assembly GCA_035461385.1 of Solirubrobacterales bacterium. Classification (GTDB taxonomy): domain Bacteria; phylum Actinomycetota; class Thermoleophilia; order Solirubrobacterales; family 70-9; genus DATHVI01. The sequence goes on from DATHVI010000084.1 coordinate 13,242, forward strand.
ACCTCGTCGTAGCCCTCGAGGTCGCGGCGCGCCTCGGCCGCGTCGGCGGCGGCGACGCCGACCGTCCCCTCGGGCTCGCCGAGGCGCTCGAAGTGGCTCGAGTAGCCGGCGTGGAGCTCGCGGTAGAAGGCCTCCTCCTTCGCCAGCCGGTCGGCGGCGTCGGGGCCGACCGCGGTGCGGACGTACCCGAGCACCGGCGGCGGCTCGCGGGCCGCCTCCCGGGCGCCGGCCTCGACCTGCTCGCGCGCGGCGCGGGCGAAGTCGGCCGTCATCCAGTTGAAGAACGCCCCATCGTACCCCGAGCCTGCGAGCGCGCACATCTTCGGGCCCATCGCGGCGAGCACGAGGCGGATCCCGGGAAGCTGCTCGCGCAGGTCGCCCAGCGCCGCCTCCATCAGCGTCAGCGGGCGCTTCGTGAAGCCCGCTCCGACGCCGAGCCAGAGGCGCTCGGAGTCGAGCCCGAGCGCGTTGACGTGGGCGGCGATCTCGGCCGCGGAATGGCGGTCGACCGGCAGCACGGCGACGCCGAGATCGAGGTCCGGGGCCGCGTCGGCGAACTCGGCAAGCGTCTCGAGCCCGCTGCCGCCCGGGTGGTCGTTCGACCACATCGACCCGTACCCGAGCTCGGCGCAGCGCTCGGCGAGCGCGCGCGCGACGGCGGGGTCGAGGCCGGCGGCGACGCCGAACCCGCGGCTCATGCCCGCTCGAATAGCGCCACGCACTCGACGTGCGGGGTCTGCGGGAACAAGTCGACCGGCTTCACGCGCAGCAGCCTATAGCCGGCGTCGACGAGCTGGGCGGCGTTCGGGGCGAGCGTGGTCGGGTTGCAGGAGACGTAGACGATCCGCGGCGCCTCGCACTCGATCAGCCGCCGGGTCACCTTCCTCGACAGGCCGGCGCGCGGCGGGTCGACGATGACGACGTCGGGCCGTCCGGCCTCCTCGATCAGCGGCCGGATCCCGAGCCGGGCGTCGGCGGCGACGAAGTGGGCGTTCGAGATCTCGTTGCGCCGCGCGTTCTCGGTTGCGTCGACGACCGCGTCGTCGACCGCCTCGAGCCCCCACACTTCCCCCGCCCGGGCGGCGAGAGCGAGGGCGATCGTGCCGATCCCGCAGAAGAGGTCGAAGACGCGCTCGCGGCCGGTCAGGCCCGCGGAGTCGCCGGCGATCGCGTACAGGCGCTCGGCCATCTCGGTGTTCGTCTGCAGGAAGGCTCGGTGGGAGACGCGGAAGCGAAGCCCGCAGAGCTCCTCGGCGAGATACTCGGAGCCGAGCACGCCGGTCGGCCCGTCGGTGCCGCCGCCCGAGCCCTCGATCACCGTGTGGAGGTCGACGGGCGGCCGGCTGATCACCGCCGGCGAGGTCACGAGGCGGGTCTGCAGCTGCCCGCTGCGCCGCCCCTCGCGGACGACGAGGGTGCGCAGCACCCCCGCCCGGGCCCGGCGGTCATACGCGGGGATCCCCTCCGCCCGCGCCCACTCGCGAACCTCGTTGCGGGCCCGGTTGTTGCGCTCCGAGGCGAGCCGACAATCGCCGACGTCGACCACCTCCTGCCAGCTCCCGCGGCGGTGGAACCCGAGGACGAGCTCGCCGTCGCGCTCGCCGAACGAGTACTCGAGCTTGTTGCGGTAGCGCCACTGCTCGAGCGCCGGCTCGATCGGCTCGGTGTCGAAGCCGTCGAGCCCGCCGAGGCGGCGCAGCGCGTCGTCGACCTGGGCCGCCTTGTGCTCGAGCTGGAGCTCGTAGGGGAGCCCCTGCCACGGCGCCCCGGGGCACGGGTCGCCATCGTGGAGGCAGCGGTCGGGGATCCGCTGCGGGCTCGGGCGCAGCAGCTCTACTGCCTTCGCCTCGCCATAGTCGCGCTTCGACTTCGTCAGCCGCGCGCGAACGCGGTCGCCGGGCAGACCCCCGGCGACGAAGACGACGTAGCCCTCGGCGCGCGCGACGCCCCGCCCGCCCTGGGCGAGCGAGTCGATCTCGAGCTCGAGCTCGGCACCCTGCCGCGGCCGGCCGCCGGCCCGGCTCTCGGTGGTCGACGTCACCTCCCTATCGTTGCAGCGTGGCCCCGGAGCTCGACTTCGGCACCTACCGCGCCGGCGCCGAGGCGTTCGTCGAGGCGACCGACCGCGAATACCTCCTCCACCTGTCGGGACGCAAGCCCGAGCTCGAGCTTGCACCGATCTACGAGCGTCACGCCGACCTCTTCACCGCGGCGGCGGTTGAATCGCTCACCGAGGCCGCGGAGGGAGCCGAGGGCGACGAGGGACGCAGGCGGCGCTACCTGCTCCGGTTCGCATTCGACGGCCTGCTCGGCGAGGCGACGAAGGCCGAGGCCGAGGAGGCGGCCGGGCTCGAGGCATCGCTCGAGGTGGCGGTCGACGGCAGGGCGGTGCCGTATCGCCAGGTGCCGGTCGAGCAGGCGAACGAGTCCGATGCCGGCCGCCGCCAGCAACTCGAGCTGGCGCGGAACGCGCTCCTCGCCGAGCGGCTCAACCCGGTGCACCTGCAAGCGCTCGAGCGCGCGCACGCGCTCTGTCGCGAGCTCGGGTGGCGTAGCTACGCCGATGCCTACGCCGGCCTGCGCAGCCTCGACTTCGGATCGTTGGCGGAACGCACGGCGAGGCTTCTGGCCGCGACCGAGTCGGCTTACGCCCCGGCCGTCGACCCCCTGCTCGAGCGGGCGGCGCTGCCGCCACTCGGCGAGCTCCGCCGCTCGGACATGCCGCGCTTCTTCCGCGCGCCCGACCTCGACCGCGGCTTCCCCGCCGAGCGTCTCGTCCCCGCGCTCGCCGAGACCCTCGCCGGTCTCGGGATCGACCTCGAACGCCAGGCCGGCGTCCACCTCGACACCGAGTCGCGGCCGAGCAAGTCGCCGCGGGCGTTCTGCGCCCCGGTTCGGGTGCCGGACGAGGTCCACCTGGTGATCAGCCCGGTCGGGGGCCGCGACGACTTCGCGGCGCTGTTCCACGAGGCCGGGCACACCGAGCATTACGCCTGCGTCGACCCGGCGCTTGCGTTCGAGTTCCGTCACCTCGGCGACAATGCGGTCACCGAGTCGTTTGCGTTCCTGCTCGAGCACCTGACCGAGGATCCGGAGTGGCTCCGGGCGCGGCTCGGCGTCGGTGACGCCGAGCCGGTCGTCGCCAACGCTCGTGCGGTGCGGCTGGTGATGCTTCGCCGCTACGCGGCGAAGCTCGCTTACGAGCGCGAGCTCCACGGCGAGGGCGTCGCGCTCGCGGAGATGCCGGCTCGCTACGCAGAGCTGCTCACCGGCGCGATCCGGGTCGACTGGCCGCAGACGAGCTGGCTCGCCGACGTCGACCCGGGGTTCTACGTCAGCTGCTACCTGCGCGCGTGGGCGCTCGAGGCGATCTGGCGGGACGCCCTCCACGAGCGGTTCGGGGCGCGCTGGTTCGAGCGCCGCGAAGCCGGCGACTGGCTGCGCGAGCTCTGGGCGCAGGGCCAGCGGCTCGGTGCCGAGGAGCTGGTCGGCGACGCGCTCGGGCGCGAGCTCTCGTTCGAGCCGCTGATCGCCGAGCTCGCTGCGGGCTAGCGGCTAGCCGAGCCGCCTGTCGATCTCGGTGATGACGCTCTTGCGCGCCTTCCCGCGCTGCTCCTGGGTGCGCACCTTGCGCAGCTCCGCGGCGCTGAGGTCGCCGAGCCGGGCCTTGATCTGCGCCGCCGTGAGCTGGTCGTAGGCGCTGATCGGCGACTTGCCCCCGACGCCTGCGCGCCGGCGGATCTTGTCAGCCTCGACAAGCGCCGGGTCGGCGACGTCGCGGGCGGCGCGAGCCGCGCGGCCCGCAGTCCTCGTCGCCCGGCGGCGGGCGGAGCCCGTCCGGGTGCCGAACTCGCGCCGCATCTGGTCGAGCAGGCGCTCGAGGTCGCGGAGGAGATCATCGCTCTGCTGGCGGCCCCGGCTGACGAGCTTCGACACGAGCTCGTTCGCGTCCTTCCGGGTCAGCCTGCCGCGCTTGACGGCGTCGTCGACGACCTCCTGAATCCGCTCGCGAGACAGCGTCAGGCTGCGTTCGAGCGTGTCGCGAAACGCCTCGACGCTCTTGTCGGCACGGCCCGCCCCCTGCGTGCCGCCGCCCGATCGGGACTCCGACCCACTCGACTTCATCGCCATCTGATCCTCCTCACGTCGGATTTCATGCCCGGGTCAACCGCGGCGGTTGCGGTGCCCGTCGCTGCCGCTCCGGGAGCAGGCGCAGGCCTCACTATCCCACTCCCCGCCCGCCTGCGCCACCGTTCCACCTACCGCGCTACACGGCTTGCACCCGGAACGTCGCCTCGACCGGCGCATGGTCCGAGAGCCGGATCGCGAGCCCGTCCTCGTCGACCTCGCGGCGCTCGGCCGGCCACGGTCGCGGACCGTCGACGGTCTCGACACCGCACGCGAGCAGGTGGTCGATCGAGTCGGGAGCGGTGACCCCGCCGAGCCCAGCCGAGCGGGCGAGCAGGTCGAAGAGCTCGCTCTCGGCGGGGCGGAGGTTGAAGTCGCCGCCGAGGATCAGCGGCGCGCCCGCGGCCCAGCCGAGGCACCGCTCGGCGGCGAGCGTCGCCTCCCCCTCGGCGAGCGCGCGGTTCGCCCGGCCGGCGCTCGCATGCAGGTTGCCGACGCAGACCGCGGCGGCCGGAGCTGCGGCCGGGCGGAGGCGAACGAACCCCAGCGCTCGGCGCTCCGGGCGGCCGGCCGGGCGGAGCTCGAGCTCGCGCCGCTCGACGATCTCACCGGCGCTGCGGCGGACCAGGGTCAGGTTCGAGCCGCCTTCGTTCGAGCCGATCAGGTCCGGGTTGAGTCGCGCGGCGAACGCCCGCAGCGGAGCGAGGAGGTTGCGGGAGGTGAGGACCCGGTGGGAGCTCGCGTCGCAGGCGTCGGCGAGCGCGTCCGTCCAGCGCGGCGGGGCCTCCTGGAGCAGGGCGACGTCCCACTCCGCGGCCGCGAGCACCGCCGAGAACTCCGGCAACAGGTCGCGGTTCACCTGGACGTGGGTCTCCCCGCGCTCGCTGAGGCGGAGCAGCCGCGAGCGCCACGTGATCGGCGCCGGCTCGGGGGGGAAGTCGCGGCCGTGGAAGAGGTTCCAGGTCAGGATCCGAAGGTCGATGCCGCGGGCGCGGTCCATCCCCGTAGAATGCCGCGCCTGCCAGCGGCGCCGCGAGACCTGATCACCGGCGAGGAGCTCGAGCCGAGCGCCCTCGCGGCGCTGCTCGACCGCGCGCTCGAGCTCAAGGCGGGTCGCGCCGGGGGAGAGGGGGCGGGAGCCCTGACCGGGCGCACGGTTGCGCTTCTGTTCGAGCGGCCCTCGACGCGGACCCGGATCTCGTTCCAGGTCGGGGTCGCCGAGCTCGGCGGCCACCCGCTCCCGCTTCGCGCCGACGAGCTCCAACTCGGCCGCGGCGAGTCGATCGGCGACACCGCCCGCGTGCTCTCACGCTACCTGCACGCGATCGTCATCCGCTCGGGATCGCATCAGACGGTGGTCGAGCTCGCCCGGGCCGCCGACGTCCCGGTGGTTAACGCGCTCACCCCGCTTCACCATCCCTGCCAGGCGCTCGCCGACCTGATCACCCTGCGCGAGCGGTTCGGCTCGCTCGCCGGGCTCGCCGTCGCCTACGTCGGCGACGGCAACAACGTCGCTCGGTCGCTGGCGATCCTCGGCCGCGCCGCGGGAGTCGAGGTCCGCGTCGCCGCGCCCGAGGGCTACCGGCTCGAGCCCGGGCTCGCGGCGCTCGAGACGACCGATCCGCGCGAGGCGGTCGCCGGCGCCGACGCGGTCTACGCCGATGTCTGGGTGAGCATGGGCAACGAGGAGGAGGCCGCGCGGCGGCGCGCCGACCTCGCTCCCTACCAGCTCAACTCCGAGCTTCTCGGCGCCGCGTCCGCGCGGGCGGTAGCGCTCCACTGCCTGCCGGCGCATCCCGGGGAGGAGATCACGGCCGAGGTCCTCTACGGCGAGTGCTCGGCGGTCTGGGATCAGGCCGAGAACCGGCTCCACGCGCAGAAGGCGCTGCTCGAGCTCCTGCTGCCCTGAGTCTCGCCGGGGGCGGCGAGGGCGACGCTCGACCGCGCGGCGAACCGGGCGCGGCGAAGTCTCGACATCGGGACGATGACAATCGCCGCGCCGACCTCGATCCTTGCCGGGTGCTGCGACTCTCGGCGCTGGACGGCTCCTTCCTCCGGGTCGAGACGCCGAGGGCGCAGATGCACGCGGGTGGCTCGCACGGGTTGCCCGACTGGACAGAGGAGCTCGCGTCGACTGGGGTCGCCGAGCGGATTGCGGCTCGCCTTCACCTGGTTCGGAGGTTTCGCCAGCGTGTCGCGGCCGCGCCGCTCGGCGATCCCCGGTGCGACGGGCCCGGTCGCCGCGTGCGGGCGCCCGGACGCCGGCGCGACTCAGGAGCCGACCCTCGGGCGCGGGATGTTCCGCAGGTTGCTGCGCGCGAGCTCGACCATCCGCCCGACGCCGCCGTCGAGGACGATCTTGCTGGTCGCGAGGGCGAAGCCGCGGATCTGCTCGGCGGTGATGCTGGGCGGCATCGAGAGCGCGTTCGGGTCGGTGATCAGCTCGATCAGCGCCGGGCCGTCGGCCCCGAGTCCGGTGGCGAGCCCGTCGCGGACGTCGTCGGGCTGCTCGACGCGGATCGCCTCGATCCCGGCGGCGCGCGCGATCGCGGAGTAGTCGACCGGGGAGTGGTCGGTCTCGAAGTCGGGCATTCCGGCGACGAGCATCTCGAGCTTGACCATCGCCAGCGAGGTGTTGTTGAAGAGGACGATCTTCAGCGGCAGGTCGTGGTGGTGGACGGTCAGCAGCTCGCCGAGCAGCATCGCGAGGCCGCCGTCGCCCGAGATCGAGACGACCTGCCGGCGGGGATGGGCGAGCTGGGCGCCGATCGCCTGGGGGAGCGCGTTCGCCATCGTCCCGTGGCGCCAGGACCCGATCACCCGCCGGCGCCCGTTCGGGGTCAGGTAGCGCGCCGCCCAGACGTTGCACATCCCGGTGTCGACGGTGAAGATCGCGTCGTCGGCGGCGAGCTCGTCGAGCTGGGCGGCGACGTACTCGGGATGGATCGGCACCCGGTCGGAGACATCCTTGGTGTAGGCGGCGACGACGCCCTCGAGGATCTCGCAATGGCGGCGCAGCATCCGGTCGAGGAACGAGCGGTCGTCGCGCGGCTCGAGCTTCGGCAGCAGCGCTCGGATCGTCTCGGCGACGTCACCGGTGACGCCGACCTCGATCGGGACCCTGCGGCCGAGCTTGGTCGGGTCGTAGTCGACCTGGACGACGCGCCCGTCCTCGGGGAGGAACTCCGCGTAGGGGAAATCGGTGCCGAGGAGGACGAGCATGTCGGCCTCGTTGACCGCCTCGTGGCAGGCGCCGTAGCCGAGCAGTCCGCTCATCCCGACGTCGTAGGCGTTGTCGAACTGGATCCATTCCTTGCCCCCGAGCGCGTGGCCGACCGGCGCCTTGAGGCGCTCGGCCAGCGCCATCACCTCCGCGTGGGCCTCGCGGACGCCGGCGCCGGCGAACAGGGTCACCGTCTCGGCGCCGTCGAGCGCCGCGGCGAGCGCGTCGACCTGGGCGGCGTCGGGCACCACCCGCGGCCGCGGTCCGCCGAGGGCGCTCGCGCGGGTGGGGTTCGGCGCCGGGCGGCTGGCGACGTCGCCGGGCATGACGACGACCGAGACCCCGCCGCGTCCGAGGGCGTGCTGGATCGCGATCCGCAGCATCCGCGGCATCTGCTCGGCGTGGGTGAGCAGCTCGCAGTAGCCGCTGCACTCGGCGAACAGGCGCTCGGGATGGGTCTCCTGGAAGAACCCGGTGCCGATCTGGGCGCTCGGGATGTGGGAGGCAAGGGCGAGCACCGGGGCGCCGCTTCGGTGGGCGTCGTAGAGGCCCTGGACGAGGTGGGTGTTCCCGGGGCCGCAGCTCCCGGCGCAGACCGCGAGCCGCCCGGTGAGCTGAGCCTCGGCGCCGGCGGCGAACGCCGCCGCCTCCTCGTTACGGACGTGGACCCACTCGATCCCGTCGCTGCGGCGGACGGCGTCGACGATCGGGTTGAGGCTGTCGCCGACAAGCCCGTAGATCCGTTCGACGCCCGCCTGCCGCAGGACCTCGATGAACTGCTCGGCGACCGTTCGCCCTCGCACCGTCGGCATCGCCACCTCCTTCGTCGCCGCCGGAATTCAGGCGAGGGTATCGGGCCGCTCGCTAGTCGAGCCAGCGCGGCTCCTCGAACCCCCCGTACTCCTGGATCGCGCCGTAGATGTGCTGGACGATCCGGGGTGCTGTGAAGAGTCAAGCGACGCCCACGCGGAACGACAAACGTTCGCCCGCCGTGGGTGCCGGATGGGACGACGTTTTGGGGCGAGATCGAGGCCGGACTGTGCCTAGACTTGCTCTCGCGGCCCCGTCGTCTAGTGGTAGGACCGGTCTCTTTCAAGGACCAGGCACGGGTTCGATTCCCGTCGGGGCCATGTCGCTTGCTGCGGCAGTGCGGATCAATTCGAAGCTCTAAGGTTGCGCCTCCCGCGATGCAGCCTGAGCTCGACATCGGCCCGGTCACGCTGCAGACGTTCGGGATCATGTTCGCCCTCGCGTTCATCGCCTCGGGGCTCGTCGCCGGCAAGCGCCTCCAGGAGCTCGGGAAGCCAACCGACTGGGCCTACGAGATGATCTTCGCCGCCCTGATCGGCGGCGTCGTCGGCGCCCGCCTCGACTTCATCCTCCAGAACTGGGATGCGGTCTCCGACGACCCGGTCGGCAACATCTTCTCGGGCACCGGGCTGGTCTGGTTCGGCGGCCTCGTCGGCGGCGCGATCGGCGTCGTCATCTGGGCGCGCTTTCGCGGCATGCTCGACCTCGGCCTGATGGACCTCGCCGCCCCGGCGCTGGCGATCGGGTACGCGGTCGGCCGGATCGGCTGCCAGGTATCGGGCGACGGCGACTACGGCATCGCCTGGGACGGCCCGTGGGCGATGGCCTACCCGGACGGCACCGTCCCCACCGATGTCCCGGTCCACCCGACGCCGATCTACGAGACGCTGGCGATGGGCCTCGCCGCCTACGCGCTCTGGCGGCTGCGGCTCAGCTTCCGCCCCGGGCTGCTGTTCGCCCTCTACCTCGTCCTCGCCGGCGCCGAGCGGTTCCTGGTCGAGTTCATCCGCCGCAACGACGAGGTCGCGATCGGGCTCACCCTCGCCCAGCTGCTCAGCCTCGGAATGGTGATCGCCGGCGCGGCCTGGATCGGCGTCAAGGCGAACCGCGGCGAGCTGCTCGCAGCCGAGGCCCCTACACCGAGCGCACGAGACCGCCGTCGAGCGGGATCACCGTCCCGGTGAGGTAGGCGGCGCGCTCCGAGCACAGGAACGCGACCAGGTCCGCGTACTCCGAGGGCTCACCGAGACGTCCGGCCGGGACCTCGCCGCGAGCGCGCTCGACCGCCGGCGCGATCGATCCCCCCGAGAGCTCGGCCAGCCGCTCGGTGGCGAACCGGCCGGTGGCGATCGTGTTGACGGTGATCCCGTCGCCGGCGACCTCCCGCGCCAGCGTCTTGAAGAACGCCACGCTCGCCGAGCGATGCGCGTTCGACAGTCCCAGGTGGGGGATCGGCTCGATCGTCGAGGTTGAGCCGACGTTGACGATGCGACCCCAGCGCCGCTCGCGCATCACGGGCAGCGCGCCTTCGATCAGCACCCGCGGTGCGAGCACCAGCGATTCGTAGGCCCGACGCCACTCCTCGACGCCGTGGGCGAGCGCTCCCCCGGGTGGCGGTCCGCCCGTGTTGGTGACCAGGATCTCGATCGGGCCGAGGCGATCGGCGACCGCCGCCGGGAGCTCCGCGATCCGCTCGAGGTCGCCGGTGTCGGCGACGAGCGTCGCCGTCTCTCCCTCGATCGCCGCGGCCGCCTGCTCGAGCCGATCGGCGGAGCGGCTCGAAAGCGCGACTCGCGCGCCTTCGCGCGCGAGCGCGGCGGCAGTCGCGCGGCCGATGCCCTGGCTCGCGCCCATCACCAGCGCGACGCGGCCAGCGATCCCGAGATCCATACGCGAGAAGCTAGTTCTTGTAGCCGAAGATCGCGGTGTAGGTGGCGTGGCTGCTGTCGCCGCTGCGGTACGGGCTGCCCCAGACGACACCGACGCCGAAGTGCCGGAAGCGCCGATCGAGGATCACCGCGCGGTGGCCCGAGCTGCTCATCCAGGCGCGGACCATCCGGCGTGCCTGGCCGCGGCTTCCCGCGCCCCAACCGAGCGTCTCCCCGGCGCCCCAGCTGCAGCCACAGGGGAGGTAGGAGGTCCTGCTCACCCGCTTCAGGAGGTCGCCGCCGCAGGTGTGGCTGAAGCACTGCCGGTCCCGCATCCGCACCGAGTGGCGCTTCGCCGCCCGCCGCAGCGACTTTCGCCGGGTGAGCGCGGGAAGCCCGCGCTTCGCCCGCCGCTTGTTGATCAGGCACATGGTCGCCCGCTGGACGACGCCCGGCTTGACGTTCCCCGGATTCGCCCGGGCGCCCTTGCAGCGCGCCTCGGCCTCCCCGGCCGACAGCCCGACCGTCGCCGCAGGCCCGGGACCGGTCGCGGCGAGCAGGATCGCGGCGCCGGTCGCGAGCACAACACCGGCGAGAGGCGGCCGGCGGATGATGCGCCGCATGCGGAAGAGATGATCTCGGTTCGCTCGAACGCCCATCTGATCGTGCGCCTACGGGGTTAGCTGGCGGGCTCGCGCCGTTGGGCTGGCGCTACGCTCGATCGCGATTCGCCCCTGGCGTCCCGTCGTCGGGCGCCAACGGTTCCCCCGCCCGCCCGCTCGTCCGCGGGCGACTCGGCGGTTCACTTCGCGGCGGCATGCTAGCGAATCGTTAGGACACCGTGAGCATCCTGGTCGCGGATCCTCGGGAGAACAGCTACGGCGAGGACGTCAGGCGACGGATGCACGGAAGCGGTAGCTCCTCCAAGCGCATCTCTCCTCAACTGATCATCCCCGGAGCACCCCCGCGCGGCCCACGTAGGGCGATCGCGCATAATAATCCGGCGGCCCGGGGCGGTTAGCTCAGTCGGGAGAGCGTCGCGCTTACAACGCGAAGGTCGCCGGTTCGAGTCCGGCACCGCCCACCTCGACGCGCCCGCGAGCGCCGATCGCGTCCCCGCGCCAGCCCGGCTTCGCGATCGCGAGCTGGAGGTCGCGGATCCGCCGCTCGGCGAAGCCCGCCTCCGAGGAGGCGAGGTAGAACCGCCACAGGCGGCGGAAGCGGTCGTCGTAGCCCCGGGGCTCGAGCTCCGGCCACGCGGCCTCGAAGCGCTCGCGCCAGAGCCGCAGGGTGCGCACGTAGTGGTCGCTGATCTCCTCGGTCCAGACGATCCGCATGTCGGTCGCCGCCGCGACCAGGTCGCCGATCACCCGCTGCGACGGCAGGCAGCCGCCGGGGAAGATGTGCTTGTTGGCGAAGCTCCGCGCCGCCTTCTCGGCCGCGTAGAGGCGATCGTCGATGACGATCGCCTGCAGGAACATCAGCCCGTCGGCGCGGACCAGGTCGGAGCACTTGCGAAAGAAGGTCTCGAAGTACTGCCAGCCGACCGCCTCGATCATCTCGATCGAGACCAGGCGGTCGTAGGAGCCCTCGAGGTCGCGGTAGTCGGTCAGCAGCACCTCGACCCGGTCGGCGAGCTCGGCCTCGGCGACCCGCTCGAGCGCGTACGCGTGCTGCTCGCGGGAGATCGTCGTCGTCGTCACCCGGCAGCCGTGCTCCGCCGCGGCGTGGATCGCGAGCGCACCCCACCCGGTCCCGATCTCGAGCAGGTGGTGGTCGGGGCCGAGGTCGAGGTGCCGGCAGATCCGATCGAGCTTCGCGAGCTGGGCGTCGTCGATCGAGGCCTCGGGCTCCGGGAAATACGCGCACGAGTAGAGCAGCCGCCGATCGAGGAACGTCTCGAAGAGCTCGTTTCCGAGGTCGTAGTGGGCGGCGATGTTGCGCCGGGCGCCGGTCCTCGTGTTGCGGGGGACGAGGTTGCCGGCGCGCTGGAGCGGGCCGAGCACGGGATCCGCGCGGCGCCGCAGGCGGTCGAGCGGCCCGAGGTTCCGGGCGGCGATCCGAATCAGCGCGACGAGGTCGTCGACGTCCCACAGCCCCTCGACGTAGCCCTCGCCGAGCCCGGTCGAGCCGCGAAGCGCCCACGCATAGGCGCGGAGATCTCGGACCGCGACCCGCGCCTCGAGCTCCGATCCCGCCGGCCCGAACGCGCGCTCGCGGCCGCCCTCGACGAGCACCACCCGCCCGTCCCGAAGCCCGCGTGCGAGCCGGTGGACGGCCCCCCGCGCCAGCGCCGCGCCCGCCGCATGCGGGCGGTCGAGCGGAGCGGAGCTGGTGGCGCCTTTGGACCTCACCCGATCACCGGTACGTTCGTGCCAGAGGCTACTGCGACCGGCGCATCGCCGCCGGAACCGACCTACACTGGGCCGACCGTGGCCGACCCCGCCCACGATCCCCTGACGGGGCTCCCCGACCGGACGCTGCTCCTCGACCGACTCGAGCACGCGCTCGCCCGCGTCGAGCGCACCGGGATGCCGGTCGCGGTCCTGTTCTGCAACCTCGACGGCTTCAAGAAGGTCAACTCGGCCCTCGGCCGGGCCGCTGGCGACGAGCTGCTCGTCGGCGTCGCCCGGCGGATCGCGACCTGCGTCCGCCCGGCCGACAGCGTCGCCCGGCTCGGCGGCGACGAGTTCGCGGTCGTGCTCGAGGAGCTCCGTGACCCGGGCGACGCGGCGCGGGCCGCCGAGCGGATCCTGCGCGCGCTCGAGACCCCGTTCGACCTCAGCGCGCGCGAGGTCTACGCCGGCGCCAGCATCGGCATCGCGACCCGCGCCGCGAGCGCCGAGACGCTGCTTCGCGACGCCGACCTCGCGATGCACCGCGCGAAGCGCGAGGGCCGCGGCCGTTACGCGCTGTTCGAGCCCCGCCTGCACGCCGAGGTCGTCGAGCAGCTCGAGCTCGAGCACGATCTCAAGCGGGCGATCGACGGCGACAAGCTCGAGCTCGTCTACCAGCCGATCTTCAGCCTCCGGACCGGCCTCGTCGCCGGGCTCGAGGCGCTCGTCCGCTGGCGGCATCCGGCCCGGGGGCCCGTCAGCCCCGAGGAGTTCATCCCGCTCGCCGAGGAGAGCGGGCAGATCCACGCCCTCGGCCAGTGGGTGCTCGACGCCGCCTGCCACCAGGCGGCGCTCTGGCGGGCGCGCTACCCGGGGTTCCCGGGGCTCCGGGTCGGGGTCAACGTCTCCGGCGCCCAGCTCCGCGAGCCCGAGTTCGTCGACCGGGTCCGCGGCGCGCTCAGCGCCTCGCAGCTCGACCCGACCGGGCTCACGCTCGAGATCACCGAGTCGGTGCTGATCGACGACACCGAGCTGGCGACGGGAAAGCTCGAGGAGCTGAAGCGGATCGGCGTCGACCTCGCGATCGACGACTTCGGGATCGGCTACTCGTCGCTGACCTACCTGCAGCGGTTCCCGCTCGACGACCTGAAGATCGACCGGACGTTCGTCGAGCGGGTCGGAACCCGCTCGCCGGAGCCGGCGCTCGTCCGCGCGATCGTCGATCTCGCCGAGATCTTCGACCTGCGCCCGATCGCCGAGGGCGTGAGCCGCCCCGAGCAGGCCGACCGCCTGCTCGAGCTCGGCTGCGAGCTCGGACAGGGGTATCTGCTCGCCGAGCCGCTGTCGGCTGCGGACGCCGATGCCCTGCTGCTCGGAGTCGGGCTGCTCGGTGCTCCGGGCCCGGCGACCGGCTCCTCGCTAGGCTCGCGCCCGACCGATGAGGAGAGCGAGCCTGCTGGCGTCCGCGATCCTGGCCGCGCTCGTCGTGGCGACGGCGGGAGCGCCGGCGCAGGCTGACGGACCGCCCCCCGACGACGACCCGACGCGCCAGTCGCCATTCGGCGGCCAGCTCCCGCCGCCGCTCACCGAGCCCGCCTCGCAGGCGGTCCCGCCGCCCGGGTTTGCGATCAGCGCCGGCGATGCGATCGCGGCCGCGGACGGCACCGAAGCGGTCCGCGAGCAGCTCGCCGAGACCCCGGACGCCGAGCCGGTCGCCCTCATCCGGGGCGTCCGCTGGCAGGTCGGCTACTTCACCGCCGACGGCGACGAGGTTGCGCGGGCGATCGTCGACGGCGAAACCGGGGCGGTCGACGAGGCGTGGCGCTCGCACCAGGTCGAGACCAAGCTCGCCCGCGGCTACGAGAGGGCGGTGGCGCAGAAGGTCAACGCGCCGTACGTGTGGATTCCCCTCTGCATCCTCTTCTGTGCGGCGTTCGTCGATCCCCGGCGGCCGTTGCGGCTCATCCACCTCGACCTGCTCGTCCTCGTCGGGCTGAGCGCGTCGCTCTACTTCTTCAACCGGGCGGAGATCACGGTCTCGGTGCCGCTGTATTACCCGGTGCTGGCTTACGTCCTCGTCCGCATGCTCGCCGCCGGGCTCTGGCCGCGCGAGCGCCCGGGACCGCTCGTGCCGCTGGTCCCGATCCGGGCGCTCGCGGTTTGCGCGGTCGTGCTCCTCTGCGGGCGGGTGGCGCTCAACGTGTTCGACTCGCGCGTGATCGACGTCGGCGTCGCCGGGGTGGTCGGCGCCGAGCGGATCACTTCCGGGGAGCCGCTGTACGAGGGCGGGTTCTCCCCCGGGCTCGACCTTCGCGGCGACGTCTACGGGCCGGCGAACTACCTCGCCTACATCCCGTTCGAGCAGCTGCTGCCGTGGGACGGGGTCTGGAATGGCGTCGCGGCGGCGCACGCCGCGGCGATCGCATTCGACCTGCTGTGCGTGCTCGGCCTGCTCGTGCTCGGCCGCCGGCTGCGAGGCGGTGCCGAGGGGCGGGCGCTGGGCTGGGCGCTCGCCTTCGCCTGGGTCGCCTACCCGTTCACGCTCTACACGCTGAACGCGAACGCGAACGACGCGCTCGTCGCCGCGCTCGGGATCGGCGCCCTGCTCGCACTCGGATCGGCCCCCGTGCGCGGCGCGCTGCTCGCCCTCGCGACGGCGGCGAAGTTCGGATCGGCCGCGCTCGCGCCCCTGTTCGCGACCGCGACCGGCGAGCGCCGCTGGCGCCGCGCGCTCGTGTTCAGCGTCGCGTTCGCCGCCGTCGCGGCCGCGGTCGTCCTGCCGTTCGTCCCCGACGGGGGCCTGCGCGAGCTCTACGACCGGACGCTCGGCTACCAGGCGACCCGCGGCTCGCCGTTCAGCGTCTGGGGCCTGGCGCCGTCGCTCGACTTCCTCCAGCCGCTCGCCCGGGCCGCGGTCGTGGCGCTGGCGGTCGGCGTCGGGCTGTGGCCGCGGAGCAAGTCCCCGGTCCAGATCGCCGCCCTCGCCGCCGCGGTGACGGTGGCGGTGCAGCTCACCACCGCGCACTGGTTCTACTTCTACGTCGTCTGGTTCCTGCCGTTCACGCTCGTCGCGGCGTTCGCCTCGCAGCGCCGGATCGCGGGCCGCCCGCAGAGCGGTTCCCCGGCAGTGACCCACCCCGGGCCCGGTCAACGCTGAGCAGCCCGGGGTTCGCGAGCGCCGTCTAGAATCGACCCGGCGGGCTTCCGGGCTCGCCTGTTCGTCCGGGGGCGTAGCTCAGTTGGTTAGAGCGCCGGCCTGTCACGCCGGAGGCCGCGGGTTCGAGTCCCGTCGCTCCCGTCCAGGATGCCCGAGGGCGTCCGATCTCGGGTTCGCCAAGGCGGCCTCGCCGGCTTTCGGTAGTTCGCAGCAGCCGCGGCCGGTAGTCCGCACCGATGCGGTCGCGACTCGTGCGCGAGATCCTCTCAGCCGTACCCGCGACCGGACGAGATTCCCCGGCGGCGCGGGGGTATCGGTCACCCACTGAAGGAGGCGGTTCGGATGCCGGCCGAGATTCAGACCAACGGCCAGCCGTCAACCCTGAGCGGCGATCCCGAGCAGATCGAGCCCGACGGGCAGCGCACCCTCCGGGAGCTGGCAACCGAGAGGATCCACCGAATCCGCCGATTCAAGCTCCACCTGGTCGTCTTCACCGTTGGCCTGCCGCTTCTCGGAGCGCTCTGGGTCCTGACGGAGTACTTCGAGGAGAACACGTGGCCGAGCCGATTCGCATCCGACCCCGATGTCGCCGGCACCTGGGACCCGTGGCTCTTCTTCGTCGCGGGGATCTGGACGATCGGCCTCGCGATCCACGCCCTGCGGACGTATCTTGGACCGCCGATCGGGCCGATCGGGCGGTACATCCGCCGACCGATTCCAGCGACTGAGCTCGACCGCGAGATCCAGCGGCTGAAGTCCCGGCGCTGATCGCCCCGACGGCTTCGGTTCCGGGATCGCTGAGGTTTCACGGAAAGGAGGCTCGAGATGACGAAGATCAACGAAGCGGCGTCGGAGTTCTTGGCCAGCAAGCGGGTCGCGGTGACCGGCGTCTCCCGACACCCGAAGGGCCACGGCAGCAACATCGTCTACCAGCGCCTCAGGGCTCGCGGATACGAGGTGTTCGCGGTCAACCCGAACGCCGAGGAGGTCGAAGGCGATCGCTGCTACAGCGACCTCGGTTCGATCCCGGGCGGAGTCGACGCGGTCGTGATCGCAACTAGGCCCGAGCTCGCCGAGGAGACGATGCACGAGTGCGCGGATCTCGGGATCAAGCACGTCTGGATGCACCGCGGTCCCGGCGCCGGGAGCGTCTCCGAGGCCGCGGCCGATTACGGGCGGCACCACGGCATCGACGTGATCCCCGGCGGCTGCCCGTGCATGTTCGACCCCACTGCCGATCTCGGGCACAAGGCGATGCGGGTCGTCTTCACCCTCGGCGGGAACGTCCCGAGGGAGGTCTGACCGAATTGCGGAGCCATCCTGACGACAACCTTAAGCCCGATCTCGGGCGGCGAGTTAGGCAGCACCCGCCGGCAGCGGCGCCCTTGCGCAGCCTGCGAGCGGGGGTATGGTCTGGGACGACGATCGATGCGGCCTCGTTTGACATACGCGAACGTGATGTCGCTCAACGAGGCCAGACGGATCACGACACGCTCTTCGGGCGGGTGAGCCGGACGATCGCCCCCGGTGAGAGCACGAGGTTCACGCTCAGCACAATCGCCCCGGGGTTCGTCGACCTGCTCGTCTCCAGGGTCGATGCCTCGGGCGTGTCCCTGCGCCTCAGCTGTGCGCTGACCTCCGGCCTCAGGATCAACTGCATCGGCCTCGGCTGAGCGCGGCGGTGGCCCCGCGTACGCACACCTACTCGGCGACGGTCGCCTGGACCGGGAACCGCGGGGACGGCACCAGCACCTACCGCTCCTACGGGCGCGACCATCTGGTCAGCGCGCCGGGCAAGCCCGACCTCCCCGCCTCGGCCGACCGCACCTTCCGCGGCGATCGCGATCGCTGGAGCCCCGAGGAGCTGCTGGTCGCCGCGCTCAGCGGCTGTCACATGCTCTCCTACCTCCACCTCTGCGCCGTCTCCGGTGTCGTCGTCACCGCCTACGAGGACGAGGCCGACGGGGTGATGACCGAGACCGGCGACGGGGGCGGCCGGTTCACCCGGGTGAC
>DATHVI010000085.1:0-3225 GCA_035461385.1 Solirubrobacterales bacterium
GAGGCCGGCCTCGAGCGCCTCCCGCTCGCCCTCGTGGTCGCCGCCGGCGGCGGCGAGCCGGGCCCGGCAGTCGTCGAGCTGGACCTCAAAGGCGGGCGCGCCGAGCGCCGCCGAGATCTCATCCGCCTCGGCGATCAGCACCGCCGCCCGGGTGAGGTCGTCGCGTCCGCCGCGGCCGATCCGCGCCCGCGCGCCGGCGATCCGCGCCTTGGGCGCGAGCAGCTCGACCCCCCGGTCGCGAGCGAGCCTCACCGCGAGCTCGGCCTCCTCGATCGCCCGCTCGTGCCGGCCGCCGTCGCCGAGCGCAAGCGCCAGCAGCCAGCGGGCGTAGACCTCGAAATCGAGCCCGGCGCCGGTGCTTTCGATGATCTCGAGCGCCTTCTCGAGCGGGACGAGCGCCGCTTCGGGCTCGGCGGCGATCCGGTGCGCCTCGCCGAGCCAGGTGAGCGCGACGACGAGCGAGAACGAGCTCCCGATCTCCTGCGCGATCTCGACCGCCTCGCGGCCATGGCCGAGCGCCAGGGCCCCGTCGCGGGACCCGTACCAGTGGTCGTAGCCGAGCCGGAACGAGTGCACCCAGCCGAGCGTCTCGGCGAGTCCGAGCCGCCTCGCGACCGCCTCGCCCTCGGTCACCGCCGCCAGCGCCTCGTCGAGCCGACCGGTGACCGCCAGCGGCAGGCAGCGGAACGAGATCCCCCAGACGTGCGGCGACTCGGCGCCGAGGCTCGAGCCGAGCGAGGGGTCGTCGCGGGTCTGCTCGACCAGCGAGTCGGCGGCCGCGAGCGCCTCGTCGATCCGGCCGGCGAGGAAGAGCGGGTAGCTCGAGGTCGCGCGGACCATCGCCAGCGTCGCCGGGTCGCCGCTGCGCTCGGCGGTCGCGAGCGCCTCGGGGATGTGGCGGATCGCCTCCCCGACCAGGCCGCGGACGGTGAGCGCGATCGTCGCCGTGCCGTGGAGCGCCGCCAGCGCGGAGTCGTTCCCGGTCCGCTCCGCCGCCGCCCGCCCCTCCTCGAACACGTCGAGCATCTTCGATCCCTCCATCCCCCCGCGCCAGCCGAGCCCGAGCAGGAACACCCTCGCCACCGCCCGCAGGCCGTCGGCGTCGGGGCCGTCGGGCAGCTCGTCGTCGAGCTCGCGGATCCGCTCGACGTGGGCGAGCGTCGCCGGCTGGTCGTTGGTCCGCGACCACGCGGCGGCCCGCAGGTACCAGCCGGCGGCATCGAAGGCGTCGCCCGCGGCGTCGTAGTGCTGGGCGATCAGCGCCGCGTTCTCCTCGAGCCGGTCGGGCTCGAGCTCCTGGATCGCGACCGCGGCCCGCCGGTGGGTCGCGGCGAGTCGCTCGGCGAGCTGGGAGCCGAGCGCGACCTCGCGCGTCAGCGGGTGGCGGAACGAGTACTCGGGCTCCGGATAGAGCGCGGTCGCGGAGATGAACTCGGCCTCGGCGAGGACCGCGAGCCCGGCGTCGACCGCGTCGCCGTCGAGGCCCGACGCGCGAACCGCGAGCTCGCGGCTGAAGTCCTTGCCGACCACCGCCGCCGCGCCGAGGACCTCCTTCGCCCCGGCGTCGAGACGGTCGATCCGCGCCGCGAGGATCGACTGGACGCTGCGCGGGATCGCGACGTCGTCGACTTGGCGGACGAGCCGGTAGCCGCCGCGCTCGCCGTCGAGGGCGCCCGACTCGGCGAGCTCGCGGACGACCTCCTCGATGAAGAACGGGTTGCCGCCGGTCCGGTCGCGGACCATCTCCGCGAGCCCGTCGAGCGACGGGTCGGCGCCGAGCAGCTCGTCGAGGAGCTCGTCGAGCGCCTCGCCCCCGAGCGCGTCGAGGGCGAGCGTGCGATACCCCGCCCCGCCCATCCACGCCGCGTCGAACTCGGGCCGGAACGTGACCAGCACCAGGGTCGGCGTCCCGGCGACTCCACCGGCGAGCGCGGCGAGGAACTCCTCGCTCGCGGGATCGATCCAGTGCGCGTCCTCGACCAGCATGATCGCGGCCCCCTCGCGCCCGCGGGCACCGATCAGCCGCCCGACGACCTCGAGCAGCCGGCGCCGGCGCGCCTCCGCCTCCATCCGCGGCGCCGGGCGCTCGGGGTCGGGCACGCCGAGGAAGTCGAAGACCAGCGGCAGCTCGTCGGCGAGCTCGGGGTCGAGCAGCAGCATCCGCCCGGCGATCTTCTCCCGCGCCTCGCGGGCCGAGTCGCGGTCGCCGATCCGGAAGTAGGAGCGGACCATCTCGAGCACCGGCAGCAGCGGCAGGTCGCGGGTGTGCGCCTGGCAGTGGGCCTCGTAGACCTCGACCCCGGACGCCCGCGCGCGGTCGCAGAACTCCATGCAGAGGCGGCTCTTGCCGACCCCCGGGTCGGCGACGACCCCGACCACCGTGCCCTCGCCGCCCGCGGCCGACTCGAGCGCCGAGTCGAGCTCGGCGAGCTCCGCCGCCCGGCCGACGAACCGGGTCAGCCCGCGGCTGCGGGCGACGTCGAGCCGCCCGCGCGCCGAGCCGACGCCGACGAGCTCGAACACCCGCAGCGGCCGCCGCGAGCCCTTGACCTCGAACTCGCCGAGGTCGGCGAGGTCGAGGAAGCCGGCGGCGAGGTCGGCGGTGGTCTCGGTGACGTACGCCTTCCCGGGCTCGGCGAGCGCCTCCATCCGCTGCGCGAGCCCGACCGTGTGCCCGACCGCGGTGTAGGAGAGGCTGAGGTCGTCGCCGATCGCGCCGACGACGACCTCGCCGGAGTTGATCCCGACCCGCGCGGTGAGGTTGAGCCCCTCGGTGCGCCGGAGCTCAGCGGCGTACTCGCCGAGCGTCTCGCGCATCTCGAGCGCCGCGAAGCAGGCGCGCTGGGCGTGGTCCTCGTGGGCGATCGGCGCCCCGAAGATCGCCATGATCCCGTCGCCGGTGAACTTGTCGACCGTTCCCTCGAAGCGGTGGACCGCCTCGGCGAGGAGGCGGAAGAAGCGGTCCATGATCTCCCGCCACCGCTCCGGGTCGACCCGCTCCGAGAGGTCCATCGACCCGGTGACGTCGGCGAACAGCACCGTCACCTGCTTGCGCTCCCCGGCGAGCCGGCGCGCCGCCTCGCGCGCCCGCCCCGAGAGGTGCGCCGGAGGGCCGAGCGTCCCGTGCCCGGGCCGCTGCGCGGCATCGCTCGCCGGCCGGCCGCGGGCGGCGGCCGGCGGCGCGGCCGCGTCGCCGCCCGTCGCAGCCGCGGCGAGCGGCGCGCC
>DATHVI010000086.1:0-4801 GCA_035461385.1 Solirubrobacterales bacterium
GACGATCGCCGAGTCGCGGCCTGCCGCGCCGCCATAGTCGAACGAGTCGTTGATCGCCTGGGCCCCGCTCTCCCCCTGGACGTCGGGGTCCTGGGTCTCGTCCTCCTCGGCCGTGGGCTGGCGGTTGAGTCCGCCCCCGAACCCCTCCAGGAACTCGCCGAGGTTCTTGCGGTCCGGCTTCTGCAGCGTGGTGAGGACCTGGTCGAGCTGGACCGCGGTCGAGGTCTGGGTGACTGGGATCGTGCCGCCGTCGGGCAGCTCCGGGGCGCTCGGGCTACCAGGGTTGGTGGCGAGGAAGTAGTTGCCCTCGAGGAAGAGGCGGGGGCGGATCTCGATCTCGGTGTCGGTGTGCAGCGGCAGGCCCTCGTCGTCGACCGTGAACGTGACCTCGGTCGTGTCCCCCTCGGCCTGCACGTCGGTCACCTCGCCGACGTTCACCCCGGCGATCCGCACCGGCGCCGTCTCGCGCAACGTGGCCGCGTTCTCGAACACCGCCTTCGCCTCGTATCCCGGGCCGACGAACGGGATCGACTTCGAGAAGGCGAGGTAGGTCCCGATCGCGATCACCAGCACCGCGATCAGGCCCACCGCCGCCCGGGACAGACCCTGGGGGCCGCGCCGGTACAGGCGCTCGTCGTAGGGCTTCTTCTGCCCGATCGGGGTCGTGGGCCGCTCGCGCGCCATCACTCGATCTCCCCGACGGTCTTGTTCGGCTTCGTGATCGACTCCGGCATCACGCCCTGGTTCCCGGGCGGGTTGCCGATCTCGACGGTGTTCGACGTGTAGGGCTCGCGGCCGGCCTCGCACTCACGCGGCTTCTGCCCCGGGGCCGCCGTGTTCGGGTACGGGTTCGAGTGCAGGAAGCTCGCCGGGCCGGCACCGCCGCTCGCCACCCCCGAGGCGGGGACGCCCTCGTTGTTGGGCGCCGTCGGCGCGCCCGGCGCCGAGAGGACGATGAACCGCTGCCAGTTGCCGAGGCTGTTTCCCAGCCGCACCGTGTCGGCGACGTTGTGGAACAGCAGCGACCCGTAGAAGCACACCGACTGCGCCGGGGTGATGAACCGCAGCGTCG
The DNA here is from genome assembly GCA_035461385.1 of Solirubrobacterales bacterium. Lineage (GTDB taxonomy): Bacteria > Actinomycetota > Thermoleophilia > Solirubrobacterales > 70-9 > DATHVI01. Next base: position 1,073 of record DATHVI010000086.1, read on the forward strand.
GGCTGAGCTCGTCGGCGAAGTTCGTCAGGTCGGTGATCCCCGTTCGCACGGTCTCGCTGTCCTTGAAGCGACGCAGCGACGCCGCCGTGGGCGGTAGCTGGCGGTTGAACTCGGGCGCCTCGAGCAGCGCCGGCACCCCGACGACCGCCGCGTCGGCGAGCTCGGGGGCCGTATTCCGCAGCGCCCGGGCGCCGGGCGCGAGGTCGTTGAACAGCCCGGCGGTATTGCGCAGGAAGGGCCGGATCGTCGGCATCGTGCGGATCGCCGTCTCGAACGACGGCGGCGTGCGCGAGATCGTCTCCTGGATGAACGGCCGCGCCACGTTGGCGAGCGCGTCGAAGGTGGTATTGAGGACGACGAACATCTGCGCCTGTGTCTCCGCGACGGGCGCCACCTCGGAGGCCGTGTCCCGCAGCGCGAGGAAGAAGCGGGCGAGCCGCGTGTCCGGGTCGGCGAGGACGCGGGCCACGGGCTGCAGGTGCCTCAGCGCCGGCGCGAGCCTGCCGATCGCCTCGTTCAGAGCCGGCCCGCGCGCCGCGATCGCGCTCCCGAACTCGACCAGGTTGCGCTGGATCGCGAGGCGAGTGGGCTCGTCGAAGGTGTTCAGGATCTGGTCGAGCTCGACCGGCTCCGGCTTCGCCTGGCTGAGCGGCATCGTCCCGCCCTCCGGGATCCCCTCCTCCGAGGTGCCCTTCTTGATCTCGAGGTACTTGAGCCCGAGCGAGGACCGCGAGCGGACGACGACGGTGGAGTCCTCGGGGAGCTCGCGGATCTCGTCGTCGAGCTTGAGGTCGAGCCGCGCCGTGATCGACCCGTCCTCGTGCTGTATCGGGGCGATGGTCTCCACCAGTCCCACCCGCACGCCGCCGATCCGAACCTCGTTGCTGGGCACGAGCTGGTTCGCGTTCGGGACTTGCGCCGTGATCCGGTACGTGGGCACGAACGGGAGCCCGGTGTTCGCGTTGTAGGCGAGGAACACGGCGACGATCACGATCAGGACCGTGATCGCGCCGACCATCGTCGGGCTCGAAGCGATCGCTCCCATCGGCCTGCGCCCCCTCATGACCCGTCCTCCAGCAGGAAGCGCAGCAGCTCGCGCCCCGCGCGCTCGCTCGACGATGGCTCCGGCGCCACCTCGCCCTCGGACCCGCCCGGCGTCGCCTCGTCGTCGGGAGACTCAGACTGCGGCTGCGCGGGCTCGCCTCCCGCGGGCGCCCGCGGCTCGGCGGAGACCGACCCCTCCCGGCCGCGAGTCTTGCTGCCTCGCCGCTCGTCGCCGGAGTCGAGGTCGGCCGCCGAGGCCCGCTCCAGATCGGGGCCCTCGCCGAAGTGCGCGTCGCACTCGCCGATGTTGATCGCGAAGATCACCGTGCAGTTCGTCACCAGCCCGAACGTGCGCAGGTAGTGGCCGTACTGGTCGAAGCCGTTGACGGCGGCGGACGTCCCGAAGAAGAAGTCCATCAGCGAGCGCAGACCCGTCGTCTCGACGTCGCACACGCCCTCGAAGTTCCGCTGCACGCAGATTTCCTGGTCGAGGCTGGCGAGCAGCTTGTCGAGCTGGTTGGCCCCCGGCTTGGCCGAGCGCGACAGGTCGCGGACGTCCTTGATCACCGGGTCAGAGGCGACGATGTCGTCCTGGCTCGCCTCCGCGGCGTCGCCGAGCGTCGTCAGCGCGTCGGTCCCCGCGTCCGCGAGCGGCGCGAGCGCCTTCTGGGCCCGGGTGACGTCCGGTGCCGAGTCACCGAAGTCGGTGACCACCGGGGTGCCGGCGTCGGAGAACCTGCGCAGGTCGCGGCTGGTCGCGCGCAGCTGGCGCAGATACTCCGGGAAGAGCTCGAAGCCTGCCTCGAGGTCGTCGGCGCGCTCCGCGGTCGCCTGCGCGGCGACCGTCGAGCCACGCATGAAGCCGGTGATCCGACTCCGCTCGCGCGCGAGCGGAGTCAGGACAGTGTCGGAGTCGCGGGCCAGCTCGGCCAGGGCGCGGTTCTGGGCGGCGAGGATCTCGAGCACCCTGTTCGTCTGGCGCAGGGCCGGGTTCGAGCGCTCGACAAGCTCCTCGAGCTCGTCGCCGCGGGCCGCGAAGCCGGCGCCGAGGTCGTTGAGGATCAGGCGGAAGCGGTCCGCGTAGGGCTCGCGCATGATGTTGTTGACGAGGTCGATGTCGACCGCCTTGCCGTTGTTCTCGAGCGGCAGAAGGAGCTGGCCCTCGCCGGGCTGGCCGTCGGCGACCTCCTCGAGCGGCGGCGGCGGCTCGGTTCCGGGCGCGCGGGGCTGGGTCGGCCGGCAGCCGACGAACTTCTCGCCCAGCAGCGACTGGGGCTGGACGAGGCAGGAGGCGTCCTCGCGGAAGTCCTGGAACCCGGGCTCGTCGATCCGCAGCACGACGGCGGCCTTCCCCGGCTCGTCCTCGGGACCGTTCTCGAGACTGACCGTCTCGCCCGGCCGGGTGACGTCGACCTCGGCGACCTCGCCCACCTTCGCGCCGGCGATCCGCACCTCCTCGCCGGGGACGAGGAACGACGCGTTGTCGAAGATCGCGCGGAGCTCGTACGGGCCGCCGTCGTCGCTGGCAGCTGGGCCCGCGACCAGCAGCCCGATCCCGCCGGCGACCGCGCACGCTATGACCACCAGCCGCCTCATGGGCCGGGTGGCACGTCGTCCGGGTCGCACTTCGGGTTCGGGTCCTGGCCGTCGGACAGCAGGTTGCCGTCGTCGGTGAACGGGTTGGAGTCGGTGATCGGCTGCGTGGAGCCTCCGGGGCAACGGATGAACTTGCCGAAGGTGTTCGGCGCGGCGCTGTAGAAGTCGTACTGCTGCGACGGGTTCTGCGGCGTCAACGCCCCGGCGTTGTAGTCGAAGATGTTGCTCAGCACCGAGGCGCGCGCGTAGTGACCGCTGGCGTCGTAGTTCGCCGTCGCCTGCCCCAGCCTGCTGATCAGCCCGAGGAGGTCGGGGGCGTACGGGCGCGCGAACTGAAACACCGGCAGCGAGTCCTCGATCCCCTGGCTAGCCCGCGGCAGGTCCACCTCCGCCCGGTCGCGGAGCTTGGGCAAGTCCTCGAGCGTGTCGGCGAGGTCGTTGGCCTTGCCCTTGCGGAGCACGACCTTGCGCAGGTCGCGGAACACAGGCACGCTCTCGTTGACCACCGGCCGCAGGTCGCGCAGGAACGGCGCCAGATCGCGGGTGGCGGTCTTGGACGTTGCGACGAGAGGATCGAGGTCGTCGAGCGCGGTGCGCAGGTTGACGAACGTCGTGTTGGCCTGGCGCAGGGTCGGGGGGAACGCGCTCAGCACGCGGTCCAGCGACTCGTTCTCGCGCGCGATCGCGCCCAGCGCCTCGTTCGCGTTCTGTGTCAGCGCGGAGAGGTCGTCGCGGCGCTCCGCGATCGCGCCGACGACCTTCGAGCCGTCGGCGAGGAAGTCGGTGAGCGCCTGCTGGTCGCGGGTCAGCTCGGCGAACAGTCGCTGGGCGGTGCTGAGCCCGGGATTGAGGAACTTGTAGGTCTCGTTCGCCTCCTGCGCCGCGCCCGTGTAGGTGGCGGCGAATCCCTGTATGAAGTTGCGCAGCGCCCTGCGCTCGCGCGGCCGAAAGGTGTTGAAGAGCTGGTCGAGGTCGACGGGGGAGGTCGTGTCCTGGGCGGTGATCGCCGCTCCGTCCTCGAGCGCCGGCGCGTCGTCGGGCCCCGGCGTGACCGCGATGTAGCGGTTCGCGATCCCCGACAGTGACGCG
>DATHVI010000087.1:0-3954 GCA_035461385.1 Solirubrobacterales bacterium
CCTGACCGCTGCGGCGAGCCGCCCCGCATCGACTCACTCCGCGCCGGCGACGATCTCCGCGATCCGCTCGCGCAACCGCTCGCCCTCCTCGCTTCGCTCGAGCTCCCGGGCCCGATCGGCGCGCTCGCGCTCGGCGGCGTGAGCCGCGGCCGTCCGGGACGCGGCGGCGTCTGGTCCCAGTCGCAGCCGAGCAGCTCGGCCCCCGCCTCCCGCTCGAGGAAGCAGTCGAGCAGCTCGGCCTCCTTGACGGCGTCGCCGAGCCCGACGCTCGTCTCGCAGCTCGTCGGCATCGCGTTCACCGGCGCCACGCCGACGCCGGGGCGGACGCTGCCCGGGGTCCCGTCGGGGCCGGTGTTCGCATACCAGCAGTTGCCGGTGGTGAGCAGGAACTCGTCCCACCAGAAGTCGACCCCGTTCGGGAGCACCCCGCCCTCGCCTCCGACCCGGTTTCCGAACGCCCTCACGCCCGGCGGCATCTCGAACCCGGGCGGGGCGACCCCGACGCGGTTGTCGAAATACCGGTTCCCGCACGAGGTGCTGATCCCGAGGTTGCCGGGATCGATCGGCAGCGGGGTCTCGATCGGCAGCTCGGGGAGCTCGGACAGGCTGGTCGGACAGGGGATGCCGTCGTTGACGTCGCCCTCGGGCTCGACCAGCGCGTCGGGGACCGCGAACAGCATCGCCCCCCGGCGCCAGTTGTCGAAGATCCAGTTGTCGCGGACGACGCCGTCGTTGTGCCCCGCCCAGAGGATTCCGGTGCCGACCGGCAGCACGCCGACGAGGGGCTCGACCGGGGGCTCGGGACCGTAGAGGTTGAGGTTGTTCGAGTAGATCAGGTTGTTGTCGATCTGGACGCTGTCGGCCGGGCAGCCGGGGTGGCCCTGGGCCGAGATCGAATCGACCGAGATCCCCGCGACCGTGCCGTAGACGTGGTTGCCGGTGATCCGGACCGAGTTGCCATCGAGCCCGAGAACGCGAGCACGCTGTGGTGCAGGTCGCAGCTGCGGATCACGGTGTTGAAGCGCGGGGAGTCGGGATAGAAGTCCGACCTCGCCTGCGAGCCCGTTTCAGGCGATGCGCCGGGGTAGACGACCGCGTCGCCGCTTCCGAATCTGTGGCAGTTCCGAAGCACGTGGTGGTCGGTGGTGAAGCTGAGGTGGCCGTAGTCGGCGTTCCAGAAGAACTTCGTCCGGTCGAGCAGGACGCCGTCGGTCTCCTCGGTGTAGAAGCCGTGCTCGAGCCCGCCGCGCATCAGCAGGTTGCGACCGACGAAGCCATCGGCGCGGTCGACGCGCAAAACGACGTCCTTGGCGTAGCCGCGCGGCTTCGCCAGCGGGCTCTTCGCCCTGTAGCCCTTGCCGGCGTCGAGCAGCACGTCCTCGGGCTTCACCCCCGAGCCCTCGAGCTGGAGGTTGCAGCGCACACACGGGCCCTCGTCGGGGATCCCGTGACGGTCGTCGCGCGGAGGGTCGGGCGGCGGCTCGGCGGCGACCTCGCGGCCCTGGACGTAGATCAAGTTCTGGTCGTGCGGGCAGGTGACCTGGTACTCGTAGCTCGGCGCCGGCCGGCCGGCGGTGTCGGTGACGGTGAGGTCGGCGCAGCGGGGGTCGTTGGTCGGTTTGCGGCGCGAGCGCGGCTCGGTGTAGCGGCCGGGCATGACGACGACGCGGTCGTTGTTGCCGGCCCACGAGCCGCGCGGCGGCGACCCTACCACCGCTCCGGTACGGATGTGCCAGTTGGCGCGCCGGCGCGGGCGAGCGCCCTATCCTCCTGCCGGTGACCGGCAGAGGCGGCGTCACCGACTACGACTGGATCGTCGTCGGCTCGGGCTTCGGGGGCAGCGTCGCGGCGCTGCGCCTCGCGGAGAAGGGCTACCGCGTCGCGGTCCTCGAGTGCGGCCGGCGATTCTCCGACGAGGACTTCGCGGAGTCGACCTGGAGCCTGCGCCGCTACTTCTGGATGCCGCGGCTCGGCCTTCGGGGCATCTTGAGGATGACCGTCTTCAAGGACGTGTTCATCGTCTCCGGGAGCGGGGTCGGCGGCGGGAGCCTCGGCTTCGCGAACACCCTCTACCGCGCCCGTCCCGCGTTCTTCGCCGACCGCCAGTGGGCCGGCCTCGCCGACTGGGAGACGGAGCTCGAGCCTCACTACGACACCGCCGAGCGGATGCTCGGCGTCGTCGACTACCAGGGGATGACCGCGGCCGACGAGCTGCTGGCCGCCTACGGGCGCGAGATCGGCGTCGGCGACACGTTCGCCCACACCCGGGTCGGGGTGTTCTTCGGCGCCGCCGGCGAGACCGTCGCCGACCCGTTCTTCGGCGGCGCCGGGCCCGAGCGTACCGGCTGCCTGCGCTGCGGCAGCTGCATGGTCGGCTGCCGCCACGGGGCGAAGAACACGCTGGTCAAGAACTACCTCTGGTTCGCGGAGCGGCTCGGGGTCGAGGTGATGCCCGAGCGGCACGTGACCGAGGTCCGCCCGCTCGGCCCCGCCGACGGCTCCGGCGGCTACGCGGTCTCGAGCGTGCGCTCGGGCGCGTGGGCCAGGCGCCGGCGGCAGACGCTCACCGCCCGCGGCGTCGTCCTCGCCGCCGGCCCGCTGGGGACGAACCAGCTCCTCGCCGACTGTCGCCATCGCGGCGCCCTGCCGCGGCTCTCGGCACGGCTCGGGCACCTGGTCCGGACCAACTCGGAGTCGATCCAGGCGGTCACCGCGCCCGACGACGAGCGCGACTTCTCGCGCGCGGTGGCGATCACGTCGAGCATCTACCCCGACCCCGACACCCACATCGAGGTCGTCACCTACGGCCGCGGCGGCGGCGCGATGAGCCGTCTGTTCACGGTCATGACCGGCGCCGGGACGCGCGTCACCCGGCCGGTGAAGTGGCTCGCGGCGATCCTCCGCCATCCGATCCGGGCGCTGCGGCTGCTGGCCCCGTACAGGTGGTCACAGCGAACGGTGATCCTGCTGGTCATGCAGACCCTCGACACGGCGATGCGGCTGCGCCCGCGCCGGCGCCTCCTCGGTGGCGGGGTGCGGCTCCAGACCGAGCAGGATCCTGAGCGCCCGAACCCGACCTACATCCCGGCGGCCGAGCACGCGGCGCGCTGGTTCGCCGCGCGCACCGGGGGCATCGCGCAGAGCGGCGCGACCGAGTCGATCCTCAACATCCCGAGCACCGCCCACATCCTCGGCGGGGCGGTGATCGGCGCGACGCCCGAGGACGGCGTCGTCGACTCGCGCGGGCGAGTCTTCGGCTACGAGAACCTGATCGTCGCCGACGGCTCGGCGATCCCGGCGAACCCCGGCGTCAACCCGTCGCTGACGATCACCGCGCTAGCCGAGCGGGCGATGACCTTCGTCGCGCCGAAGGACCCGGCCGCTGCCCGAACCGGCGAGCTGCCCGAGGCGGCGCGGGGCCCGACGAGCGTCCCTCAGCCCTGACCCACCCCCGGCCCCGGCGACCCTGAGAAGCGCGGCCTCACGTCGGCGCCACCGCGAGCCTACGGCTCGAGCCCGATGTACGGGGCGGCGCCGGTGTAGAGCTTGTAGAGCCGAAACGTCTTCGCGTACTGGCGCGCGCAGTTGCGCTCGAAGAACTCGTAGACCTGCTCGTCGGTGTGCGTCTGCGCCTGGTTGCCGGGGCTCTCGCCGGCGCGAACCTCGCGCACGGTCGCCATCCGTTCCTCCACGGTCCCCCGATTCCAGTCGCCGCAATCGGCGAGCAGCGTCACCGAGCCCGCCCGGACCTCGCCGAGCGGCTCGGCCTGCTCGTCACCACCGCAGGCCACGAGCGCCGCGGCCGCGACCGCCAGCAGGCCGGTGAGCGCGCGCCGCGCGTTCACCTGAATACCTCACGGCACATGCTGCTCTCGCGACATGAATGTCGCTCGCTCACGGGAGCACCTCACGGCACATGCTGCTCTCGCGACATGAATGTCGCTCGCTCACGGG
>DATHVI010000088.1:0-49789 GCA_035461385.1 Solirubrobacterales bacterium
CGACGGGCGCCGGCGGCGCGCCCTCCGGCGGCCGCTTCGCCTCGGCGACCGCGGCGGCCTTGCCAGGGTCCGTGTCGCCGGTTCGGGGCACGCCGGGCAGCTTCGGCGCCGCGGCTGCGGCCGCCGGCCCGCCCGGCCTCGGTGCGCCGTTCGGCTCCGCGGCCGCGCCCGTGGCGCCCGCGGGGGAGGTGGGCTTGACGGCGGCTGCGGGCGCCTGCTTCGTCGCGGCCGCGGCGGTCGCCGCGGTCTCGCCGTCCGCATGCTTGCCGCGGCGCAACCGCAGCCGGGGGCGCTTCATGACGCCGGCAGGGGATCGATGACGTCGCCGTCGTCGGGCTCCAGCCCCAACCCCGCCTCCACCCACGCGGTTATCCCGCCGGCCAGGTTGTACGCGTCGTACCCCGCCTCGCGAAACGCGTCCGTCACCATCGCCGAGCGGTTGCCGGTCCGGCAGTAGAAGACGATCGGGCGGTCGCGCGGGAGCGAGGCGGCCTCGGCGGTGATCCGGTTGACCTCGATGTGGCGGGCGCCTGCGATCCGCCCGCCGGCCCACTCATAGTCGCGACGCGTGTCGATCAGCTGCGCGCCACGGTCGACGAGCTCGGCAACCCGCCGCGGCTCGAGCTCGGCCCCGCTTGCGACTGCCTCCTCATCCATCGCCATAGAAATACCATCCCGGCATTGGTACCGGGAGACGAGGAGGAGTCAGATGCCCGAAGCCGTGATCGTCGATGCCGTCAGGAGCCCGATCGGGCGTGCGTTCAAGGGCTCGCTCGCCCAGCTGCGGCCCGATGAGACCGCCGCGACGGTGGTCGACGAGCTGCTCGGGCGCAACCCCGAGCTCGATCCCGAGGAGGTCGAGGACGTCTTCTGCGGCTGCGGGATGCCACAGGGGCTGCAGGCGTTCAACATCGCCCGGATAATCGTCCTGCTCTCGGAGCGGCTGCCGCAGACGGTGAACGGGGTCACCCTCTCGCGCTACTGCGCGTCGAGCCTCGACGCGATCCGCCACGCCGCGAACGCGATCCGCGCCGGCGAAGGCGGCGCCTACGTCGCCGCGGGAGTCGAGTGGGTTAGCCGCTACAACGAGCGCACCGAGCCCGCCGGCGCCGCCGATCGCAACCCGAAGCTCACCGGTGAGGACGGCCAGCCGAACGCCTACATCGACATGGGGATCACGGCCGTCAACGTCGCCAAGCGCTTTCAGGTGAGCCGGGCTGAGATGGACAGGTACGCGCAGCGCTCGCAGGAGCTCGCGGTCGCCTCCCAGGGGTCCGGGTTCTTCGACCGCGAGATCGTCCCGGTGCGCGATCACGACGGCAACGAGGTGAGCAAGGACGACGGCCCGCGCCCCGGCTCGACGCTCGAGAAGCTCGCCGAGCTCGAGGAGGCGTTCGACGGCGGGGGCGGGGTCACCGCCGGGAACTCGTGCCCGCTCAACGACGGCGCCGCGGCGGTGCTGGTGATGTCGGACTCGCGCACGAAGGAGCTCGGGCTCACCCCGCGGGCGCGGATCGTCACCGCGGCGACGCACGGCAACGAGCCCGAGTACATGGGCGTGGCGCCGATCGGCGCGATCGGCAAGGCCCTCGACCGGGCGGGGATGAAGATCACCGACATCGACGTCGTCGAGCTCAACGAGGCGTTTGCGGCGCAGGTGATCCCGATCATGGACCAGTGCGAGATCCCGCTCGAGAAGCTCAACACCCACGGCGGGGCGATCGCTCTCGGCCATCCGTTCGGGATGACCGGCGCGCGGATCATGGCCACGCTGCTGAACGTGATCGAGACCGACGACCACCAGATCGGGCTCGAGACGATGTGCGTCGCCGGCGGGCAGGGCGAGGCGATGATCGTCGAGCGGGTCGGCTGAGCGCTCAGACGCGGGAGCAGATCGAAATGCCCGCGGCGTAGCCGCGGGCCAGGGGCTCAGGGCGGGAGCAGAGGAGGCGGCGGTGTTGTTTCAGTCCGAAAACAGCGCGTAGCCGTACTCGCCGCGCTTGTAGGCGAGCTTCGCGATCGCCGTCATCCGCTCGTCGTCGTTGGCGTCGACCTGGTCGAACCGTCCGTGGACGCGATCGGCGGCCCGGGCGCAGAAGGTCTCGGCGATGTAGCGCTCCTGCCCGGAGGGCTCGACGCCCTGGTCGGCGAAGATCGCGCTCACCCGCGAGAGCACCGCGACCTGGGCGTAGATGTCGGCGATCGAGTCGGCGACCCGCTTGTGGTGGAGCCCGCGGCCTACGATCCGCTTCCGGTGCTCGCGCAGGAGCCGCTCGGAAACCTCGCGCAGGCGCTTGACCTGATCCGCGACCGCGTCGGCGCGCTCCCGTAGCTCCGGGTGCGCGAGGCTGATCCGCTCGGGGCGGACCTCGCGCTGGATCCGGCCGCCGACGTACTCGATCAGCACTCCGAGCGAGCCGATCGGGTCGGAGAGCTCGAGCTCCCCGAGCCCGGCGAGCTCCTCGCCGACGGGCTTGAGGCCGGTGAGGGCGACGAACGAGCGCAGGACGTCGTTCGCGCCTTCGAAGATCGGGAAGATGCGGATGTCGCGCAGCACCTTCTCGTCGGGCTCGGTGCGCATGTAGCCCTGGCCGCCCTTGAGCTGGAGCACCCGGTTCGCCGCGTACCAGAGGAACTCGGTGCCCGAGACCTTGCAGATCGCCGACTCGAGCGAGTAGTCGGGGACCCCGGCGTCGACCAGGCCGCAGGTCAGGTAGCACATCGACTCGAGTCCGAACAGGTAGGAGACCATCCAGCCGACCTTCTCCTGGACCAGCTCGAGGTCGGCGAGCGGGGCGCCGAACTGGCGCCGCTCGGTGACGTGGTCGATCGCGTCGTCGAGCAGCATCTTCGTCGCCCCGACCGACCCGGTGCCGAGGCTGATCCGGCCGCTGTTGAGGACGTCCATCGCGATCGCGAAGCCCTCGCCGGGCTCCCCGAGCACGTTCTCCGCCGGGACCCGGACGTCGTTGAAGTACAGGCGGCGGAGGTCGTTCGCCCGCAGCCCCATCGTGTCGTAGCGGTCGCCGACCTCGAACCCCTTCATCCCGCGCTCGACGATCAGCGCGACGTGCCGGTCCTTCCCATCGATCTCGCAGCGGGCGAAGGTCGTGAACACGTCGCCCATAGACCCGTTGCCGATGTAGCGCTTCTCGCCGTTCAGGACCCACGAGCCGTCGGCCTGGCGCACCGCCCGCGACTCGATGTTCCATGCGTCCGAGCCGGCGTTGGGCTCGGTGAGCGCGAAGCCGGCGAGGCGGCGGCCGGCGGCGAGGTCGGGGAGGAAACGCTCCTTCTGCTCGTCGTTGCCGTACGTCTCGATCCCGCGGTAGCCGATCGACTGGTGGACGCCGAGCACGACCGAGAGGGTCGCGTCGACCCTGGCGATCGCCTCGAAGACCCGCGCGTACGCCGTCTGGCTGAGCCCCTGGCCCCCGTAGCGCTCCGGCACGTGCAGGCCGCAGATCCCCGCCTCGCCGAGGCTCCGGATCGTCGCATCGCCGACCCAGCGCTCGCGCTCGGCCTGACGCGGGTCGTAGTCGGCGGCGATCTCCCGGAGCGCGCCGATCAGCGACCGGATCCGGTCCTGCTCGGTGGGATCGGGCTCGGGCCACGGGAACACCATCTCCTCGTGGATCTCGCCGCGGAACAGCGACTTCGCGAACGAGGAGGCGGGCTGGCCCGCGGCCGGTTCGGCCGGGCGCTCGGGTGCGCTCGCTTCCACCGCACCAACCTACCCGACGCCGCGGTGCCGACACCTCGGCCGCGGGGCGGCGATCAGCGGACGATCGTGAACCTGCGCTTTGCGGGCGTCGGGTCTGGCCGGCCGGTGCCCTTCGCGCGGACCGCGAACGTGTAGCTGCCGGGCGCGAGGCTGTACTTCTTCGCCGACTTGCAGCGGCGGAACTTCGGCTTGCGGCCTGGGCCCTTGAGCGAGCACTGGAACCGCAGACCGGACACTCCCGGCGAGGTGAACTTGAACCGGACCGTGGTCTTCGACCCGGTCGCGGCGATCGTCCCCTTCGGCCCCTTGGTGATCTTCGTCTGCGGGTCGACGCCGCGGATCCGCGCGACCTCCTCCGCGAACTCGAGCGAGACCCAGAGCGTGTTCTTGGGGCCGTGGGCGAGGTGCCGCGGACCGGTGTTGGCGCCGAAGCGGAGCTTCTTCGGGCTCGCGTACTTGCCGGCGGGGGTCAGCCGCCCGAGCCGGTTGGTGAGGAACTCGGCGACCCAGTAGGCGCCGTCGGTTCCGAGCGTGATCCCGAACGGGTCGGTGTTCGGCGCGTTCGTCTTCCGGACCCCGCCCTTCGGCGTGATCCGGCCGACGGTCTGCGGGACGGTGCCCTGGTTGGTGTAGGCAACCTGCCCCTTCGGGCCGGCCGCGACCTGCTGCGGGCCGTTGCCCCCGACCGGGAAGAAGGTCGGCGTGCCGGTCGGCGTCACCCGGACGATCCGGCCCCCGCTGACGCCGAAGAAGTCGGCGATGAACAGGTTGCCGCGGCTGGCGGTGATCCCGCGCGCCGACAGGTCGGGGATCGTGAAGTCCTCGTTGTCGAGCGGCGCCGCGGGGGGGATCCTGAGCAGCTTGTCGCCGCTCGCCGTCCACAGGTTCCCGCCGGGGCCCCTGGTGATCGACTGCGGCGAGGCGATGTCCGGGATGTTGAACGCCTCGACCGTCCCCTCCGGGTCCTCGGGCGAGAAGCTGGCGACGCCGCCACTGCGCGTCACCCAGAGGTTGCCATCGGGCCCGGCGACGATCCCGACCGCGGCGACCGCGAACTCGGTCACGGTGCCGTTCGGCCGCACCCGGGCGACGTTGCCGTTGTCGAGCGCCACCCAGATGTTGCCGTCGGGGCCGCGCGTGAGCTCGCCGGGCCGGCCGGAGACGTCGAAGGTCCCCGCGATCCGCGGCGCGGAGCTTGCCGGCGCGGCGAGCGCCAGGCAGGCGAACAGTGCGAACAAGCCGGCCCCAATCCGGCCCCCTCTCGTCATGGCACGGCCACTGTACTGGACCGGGGGCGCTGATTCAATGAACCCTCGATGCACGCGACCCCAGCGACCTACCGGCGCCGGCGAATCGTCGCCGTCCTCGCGCTCGTCACCGCGGTGGTCGGAGTCGTGCTTGCGGTTCGCGGCGCCGGCGGCGCGTCGGAGGAGGAGCCGGCCACGCCGCAGGAGCGCCGGGCCCAGGAGCTCGAGGCCGAGCCGGTCCGACTCCAGCTCTCGTTCAGCGGCGACCTGCTGATCCACTCGCCGGTCTACGCGCAGGCACTCGCGATCGGGGGCGGCCAGAGCTACGACTTCGAGCCGATGCTCGCCGAGCTTCGCCCGTACGTGAACCGCCCCGACCTCGCCGTCTGCCACGCCGAGACCCCGATCTCGGCCGACGCGCCGGTGTCCGGCTACCCGCTGTTCAACGCCCCCCCGGAGCTCGCCGACGCCGTCGCCGCGACCGGCTGGGACGCCTGCGACACGGCCTCGAACCACACCCTCGACCTCGGCCAGGAAGGGGTCGAGGCGACGATCCGGTCACTGGGTGACGCGGGGCTCGAGCAGACCGGCTCCTACGGCTCGCGGCGCGCCCAGCGGCGGACGCTGATGCTCGAGGCCGAGGGGCTGAAGGTCGCGCTCGTCTCCTACACCACCGACACCAACGGCATCCCGCCGCCCGAGACCTACTCGGTCAACGTCGCGACCGCGCCCGAGCCGGTGATCGCCGACGCCCGGCGCGCGCGCGAGCGCGGGGCCGACGCGGTGATCGTGACGATGCACTGGGCGTCTCAGATCGCCCCCGAGTACACGTCGGAGCCGAGCGACGCGGTCCGGCGCTTCGCCCGCCGGCTCGCCCGCGCCGAGGAGATCACCGCGATCGTCGGCCACGGACCGCACGTGATCCAGCCGATCGAGTGGATCGCCGGCAAGCCGGTCCTGTTCAGCGTCGGCAACCTGATCTCGAACCAGACCGCGGCCTGCTGCGCGGAGGCGTCCCAGGACGGCATCGTCGGGCTGATCGACCTCGTCGTCGACGGCGACGGCGACCGGGCCGAGCGGGTCACCTACGTTCCGGTCTACGTCAACCACCCCGAGTACACGGTGCTCCCGGTCGGCGACGCGCTCGACTCGGGCCAGGGCGACCCGGCGAGCCTCGCCGCTTCGTACGAGCGCACGGTCTCGGTCGCCGGCCGCGGGGAGCGCATCGAACCGGTCCCGCGCCGTCTCGGCACGGCGGGATAGGGGGCGGTCGATCGCCCGCCGGCGATCGCCGCATGCGATGACTTCCGCCCCCAGCGCCGGTCTCGACCAGAGCCGGATGACCGCAGTGCGCTATAGAGAGGTTCGATGACCACGGCGATGCAGCTCCGCGGAGTGGTCAAGCGGTTCGGCCCGATCACCGCCGTCGATCACCTCGACCTCGACGTCCCGGCGGGGACATGCCTCGGCCTGCTCGGACCGAACGGCGCCGGGAAGTCGACGACGATGCGGCTGCTAACCGGGCAGGCGATCGCCGACGAGGGCGAGATCAACGTGCTCGGGTTCGAGCTGCCCGAGCAGTCGAAGAGCGCCCGCGCCGCGATGGGCGTCGTCCCCCAGCTCGACAACCTCGACGTCGACGTCACCGTCGAGGAGAACCTCGCGGTGTTCGCCCGGCTCTACCGGGTGCCGGACGTCGGCGCGGCGGTCGAGCGCGCGCTCGACCTGGCGCGACTTCGCGACCGCCGCGCGGACGCCGTCGACGCCCTCTCCGGCGGGATGCGCCGGCGCCTGCTGATCGCCCGCGGCCTCATCCACGGCCCTCGCCTCGTCCTCCTCGACGAGCCGACGGTCGGCCTCGACCCGCAGATCCGGACCCAGATCTGGACCCTGATCGACGCGCTCCGCGCCGAGGGGACGACGATCCTGATGTCCACGCATTACATCGAGGAGGCTGAGCGGCTCGCCGACGAGGTCGCGCTGATGGCGTCGGGCCGGATCATCGCCCGCGGCAGGCCGGCGGAGCTGATCGCCCGGCACGCGGGGCGGGAGACGGCCGAGGTCTACGCGCCCCCCGACCGTCTCGCCGAGGTCCGCGACACCGCCGAGGCCGCCGGCCTGCGGGTCCGCCCGGCCGGCCCGGCGGTTGCGATCGTCGGCTCGGAGGCAGCCGAGAACGGCGTAGTGCCCGACGACGCCGTCCGTCGTGCCGCCTCGCTCGAGGACGTGTTCGTGCTCCTGACCGGAGAGGAGGCCGAGTAGCGGTGGAGGCGGAGACTGCGCGCCCAGGCGGGGTCGAGCCCGGAACCGGGCGCTTCCGGCGCCGCCGCGCGACCATGCACCGGCTCGAGCCGGCGGCGATCGCCGGAGTGATGAGCCGCGAGATCGCGAACTTCCGCACCTTCTGGAAGGCGACCGCGTTCTCGAGCACGCTCGAGCCGGTCGTCTACCTGCTCGCCTTCGGCCTCGGGCTCGGGGCGACGATCGTCAGCGGTGTCAACGGCCTGCCCTATGTCGAGTTCGTCGGCACCGGCATGGTCGCGACGGCGGTGATCTTCTCGAGCGCGCTGCCGGCGATGTTCGGCACCTTCGTCAAGCACCGCTTCCAGCAGACCTACGACGCGATCCTCGCCGCCCCGGTCGACGTCGAGGAGCTGGTCACCGCCGAGATGCTGTTCATCGGGCTGCGCGCCGGCATCTTCGGCTGCTTCCCGCTGATCGTGACGATGGCGTTCGGACTCGACCCGAGACCGGCGATGCTGCTGGTGCCGGTGTTCGCGTTCGCGACCGCGCTCGGCTTCGCCGCCTTCGGGATCACGATGGCGGCGATCGTCGGCAAGATCGACCACTTCAATTACGTCACCACGCTCGTCGTCACGCCGCTGTTCCTCGTCGCGGGGACGTTCTTCCCGATCGACCAGCTTCCGCAGGGGCTCCAGGTCGCGGCGAACTTCAACCCGCTCTACCAGCTCGTCGAGCTGGTCCGCGGGGCGGCGTTCGGCTTCGACGCCTACGCGCCGCTGCGGCTGCTCGCGCTGATCGCCTTCTCGATCGCGCTCTGGAGGCTCGCGGTCAACCGGATGGAGCGGCGGCTGATCGATTAGTTCGGGCTTCGGCGCCGGTCTGAGGAGACGATGGATGCGGGCGAGCAACCGGCGCCGGTGGGGCGGCTCCGGACCGGCCTAGTCGAGGGCGGGCTCCACCTGGTCGGCGATCAGCCGGGCGAGGGCGAGCGCCGAGGTCGCCGCGGGGGAGGGCGCGTTGCGGACGTGGACCGCGCGCTCGGTGCGCGAGATCACGAAGTCGTCGACCAGGGTGCCGTCGCGGGCGAGCGCCTGGGCGCGGACGCCGGCAAACCCGGGCTCGACGTCGGCGACGCGGAGCTCGGGGACGAAGCGGGCGAGCTCGGCGA
The DNA here is from genome assembly GCA_035461385.1 of Solirubrobacterales bacterium. Lineage (GTDB taxonomy): Bacteria > Actinomycetota > Thermoleophilia > Solirubrobacterales > 70-9 > DATHVI01. The sequence goes on from DATHVI010000088.1 coordinate 8,384, forward strand.
CCATCGCCCGGCGGCTCGCCGCCCGGCGGATCTCGGCGAGGGCGGTGCGCCAGTGACGGCGAAGCAGCCGCCGGGTACCCGGCCAGGCGAGCGTCTCGGCGAGGTCGCGCGAGTTGACCTGGCGCAACCGGTAGGCGTCGCGGGCGCCGGCCATCAGCGCCGACGGGCCGATGTGGACCGCGCCGTCGAGGCCGCGCGTGAGGTGGACGCCGAGGAACGGCAGCTCGGGATCGGGAACCGGGTAGATGCTCGTTCGCACGAGGTGGGCGCGCTCGGGTCGCAGCCGCAGGAAGGCGCCGCGGAAGGGGACGATGCGGGGATCGGCCGGGGCACCGGCGGCAACCGCGAGCCGGTCCGACCAGGCGCCGGCGCAGAGCACCGCCGCCCGGGCCCGGGTCGTCCCCCGCGCATGGGTGAGCTCGATCCCGCCCGCGCCGGCGGTCGTCGACCGGACCTCGCAGTTGGTGTGGACAGTGGCGCCGGCGCTCGCGAGGTCCTCCGCCAGCGCGGCGGCGACGCGGCCGAAGTCGACCACCCCGGTGGCAGGCGAGTGAAGCGCCCCCAGCCCGCGCGCGTGCGGCTCGATCTCGCGCAGCTCGTCGGCGTCGATTCGCCGCAGCCCGGGGACCCCGTTCGCGTGCCCGCGGCGCTCGAGCTCGTCGAGCCGCGGGAGCTCGGGGGGGTCGACCGCGACGATCACCTTGCCGGTCCGCCTCGCCGGGATCCCGCGCTCGGCGCAGTAGGCGTAGAGCTCGCGCGCGCCGGCGACGCACAGCCGCGCCTTGAGCGATCCGGGCCGGTAGTAGATCCCCGCGTGGATCACCCCGCTCGAGTGGCTGGTCTGGTGGGCGGCGACCCGCGGCTCGCGCTCGAGCACGCAAAGCCGCGCGTCCGGGCTGCGGAGCGCAAGCTCGCGCGCCGCGGCGAGCCCGACGACGCCGGCGCCGACGACGGCGAGGTCGCACTCGCGCGGCGGGTCGGATCCGGTCTCGGGCGGAGTGGCCATCGCCGCCCGATGCTCTCAGAGTCGGCCCGACTACGATCGGCGGTGATCCCGTCGTGACGCTGCCCCTGAAGCCCCCACTCAAGCCCCAGCTCGCGCTCTCGCGAAAGGCGCTGCCGACCGACGAGGGCTGGGTCTACGAGCCGAAGTACGACGGGTTCCGGGCGCTCGCGTTCGTCGACGGCGACGACGTCTACCTGCAGTCGCGGGGGCAGCGGCCGCTGCGACGCTACTTCCCCGAGCTCGCCTTCCCGGCGGGCGAGTACGTGATCGACGGCGAGCTCGTGATCCTCGGCGACGCAGGCCGCGAGGACTTCGACGCGCTTCAGAACCGCCTCCACCCGGCCGAGTCGCGGGTGCGGATGCTCGCCGAGGCGACCCCGGCCGCCTTCCGCGCCTTCGACCTGCTCGCGGCCGGCTCGCAGAAGCTGCTCGAGCGTCCGTTCTCCGAGCGCCGCGCGGCGCTCGAGGAGCTCGTCGGCGGGTTCGCCGACCCGGGCTCGATCGAGCTGACGCCGCTCGCCGCCGGCCCCGACGGCGCCGCCGTGTGGCTCCGGGACGGCGAGGGGGTGGTCGCGAAGCGGCTCGACGCCCCGTACCGGTTCGGCGAGCGCAAGGGGATGGTGAAGGTGAAGCGGCTGCGGACGATCGACGCGGTGATCGTCGGCTGGCGTCCCGGCAAGGAGGACGGCACCGTCGGCTCGCTGATCCTCGGGCTCTACGACGACGGCGAGCTGCGCGTGGTCGGCCACACATCGGGCCTGAAGGCGAAGGAGAAGCGCGAGCTGCGCGCGAAGCTAGAGCCGTACGAGACCGGCGAGCGCGGCTCCGCCGACCCGAGCCGCTGGGCCGCCGACCGCGACCTCGAGTGGATTGCCCTCCGACCCGAGCTGGTGATCGAGGTCGCCTTCGATCACGTCAGCGCCGGTCGCATCCGGCATGGCTCGAAGATCCTCCGCTGGCGCGACGACAAGGACCCGCGCGAGTGCGTAATCGCGCAGCTCGACCAGTGACCCGGGCCCACGAAGACCCGAGGGCGAGGCTACTCGGCGGGCTGGAGCTCGGCCGCGGGCCGGTCGTGGATCGTCCCGCTGGTCTCCGAGAGGCGCTCACCGCTGCGCCGGTTCTGCTCGGCGATGATCTCGGCGAGGATCGAGACCGCGGTCTGCGCCGGCGTGCGGGCGCCGAGGTCGAGCCCGCAGGGGGCGGCGATCCGGTCGATGTCGGCCTCGGGCACGCCAGCCTCGCGCAGCCGCTCGACTCGGTTGCGGTGCGTGCGGCGGCTGCCGAGCGCCCCGACGTAGCCGGCGCCTGAGGCGAGCGCGGCGGTCAGCGCCGGCTGGTCGAACTTCGGGTCGTGGGTGAAGACGAGAACGACGTCGCGGTCGCTGAGCTGACGCGTCTCGAGGTACCGGTCCGGCCAGTCGACGACGACCTCGGCTACCGCCTCGAACCGCGGGCTCTTGATGAACGGCTCCCGGGCGTCGACGATCGTCACCCGGTAACCGAGCTCGCCGGCGAGCCGGGCGGTGGCGACGGCGAAGTCGATCGCGCCGAAGATCACCATCGACGGCGGCGAGGAGTAGGCCTGGAAGTAGACCCGCAGGTCGGACCCCATCGCCGCCCCGTCGGCGCCGTAGCGCCGGATCCCGGTCAGCGCCTGGTCGAGGGAGCCGCGCAGGTCGCGGCCGACGGTGCGGTCGAGGAGCTCGGTCGCGCCGAACCCGCCGACGAGCTCACCGTCGACGAGCGCCATCCTCGAGCCCGCGCGCGGGCCGTCGAGCAGGGTGGCGATCGCCGCCGGGCGACCCTCCTGGACCGCGGCGAGCGTCCGGTCGACGACCGCGCTCGACTGCTCGTCCGGCTCGTCGACGAACACCCGCACCGTGCCGCCGCACATCAGCCCGACCCCGGCGGCCTCGTCGTCGGAGATCCCGTAGGTGCGGACCCGCGGCTCGGCGCCGCCGAGCACGTCCCGGGCCTCCTCGACGAGGGCGCCCTCGACGCAGCCCCCGGTCACCGACCCCTCGATCGCGCCGTCGTCGGCGATCAGCATCACCGCCCCGGGGTCGAGCGGAGCAGAGCCCACGGTCTCGATCAGCGTCGCAACCGCGAACCGCCGCCGATCGGCGAGCCACCGCCTTGTCACCTCGTGCCGACTCCCCGCGATCGTCATCGACTATCAAGGTAGCGGGCCGGTCGCGACCGGGCCGGATCGCGACGCGTCTAGGCGTTGTCGGGCACGAACTGGCTCGCGGTGAAGGTCGCGCCCTGCGGATCCCGGATCACCGTCATCCGCACCCAGGGGGCGTCGATCGGCGGCGCGACGACGGTGGCGCCGAGCTCGCTCGCCCGCTCGGCGATCGCGTCGGCGTCGTCGACCGCGAAGGTGACCCCCCAGTGCGGGCCGCCGTCCGCCTGATCGTCCCCGAGCGGGCCCAGCGAGGCGACGACGTCCTCGAATCCCTTCGGGGCGCCGACGTCCTCCATCTGGTCGCGGAGCCCGGGGTTGTCGAGCGCGAGGTGGTCGCCGTAGCCGGGCAGCGCCCAGGCCTGATAGCCGCCGTCGAGCTCGAGCACCCGCCAGCCGAATACCGCGCCGTAGAACGCCTTCGCGCCCTCGATGTCGCTGGTGTAGAGGTCATTGAAATTGAGGCTCCCGTGCTCATTGACGATCCGTGCCCCCCTGTGCTCCTTCGCCTCCCAGACGCAGAACGCTGCGCCCGCGGGGTCCGCACACACTGCCATCCGCCCGGAGCCGGGGACGTCGAACGGCTCGGCGACCACCGACCCCCCGGCGGCGGCGGCCTTCGCCGCGGCGTCGTCGGCGCTCTCGACCCAGATGTAGGTGTTCCACGCCGTCGCCGCCGGTCGGCCCTCGGGGATCGATCCGACCCCGGCGACGTCGCCGCCCCGGACCCGGCCGATGAAGTATCGGGCCTCCGACCCGAGGGGCATGATGTCCTCGACTGTCCATCCGAACAGCTCGCCGTAGAAGCGGGCCGCCGCCTCCGGGTCGGGCTGGGTCGTATCGGCCCAGCAGGGGACGCCGGGGATGTATCCATCGCGCTCTGGCATTTGCCGCTCCTTCCGATCGCCGGTGATCAGCTCAACCTAGTCGCGCTTCAGGTCAGGTCCCGTCCTCGATCGCACCTCCGACGACGCCGACGACGTCCGCATCTTCACCCTCCCCCGGGTACCGGCCTGAGAACGTTGAGCACATCCCGATCGCCGAAAACGAAGGTGCCCGCTGACACCCGTGCCGCTGCTGATCGGCGCCAGGGAGACGACCACGTTCGGACCGGTGACGATCCCGGCCGGCGCCGTGATGGTCGCCGGCAACATCCCGGAAACCTTCCTCCTCGAGGGGTGAGCTTTCGCGCTGCGGGCGGCAGCGGACTGCAGGCCGCGATCGCAGGCAGCGCGTCGGCGCCCCCAGGGGTGCAGCCTCAAGTCGACCTCCCACTGGGCGACTGATCACCGGGGCGCCGCGTGAGCGGGCGCCCGTCAGGCCGCGACCTGACGGGCGCCCGCCGATTCAGGCCCCGACCGCCGGCAGCGGCGGCACCGGGACGTGGAGGCTGGCGCACACCGCCCGCAGCAGCTCGTGCTCGGCCGGGATCGCCTCGCCGTCGACGAGGATCGCGGCGACGAGGGCCCCGACCAGGACCCGCTTGTCGTCGGGGCGGAGCCGGTCCAGCGACGCCAGCGAGCGGTCCAGCTGCGCCGGCCAGTCGGCCGAGCCGGCGGGCATCGGCGGGCGCTCGCCCAGCGCCCGCGCCGCCCCCGCCTCGAACGCCTCCCGGGCCGCCCCCTCGTCGCCGTGACCGTGGCGGGCGACGATTGCGAGCAGGTCGCAGATCTCCTCGCGCGCCGCGGCCAGCCGCAGCCGGCCCGCCTCGCGAGCCCGCTGGGGATCGAGCGCGTCGGCCACCTGGACGGCGGTCAGCCGCGCGAGCGCGTACTCGAACGCGTCGACCTCGCCGTCGGCGCGGACGAGCTCGTCGATCAGCTCGAGGAGGTCGTCGAGCTCGGCCTCCGGCCGGGCCCGAAGCGCGGGGAAGGCGATCTCGAGCAGCGGCAGCCGCTGCTCGGCGGGCAGCTCGGGCGCCAGCTCGACGAGGCGCCTGACCTGCGCCTCGCTCTCGCGTCCGCGGGCGGCGCCGATCATCGCGAGCTGGCGCTCGCGGATCTCGGCAAGCGGGTCGAGGAGCAGGAAGCAGAGGATGTCGGGCGCCCACTCGACCGAGTGCGCCGCGTCGCCGAGGGGCCGCGGGATCGCCGCCGCGAGAGCCGCGGCGGCGAGCACCTCGCCGACCCCCGGGCTGCCGATCCGGTCGATCATCGCGTCGGGGTCGAGCGGCCACGGGCCGCCGCCCGCCCGCCGCCCGCCAGCCGCCTCGGCTTCCGCGGCCGCCTCGGCGCGGCGGCGGTCGGCGTCGGCCTCGAGGCGCATCTGAGCCGCGATCTCGCGCAGCTCCTCGGGCCGGAACGCGGGGTCGATCGCCTCGATGCGGCGCTCGAGCGGGGGGTGGGTCGAGAAGATGCCGCCGAGGCCGCGCGCAAACAGCATGTGGGCGACCTCGTCCGCGTCGGCTTCGAGCCGCGAGCCGGCCTGTGCGGCGCCGATCCGCTTCAGCGCTCCCGCGAGGCCGTCCGGGTTGCGGGTGAACTGGACGGCGGAGGCGTCGGCGAGGTACTCGCGCTGGCGCGAGACCGAGGCCTTGATCCAGCGACCGAAGAACAGCCCGACGTAGCCGATCAGCATCACCGCGAGGCCGATCGCGCCGATCGCGAGCGCGCTCCGGCCGCCGCCGTGGAACGCCGCGCGCAGGGCGATCCGCCCGGCGAACGCGAGCGCGAGGATCCCGAACAGGAGGCCGATCAGGCGGATGTTGAGGCGCATGTCGCCGTTGAGGATGTGGGCGAACTCGTGCGCGACAACGCCCTGGAGCTGGTCGCGGTCGAGCTGCTCGAGCGCCCCCTGGGTGACCGCCACCGCCGCGTCGGCGGTCGAGTAGCCGGCCGCGAACGCGTTGATCGCGCGCTCGCGCTCGAGCACGTAGACCTCCGGGACGGGCACGCCGGAGGCGATCGCCATCTCCTCGACGACGTTGTGAAGCCGCCGGCGAAGGGGGTCGGCCGACTCGGGCTCGACCCGGGTGCCGCCGAGCTGGCGGGCGACCTTGCCGCCGCCGCCGCGCAGCGTGATCGTCCGCAGCAGGCTGGTGATCAGGATCGCAGCCAGGGTCGCGACCGCGATCCCCGCGAGCAGGGCCGAGTTGCGATCGAGCGTCTCGCCCTCGAGCCATGACTCGCCCGGGCCGGGCCCGGTCCCGATCGCCGCGAGCGCGACGAGCTCGACGGCGACGATGATCAGGACCACCGCGAGCGCGAACAGGACGACCAGGCGCCCGGTGCGGCGGCGGGCGCGCTGTTGATGCTCGAAGAAGTTCACGCCGCCCGCGCTCGGGTCAGGCGGGGCTCACTCGAAGCTCACCTTCACGGCCTCGCGGCGCTCGGGCTCCTCGATCTCGAGCAGCTCCGCCGCGTCGAACCCGAACGCGCCGGCGATCAGGTTGGTCGGGAACCGCTCGCGCTGGTTGTTGTAGTCCATCACCGCGTCGTTGAACGCCTGGCGGGCGAACGCGACCCGGTTCTCGGTCGAGGTCAGCTCCTCCGAGAGCTGCATCATGTTCTGGTTCGCCTTCAGGTCGGGGTAGTTCTCCGACAGGGCGAACAGCCTGCCGAGCGCCCCTTCGAGGCCGCGCTCGGACTCGCCGAGCTTTCGCATCGCCTCGCGACTCGAGGGGTCGGCGGCGGCCTGGCGCAGGTCGTCGACCGCGGCGGTGCGGGCCCGGGTCACCGCCTCGAGCGTCTCGCGCTCGTGGCTCATGTACTTCTTCGCGACCTCGACCAGGTTCGGGATCAGGTCGTAGCGCCGGTTGAGCTGGACGTCGATCTGCGCGAACGCGTTCTTGTAGCGGTTGCGCGCCGTGACCAGCCGGTTGTAGGCCCCGGCGCCCAGCAGCACGACGAGCGCTGCCAGCACCACGATCACGATCAGTTGCCAGTCCATTGTCCTCCTGTTCGCTCCCCGAGTGGCGCCCGGATCGCGCTCGCGCCTCGATCCGCGCCGCAGGCTATCACCGGGGCCCCGGCCCCCGGCCGTCTGGCGCGATACTTGAGGCATCGGTCCGGATCCGTTCCTCGACATCGCGCGCAACCTCGCCCGCTTCCACCGCGAGCACGAGAAGTTCTACGCCCGTGCGCCACTCGAGCAGGCGGCGTCGCTGCAGCGGACCTCGGCGGCGCTCCGGGCGCTCGCCGAGCGCTGGTCGACGGTCGAGCCGCGGACGCCGGAGCGCGCGAGCCCGTTCTCGGGGGCCGAGGACCTGAACGACGAGCGGGCGATCGAGCTCGCCGGGATCCTGTTCATGGAGGGCGAGGAGGGCGAGCCGGCCGAGATCGCGCGAATCAAGCGCGAGCTGAGGACGGCGGCGGAGGAGAACGAGCAGGCGGGCGAGTGGCTCGGCGCGGCGATGGAGGCGAGCTGGGGCGCGGCCGTGGCGCTGCTCGACTACCCGGAGCTCGCCGACCTGATCTCCGAACGCCACCGGATCATCTCCAACGACTGGCACGCCGCGTCGCTCGCGACCCTCGTCTCGCGCAACCTCGATCGCGCCGCGGCGATCCTCGAGGCTCTCGACCTCTCCCCGGGCGGGTTGCGGGCCGATCTCGACGGGGCGCGAAGCGCTCCTGCCCTGCTGCACTCGGCCTGCGACCTGATCGACCACGCCACCGACCTCGCAACCGCGAGCGCTGCGCTGGTGCACGAGAACGAGCGCCGCTGGCGGGTGTTCAGGCAACGCATCGACGAGTTGATCGAGGGTGCGGCGTAGCGCGGCGTCCTCGGCCGGGCGAGATCGAGGGAGCTTGCGCCGCGCGGGCTAATTTGATCAAATATCGCCAATGCAAGGCCGGACGATACGGGCGAGAGGAGACGAGGGGATGAGCGTGCCATTCCGGGTCGGGGTGATGCAACTCACGATGGAGCCGGTGCCGGAGATCCTCGAGCACGCCCGCCGGCTCGATCGTCACGGTTTCGACACGATCTGGCTCGCCGAGGCGTACCCGTGGTGGCGGAAGCACGGCATGGAGGCGCGCTCGTCGACGGCACTCTCGCCGCTGATCGCGCGCGAGACCGAGCGGCTCGCGATCGGCTGGGGGATCATCTCGCCCTACACCCGCCACCCGATCCAGGTCGCGATGGACGCGCGGGTGATGCAGGAGATGACCGCCGCCGGCCCCGAGCCGCGGTTCCTGCTCGGCTACGGGGCGTCGAAGATCTTCATGAATCACGCCCGGATCGGCACCGGTGAGGAGCGCGCTCGCCCCTATACGGTGACCAAGGACGCGATCCGGATCGTACGTGGCGTGCTCGCCGGCGACGAGTTCGACTACGAGGGCCGCGAGCTCTCGGCCCGGGTCCCGGCGCTCGACCCCGCCGCGGAATCGCCCCGTGGCCAGGTCCCGATCTACGTCGCCGGCACCGGGCCGAAGATGCAGCAGCTCTCGGGCGAGCTCGGCGACGGCCTCCTGACCGCGAGCATCACGACGCCCGAGTTCGTCCGCTACTCGCGCGAGAACATGGCCAAGGGTGCCGAGAAGTCCGGCCGCGACCCGGCCGAGCTCGACCTCGGCTGCACGATCGTCGCCTCGATCGACGAGCACGACTCCGACCGGGGTCGCCAGGGCGCGCGCGAGATCGCCGGCATGTACCTCGCGAACAAGGTCCAGAACATCAAGGGCTCGGCCGATGTCCTGCTCGAGAAGGCGGGGCTGGAGATGGCCGAGATCGAGCCGGTCGCCGAGGCGATGGAGCGCGGCGGGCGGCTCGCCGCGGCCGAGGCGGTGACCGACGAGGTGCTCGACAAGTGCAAGCCGATCGCGGGGACGCCGAGCGAGTGCATCGAGGCGATCGAGGAGTATCGCGACGCCGGCTGCACCCACATCATGCTCGAGCTGTGGGGCGAGGGCCGCGATCGCCAGATCGAGCTCTTCGGCAGCCGGGTCCTGCCCGAGGTCGGCGCCGGGGTGGCGGCGTAGTGGCCCCCGGTCCGGCCACCGCCGATTCCGTGGAGGGTCGGTAGGTGGCGACGACCGCCGGGGAAGTCGCCGAGCGGGTGCTCGCGAGCGTCGACACCTCACGGCTCGTCCACGTCGCCTCGTCGCTGGTCGCGATCCCGAGCCCGACCGGGAGCGAGCAGGCGATGGCCGAGCGGATGCTGGAGATCTTCACCGAGATCGGCCTCCAGGTGAGCTGGCAGGAGGTCGAGGAGGGGCGGCCGAACGTGATTGGGTCGCTCGACGGAGAGGGCGGCGGCAGGTCGCTGATGTTCAACGGCCATATGGACACCTCGTACTCGGGCCGCGAGCCGTGGCTGGCGGGGAAGATCGGCTTCCAGCCCGAGCCGGTAGTGCGCGACGGGCGAATCTTCGGGCTCGGGATCTCGAACATGAAGGGGGCGCTCGCCTGCTATGTCGAGGCGGCGCGCGCGCTCGCCGACGCCGGCGTTCGGCTGCGCGGCGACCTGATGATCGCCGCGGTCGTCGGCGAGATCGAGAAGACGCAGTGGGGCGAGGAGTTCCGCGGCAGCGCCTTCCGCGGCTACGGCGCGGGCAGCCGCTACCTGCCCGTCCACGGCGGGGTCGCCGACATGTGCATCCTCGGCGAGCCGACCGAGCACCGGATCGTCCTCGGCCATTACGGCACCCTCTGGGGCCGGATCTCGACCCACGGCCCGTTCGTCCACACGGCGTTCTCGGAGGGGCGGCAGGCGGAGAACTCGATCCTGCGGATGCGCGAGGTAACCGACGCGGTGGTCGAGTGGATCCCGAGCTGGGAGGAGCGCGCCGCCTACGGCGGTCTGAGCGGCGTCGTCAACGTCGGCGCGATCCGCGGCGGCTTCCCGTGGCGGGTGAGCCGGACGCCGAACCGCACCGACCTCTTCCTCGATCTCCGCGTCCCGCCGACGATGCCGATGGCCGAGGCCCGGCGCGCGTTCAAGGACCTCGGCCGCGAGCTCGCCGAGCGCTTCCCCGAGTACGGGATCGAGACCGAGGTCTACGTCACCGCCCCCGGCGCCGAGATCGACGCCGACCATCCGCTGGTCGAGGCGATCGACGCGAGCCACCGGCGCGTGCACGGCTCGCCGCCGGAGCGCGACACGACGCGGTGGTTCTCCGACGCCTCGGCGCTGACCCGCTACGGCATCGAGACCGTCAACTACGGGACCTCGAGCGGCCTGCCCGGAGCCGACGGCGAGAACCTCGACATCGAGGGACTGGTCGAGATCACGCGCGTCTACGCGCTCGCCGCGACCGAGGTCTGCGGGGTGGCGTCGTGAAGCTGGTGACGTTCACCGACCCCGCCGGCGCGAGCCGGGTCGGGGTGCTGCGCGACGACCACGTCGTCGCCGTCGACGTCCCCGACATGCGGACGCTGTTCGAGCGCGGCGATGCGGGAATGGAGCAGGCCGAGAGCGCGAGCGGGCCCGAGTACGGGCTCGCCGACGTCGGCCTCGAGGCGCCGATCGTGCCGAAGAAGTTCTTCCACACCGCGGGCAACTTCCGCGAGCACGAGGAAGAGTCGAAGCGGGTCGACTGGTCGCACGAGATCGCGCCCTGGATCATGTTCTTCCAGAACCTCGACTCGATCGTCGGCCCCGACCAGGCGGTGATCTACCCCGATCACCTGACATCGGAGCTCGACTACGAGCTCGAGCTCTGCGTCATCCTCCGCAAGGGCGGCAAGCACTTCGGGCCCGACGACGCGCGTGACTACATCGGCGGCTACACGATCTTCAACGACATCACCGCCCGCGACATCCAGCGCGAGGAGATGCGCTCGGGCGTGTTCTCGTTCTGCAAGGCGATCGACACCTTCAGCCCGCTGGGGCCGTGGATCGTCACCCCCGACGAGCTCGGCGACCCCCACGACCTGGAGATGGAGCTGCGGGTCAACGGCGATGTCCGCCAGAGCTCGCACTCGAGCCGGATGTCGGTGTCGATCCCCGAGATCCTCGCCCACTACTCGCCGCTCGTCTACAGCGCCGGCGACGTGCTCTCGACCGGCACCGTCTCGGGCGTCGCCGGGTTCCGCCAGGACGCCGACCAGTACTACCTGCGCCCCGGCGACGTGATCGAGTGCGCGATCGAGCGGATCGGGGTGCTGCGCAACCCGGTGATCTCCTGGCAGGAGGCCTACGGGGAGCCGGCGCCGGTTCGGCCGTGAGCGCGGAGCCGGGGACAGGGAGGCCGGGCTTTCGGGCGGAGCGCGAGCCACGGGGGTCGGAGTGAGCTGGCCGGTCGACGAGGCGCGGCTGGCGCGGGTTCGCGCGCTGATGGCCGAGCGCGACGTCGACGCGCTCGTCTGCCGCGCCCCGGACAACGTCGTCTATCTCGCCGACTACTGGCCGATGAAGGGCTACGACCACGTCGTCTTTCCGCGCCAGGGCGAGACGACGCTGATCGCGATCGAGCCGCAGCTCGCCGAGGCGACCCGCGACTCGTGGGCCGCCGACGTGCGCCCGTTCCGCTTCTACGACCGCTCCGATCCGCGCCCGCCGATCGCGCGCTCGGTCGACGCGACGGTCGCGGTGCTGGGCGAGCGCGACCTCACCGGGCGGGTCGGGATCGAGCTGACGCAAGGAAGCCAGGGCGCCGACCGGATGGTCGGCGAGCCGACGACCTACACCGCCTCCTACCTGCGTGCGTTCGACGAGGTGGCCGCCGAGGTCGTCGACGGCTGCGGGCTGCTTGCCGAGGCGCGGGCGACGAAGAGCGAGCAGGAGGTCGAGCGGATCGAGATCGCCTGCGAGCTCGCGGCGCTCGCCCTCGACCACGTCGCCGAGCGGATCAGGCCCGGGATGCGCGAGAGCGAAGTCGCGGCGCTTTGGGAGGGGCACGTCCACGAGGTCGGGGTCGGGTTCGAGGGCCGGGTGTCGATGGCTCGCGGATTCTCGCTCGTCTGGTCGGGCCCCGGGATCGCGACCTTCACCGCGACCAGTGACCGCCCGGTCGTCGCCGACGCCCCGACCCTGTTCGAGATCTGGGTCTGCGCCGACGGCTACTGGTGCGACCTGACGAAGAACATCTGCCCCGGCGAGCTCGCGCCGGAGTACGACGAGCTGCTCGACGGGCTGCTCGCCGTCTACCGGCGGGCGATCGACCACCTGCGCCCCGGCGCGAGCCTCGCCGAGCTCGACCGGATGATCCGCGAGGGGATCGCCGAGGCCGGCTACCCGGGTCAGCCCTCGCACCCGGTCGCCCATGGGGTCGGCGCCCGCGCCCACGAGCCGCCGTGGGCGCACCAGGCCGGTGGTGGGACGATCGAGGAGGGGATGGTGCTCGCGATCGAGCCCGGCGCCTACTGGGAGGGCGGCGGGGGGCTGCGGCTCGAGGACGACTTCCTCGTCACCCCCGACGGCGCCCGGCGGCTGTGCCGCTACCCGGACGACTTCCGCACCTGATCGCCCCTTGAGCGCGGAACCAGGACAAGGGAAGGTGATTCCGGGGCGAAGCGCGATCGATTGTCGGTGAGCCCGAAGGCTCGGGGCATCGTCGCCGCATGCGCCCTCGGGATGGGCGTGAGCTGGAACCTCGCGAGCGTCGGCGCCGCCGCCGAGCCGGTTGCCGACCACTACGGGATCGCGCTCGCCACCGTCGGCCTGTTCACGACCTCCCTGTTCCTCGCCGAGCTCTTGTCGATGGCGGCGGTAGGCGCGCTCGTGCGACGCTACGGCGCGAGGCTCGTCGGGCTCGGGGCGCTCGCGCTCTGCGCCGCCGGAAACCTGGTCACGCTCGCGGTCGACGGAATCGCGCTCGCGCTCGCGCTGCGGTTCGTGCTCGGATTCGGCGTCGGCCTCGGCTTCGTCGGCGGGACCGTCTACGTTCAGCACGCGGGCGGCGGGCCATTCGCGCAGGGCCTCTACGGCGGCCTCTCGCTCGGCGCCGCCGGGCTCGCCGTCGCCGTCGTCCCCGCTCTCGCCGGCGCGATCGGCTGGGAGGCGCCGTTCGCGAGCGGCCTCGCGATCGCCGCGATCGCCTCCGCGCTCGTCGCCGCGGGTCCCGACTCGCGTCCGGAGGCCGCTGGGGATCCGTGGGGCTTTCTGCGCCTGCTCGGCAACGGCCGGGTCCTGCGCTTCGCGGTCCTCTACGCGGCGGCATTCGGGCTCGCGATCGTGCTCTCGAACTGGGTCGTCACCCTGCTCGTTCGCCGTAGCGGGTTCTCGGAGGAGTCGGCCGGGCTGGTCGGAGCGTTGATCCTCGTCGCCGCGATCGCAGGTCGCCCGGGGGGAGGGGCCTATGCGCACATGCGCCCTGAGCGCACTCGGGCGCTGCTCGTGCTTGCGATCGCGCTCGGCGCTATCGGCACCCTGGCGCTCGGTCTCGGCCTGCCGGTCGTCCCGGCGGCGATCGCCGCGCTGATGGTCGGTTTCGCGGGCGGCCTTCCCTTCGGGCCGCTCGCAGACGCCCTCAGTCGAGCGTTCCCGGCCTCAGCCGGCGCCGCGTTCGCGGCGATGAACACCTACGCCCTGCTGATCGTGATCGTCGGGACCCCACTCGTCGGCCTCACGTTCGCGCTTCCGGGCGACGGGCTGATCGGCTTCGCTGCGGCGGCCGGCTATTGGCTACTCGCACTCCTCGCGCTACCGGGCAGGGCACTGCTCGAAGGACGGCCGGGCGCCTGAGCTGGCGAGCGCCTGAGCTGCCGGATCGCGGTAGTCGAGCCTCGGTGCTCGTGCGCGGTCCCGCGACCCGTGCGCGCGATTGCCCGGTCGCGCGCGGTGTGATCAAATATCCGGCCAGGTGCCGATCGACCGCGACAAGATCTGGACGGGGGAGGTCAACCGGCTCGCGCTCGAGGGCCGAGCGGCGGTGCCGGCGGGTCGGGTGGGGCTCTACGACACGACCCTCCGCGACGGCGAGCAGACGGTTGGAGTCGTCCTCGACCCCGAGTCGAAGCTGCGGATCGCGCGGGCCCTCGACGAGCTCGGGATCGACCGGATCGAGGCGGGCTTTCCGCGCGTGTCCGAGGACGACGCGCGGGCGCTCGAGCTGATCATCGACGCCGGACTCGAGGCCGAGGTCTGGGGCTTCTCCCGCGCCCACCCCAAGGACGTCGAGGCGCTGCTCGAGCTCGGGGTCGGCGCGGCGGTGATCGAGTCGCCGGTCAGCGACGGCAAGCTCGCCGCCTACGGGATGAGCCACGAGAAGGTCACCGGCCGGGTCACCGACGCCGTCTCGCACGCCGCCGCCGCCGGGATGACGGTCGCCTTCTTCGGCGTCGACGGCTCGCGCGCCGACCTCGGCTTCCTCGAGCGGATCTACGCTGCCGCGGTCGAGGCGGGGGCGAGGGAGGTCGCGGTCGTCGACACGATCGGCGCCGCGACGCCGGAGGCGGCGGCGCTGCTCGTCTCGCGCTGCCGCGACTGGGTCGGGCCCGAGGTCCCGGTCCACTGGCACGGCCACAACGACTTCGGGCTCGCGACCGCGGCCGCGATCGCCGCCGTCGGCGCCGGCGCGAGCTGGATCCATGGAACGATCAACGGCATGGGGGAGCGAGCCGGAAACGCCAACCTCGGCGAGGTCGCGATCGCCCTCGACGCGCTGTACGGCGTCGAGGTCGGGATGCGCTTCGAGCACCTCGTCTCGACCTCGCAGCTCGTCCGCGGGCTCTCGGGCTACGAGCTCGAGCCCTACAAGCCGGTCACCGGCGAGAACCTGTTCATCCGCGAGAGCGGGGCGGTTGCGAGCCAGTTCCACGACCCGCCCGCGATCGAGCCGTTCTCGGCGAAGGTCGTCCGCGCCCGGCGCGGGATCGTGCTCGGGAAGAAGAGCGGCCTCGACTCGATCCGGATCAAGGCGGCCGAGCTCGGCATCGACCTGCCCGAGGAGGCGCGGGCCGACGTCCTCGCCGCGGTCAAGGCGGCGGGCGCCCGCAAGCATGGGCTGGTTAGCGACGAGGAGTTCCGCGACCTCGCGAGCGCCGTCGTCGCCGGCGGGGGGTGAGCGTGGCGGTCGAGCGGATCTGCGTGATCGGCGCCGGGACGATCGGCAGCCTCTACGCCGGACACCTGGCGAGCGTCGCCGACGTCTGCGTGCTGACCCGGCGCCCCGAGCACGCGCGGGCGCTTAACGAGCTCGGCCTTCGGGTGACCGGGAAGAGCGACCGCCACGCCCGCGTCAGGGCCGCCGCAGACCCCGACGAGCTCCCTGATTTCGACCTCGGGATAGTCGCGACGAAGACCACCGACCTCGCGGCGACCGCGAGCCGGCTCGAGGGCCGCTTCGATCGGGCGACGATGATGACGGTGCAGAACGGCCTCGGCGCCGAGGAGGTGATGCTCGAGCACGGGGACTGGCCGCTGATCAGCGCGGTGACGTTCATGAGCGGCAACCGCCACGGCGACACCGAGGTCGAGTACGAGCTCGACACGGCGACCTGGATGGGCCCCTACGCCGGCACCGAGACGCCGTTCGAGGACGTGCGCGAGGTCTGCGGGCTGCTGCTCGCCTCGGGGCTCGAGGCGGAGGCGATGCGCGACCTGCGGCCGGCGCAGTGGTCGAAGCTGATCTTCAACGCCGCCGTCAACGGCGTCGCCGCCCTCACCGGCCTCCCGCACGTCGGCGCCTTCGCCGACGAGGCCGACGAGGCCGACCTCGGTCACCTCGTCCACGCGATGATCGACGAGGGCAAGGCGGTGGCGCAGGCGGCCGGGATCGAGCTCCACGACGACCCCTGGGAGATGAACCGCCGCGCGGTCGCCCGCGGTGAGACCGACCACGGCGACTACGCCCACCTGCCGTCGATGCTCGAGGACGTACTCGCCCGGCGCCCGACCGAGGTCGACGCGATCTGCGGCGCGCTCGCCCGCGAGGGCAAGCGGGCGGGGGTGCCGGCGCCGCTGAACGCGGCGGTCTGGCGGCTCGTCCGCGGCAAGGAGCTCTCGTGGTCGCGTTCGCTCCGCACCGCCCCGAGCCCGAGCGAGGAGGTGCGGGCGTGAGGATCGCGATCGTCGGCTGCGGGGCGATCGGGAGCCTGTTCGCGGCCCACCTCGCGCGCGTCGACGGGGTCGAGGTCTGGGTGTACGACCCGGCCGAGGAGCACGTCGAGGCGATCAACGCCGACGGCCTGCGGATCTCCGGGGTCTCGGAGATCGTCGCCGAGCTCCGCGCCACCGCCGACCCGGGCGAGCTGCCGCCTTGCGAGCTCGGGATCGTCGCGACGAAGGGGATGCACACGGCCGCGGCGATCGACGCGACCGCGCACGCGTTCGCCGACGCCGCGGTCTGCAGCGTCCAGAACGGCGTCGGCAACGAGGAGGCGATCGCCGAGCGCGTGCCGAGGGTGATCAGGGGCACGACCTTCCCCGCCGGCCACGTCGTCGCCCCCGGTCACGTCGCCCAAGACACGGGCGGCAAGACCTGGATCGGCCCGTTCGAGCCGAAGCCGGCGTCGATGGCCGAGGTCGAGCGGCTCGCCGGGGCGCTCAACCGCGGCGGGATGGAGACGCTGGCGATGGTCGACGCCCGGGGAGCGCAGTGGACGAAGCTGATCTTCAACGCGGCGACGAACCCGATCGGAGCGCTGACCGGGCTTCCGCACGGCGTCGCCTGCGACCAGCCCGCGGTCCGGGCGCTGATCACCGGTCTCGTCGAGGAGGGAAAGGCGGTCGCCGCGGCGCAGGGGATCGAGCTCGACTCCGACCCCGACGCGCTCGTCGACCACGGCCGCGAGGTCGCCTATGACCACAAGGCGAGCATGCTCCAGGACGTGGTCGCCCGGCGCCCGACCGAGATCGACTCGCTGTGCGGCGGGATCGTCCGCTTCGGGCGCTCCTCGGGCGTGCCGACGCCGCTCAACGAGGCGGCGTGGGCGCTGGTGAAGGGACTCGAGCACTCGTGGGTGTACGAGCCGAGCGAGCGCGAGGAGGTGGCGAGATGACCGAGCCGGAGTGGACGCCGAGCGCGGGGGAGATCGAACGCAGGCACGGCGCGATCCGGGCAGCGGCCGAGGCGGCGGGGCTCGACGCGGTCCTCGTCTGCGGCAGCGAGTACACCGGCTTCGAGGGCGCGGTGACGTACGCGTCGGGGTTCCGGATCCTCCACCGCTACGCCTACGTCCTGATCCCGGTCGACGGCGATCCGGTCTGCGTCTTCCCGCAGGAGGCACGCTGGGTCGGCGACCACGGCGAGACCTTCGTCGACGAGCGCGCGTTCGCGCCGAAGCCGGGCGAGTGGCTGGTCGACCGGATCGGCTCCGCCGGCATCAGGCGGGTCGGCGTCTACGGACTCGACTACGTGATCCCGGTCCGCGACTACGAGGCGCTCGCCGCAGGCCCCGCCGAGCTGATCCGGTTCGACGCCGAGTTCGACCTCGCCCGGGCGGTGAAGAGCGAGGAGGAGCTGCGCTCGGTGCGGCACAGCATGGAGATCAACAAGGCGGGCGTGTTCGCGGTCTTCGACGCGTACGAGCCCGGCAAGACCGAGGCCGAGCTGATGGGCGCCGCCGAAGCGGCGTTTGCCTCCCGCGGCAGCGCCCGGCTGACGATGGACATGGTGCTGACCGGCGCGAACGGCGCCGTCACTCCGGAGATGACCTTCCCGAGCACCACCCGGCGCGTCGCCGACACCGACCTGTTGATCTACGGCCTCGAGGTCGCCGGCCCCGGCGGCCACTGGGTCGAGTTCTCACGGCCGCTCGCCCCCGGCGGGCTGAGCGACGAGACCCAGCGGATGATGGACGCCTACCGCGAGCACTACGAGATCGTCGCCGAGGTGATGAAGGAGGGGGCTTCGGCCGAGGAGGTCCACCGCCGCGGGTCGGCCCCGTTCACAGACCGCGGTTACAAGCTCGGCCACGTCACCGGCCACTCGATCGGGATGACGATGATCGAGCTACCGCGGATCGGCGAGGGCTCCGATGTCACCCTGCGCGAGAACATGGTCTTCTCGATGCACCCGCACGCGATCTCGCCCGACGAGCGGGCCTGCCTCTACTTCCAGGAGACGTGGCGGGTTGGCGCGACGGCGGGAGAGCCCCTCTCAGGGGTGCCGTGCCGGTTCTTCGACGGCTCGGAGACGCTGGCGACTGTCTGACGCTTCGCCCGCGAGCCAACGCGATCGGCTCCCCGGTTCCGCGCCTCACCGCCGCTTGCGGTCGCGGTCCCGCGACGGCTGGACGCGCTTCGGCTCGCCGGGCATCTTCGGATAGTCGGGCGGGTAGGGCATGTCGCCCTCGCCCTCGCCCTCGTCGCGCGCGTACATCTCGAGCAGCGGCTCGAGGGAGTGGTGGACGTCGTCGATCGCCGCGAAGCGGTCGCCGACCTCCGCGAACCGTGCCGGCATCGACTCGACGGTGAAGTTCTCGGGGCGGACCTCGGTCAGCTCGTCCCAATCGAGCGGCGCCGAGACCGGGGCGCCGGGCTTCGGGCGGACGCTGTAGGGGGAGGCGATCGTCCGGTCACGCGCATTCTGGTTGTAGTCGACGAAGACCTTCTCGCCGCGCTCCTCCTTCCACCACTTCGTCGTCACCAGCTCGGGCATCCGCCGTTCGAGCTCGCGGCCGAACGCGATCGCAGCATGGCGGACGTCGGTGAAGGTCCAGCGCGGCTCGATCCGCACGTAGATGTGGACGCCCCGGCCGCCCGAGGTCTTCGGAAAGCCGCGGTAGCCGAGCTCGTCGAGCAGGGTCTTCGCCTCGCCGGCGACCTCGACGGCATCTTCGAAGTCGGTGCCGTCCTGGGGGTCGAGATCGATCCGCAGCTCGTCCGGGTGATCGACGTCGGCGCGGCGGACCGGCCAGGGATGGAAGGTCAAGGTGCCCATGTGGGCGCACCAGACGACGACCCCGAGCTCGGTCGGGCAGACCTCGTCGGCGTGGCGTCCCGAGGGGAACTCGATTCGCGCGGTCTCGACCCAATCCGGCGCCCCCTGCGGGATTCGCTTCTGGTAGAAGGCGTCGCCGCCGCGGCTCTCGCGCGTCGCGACCACGACCCCCTCGTGGACACCTTTCGGCCAGCGCTCGAGCGTCGTCGGCCGCTCGCGCAGCGCCCGCATGATCCCCTCGCCGACGGCGATGTAGTACTCGGCGATCTGGACCTTCGTCACCTCGGAGGTGCTGTCGGTCGCCGGGAAGATCACGCGGTCGGGGCTCGACACGCGCACCTCCCGCCCGTCCGCCTTTAGCATCACCGCGTCCTTCGCCATCGCCGCAAGCATGCCTGGTCGGGGCCCGGTGCGTCGCCGGGCCGGGAGCGATCCCGGGCCGCGGCTCGCCGCCCGGCGCGTCCGACATCGCGCAGCGGGTAAACAGCCGGTGGGAAGTCCAGCCGCCGATCACCGATGCCCGACGACATCCGAGAGCAGCTCGTGAAGCACCTCGCCGACGTCCACGCGGTCGAGGAGCAGGCCCTGGCCCAGCTTCGCCGCGCGCCCGGGATCGCCGGCGAGCCGAGGCTGGCGGCGGCGTTCGAGCAGCACCTCGCCGAGACTGAGCGCCAGGAGCGGCTGGTCCGCGAGCGCCTCGAGGCGCACGGCGCCGAGCCCTCGGCCCTCGAGGACGCCCTCGGCCGTGCCGGTGCGATCCCGATGCTCGCGTTCGCGCGGTTCAACCCCGACACGCCGGGGAAGCTCGTCAGCCACGCGTACTCCTACGAGCACCTCGAGGTCGCGGCGTACGCGCTTCTCGCCCGGGTCGCCGACCGCGCCGGCGACGACGAGACGGCGAGGATGGCGGCGGAGATCGAGGCCGAGGAGCGGGAGATGGCGCTCCGGCTCGAGCACCTGTTCGACGACGCGGTAGTGGCCTCGGTTCGCGACCAGGACCCCGACGACCTCGACGCGCTGCTCGACGACTACCTCGCCGATGCCCACGCGCTCGAGCTCCAGGTCGCGACGTTGCTCGGGATTGCTCCGAAGATCGTCGCCGAGGGTCGGGTCCGGGACCTGTTCGAGGCGCATCTGGAGACGACCCGCGAGCACGAGCGACGGGTCCGCGAGCGCCTCGAAGCCCGGGGCGCGGCTCCGAGCCGGGTCAAGGACGCGGGGCTGCGGGTCGCCGGGGTCGGGCAGGGCGCCTTCTTCGCCGCGCTGCGCGACACCCCGGCGGACCTGACCGGGTTCGCGTTCGCGCACGAGTACCTCGAGGCCGGCGCCTACGAGCTGCTACGGCGGACCGCTCAGCGCGCCGGTGACGAGGAGACCGCACGGATGGCGGGGGAGATCGCCGGCGAGGAGCGGGCGATGGCCGCGCGGCTCGCGGAGAGCTGGGACGAGGTCGTCGACGCGACCCTCGCCGCCAAGGGCCTCGGCCCGACCCCTTAGGGATCGCGGATGTTCGTCTTCTTCTCGAACACGCTTGGGTGTGCGGGGTCGCTGCTCGTCTCGGCCATCCTCACCCTGGTCCTGCTGCTCGTCACCGGGGTTATCGACCTGGGGTGAGGGCCCGGGCGCCGGACCGCGTGGGGGCGCCGCCCGGCGCCGCCGCCGGCCGGGATTGGCCGACCGCCGGGCGGGTATCCGCGGCGCGCGGTATCGATATCGCGCGCGGGGGACAGGCCGCCTTGGCGACACCCCGCGGGCGAACGGCGACGAGGAGGTGATCTCGATGGCGAAGGACCACGGGTCGAGCGTCAAGGACGACAAGCAGTACGAGGGCCTGAGGAAGAAGGGGATGAGCAAGGAGCGGGCGGCGAAGATCGCCAACACCCCCGGCGCCTCGAAGAAGGGCGGGAAGAAGAGCAAGGGCGGCAAGAAGTCTTAACCCGCCCACCGTCCGGCGCTCGGAAGCAACAGCGCTCCCGCGCGCGCTTCGCGTTGACAAACCGGATCCGCGGGTACTGGCGGGGCCGGCAAACGCAAGCGGCTCGCGGAGGGATGCGACATGCGACGAATCTTCGTTCTCGGGGGCGCGGTGGCGGGAGTGGTCCTGATCCTGCTCGGCGCCGCCGCGGTCATCGTTGGGATCAGCGGCCGGTCCGAGGTGCGCGATCGGCTCGCCGAGGAGCGGATCGTCGGGACGCCGGACATGACACCGGAGGCGACCGCGGCCGGCCTCGACGATGCCGGGCTCACGGATGTCGAGGTCCCCGACTGCTCGGTCGCCGGCGAGGAGATCGACACCGGGTCGCGGGCCGAGTGCTTCGCCGACTACATGCGGATCCACACCCTCGAGTCGACCAGTGGGCAGGTCTACGCCGAGATGCCGCGAGCGGTCGACGAGCAGACCGGCGACCCGATTCCCGAGGAGCAGGCCGGCGCCGCGCTCGCGGAGGGGACGGCGATCGACAACCCCGAGCGCCAGATCTGGGTGACCCAGACCGCGCTCGCCACCGCTCTCAACGTGTCGTATTTCGCCGAGCAGGTGGCGATGTTCTCGATCGTCGTCGGGGTCGCCCTGGTGCTGATCGGGATTGGCCTGCTGGTCCTGACCGCCGGAGCGCTGCGGCCGCAACGCGCGCCCTGACTGCGCGGCTGACGACGCACGACCGCCGGACGCCCGGATGCTCCCGGCCTGCCGCTCGAGTGGCTGACCTCGCTTCAGCGCTTCGACGTGCGCAGGTCGACGAGCGTGGCATCGTCATATGCCGTCGCCCACACGGAGTCCCTGAGCGATGGCGGACGCGAGATCAGCGCAGCGGGAGACCGAGCTGCCGCAGCCGATCGGCGGTGTCCTCGACGCCCCAGGCCTCGGCGATCTTGCCGTCGATCACCCGGAAGAAGTAGACCTCGTCGACCTGCTCGAAGCGGCGCCCGGTCGGTGGGTGCCCGCGCCACTCGCCCGTGTGCGTCCCCGAGCACGTGAAGCGACCGACCACCCTGTCGCCCTCGGCGACGAGGTCGACGGTCTCCATCTGCACGTCGGGGAACGAAGCGCGGAAGGGCTCGATCCACGCCCTGGTCGCGGGCGCGATCTCCGGCGCATAGAGCTGATCGACGAGCTCGATCTTGCCGCCGTTTATGACCTCGTCGATCGCCCGCCGGACGACGTCCTTGTTGCCCTCCTCTTCGGCGCTCATCGAATCCGGACCCTACACCGGGTCTGCCTGGCCCGTGGTCGATCCGCACCCGTCATCACGTCGACGAAACGATCGGCGTCGTGGGAGTTGAGGACGGGATCAGCGGGGGGTCTGCTGATGGAAGCTGAGCTTCCACTCATCGCCCCGGCGCGCGTAGACGCTGCTGACCAGCGCCGAGTACCTCTGCTCGTCCCGCTCGGCGACGACGCCGTAGGTCACGACCGCGGTGTCCTCCGTCGGTTGGAACGATCGCAGCTCCTCGAGCTCGTAGGAGGACCACGGCCGTCCGGACATCGATTGCACGACCACCGCTCGGTCGTCGAGCACGAGTCCACCCGGCAGAAGCATCACCACGACGCCGTCCAGCACTCGCTCGTAGAAAGCGCGCGCAGCCTCTCCGCTCGCGGACAACGCCTCCCAGCCCTGCTCCTCGAGGGCAATGACCTGATTCTCAGCCATCGGAACCTCCTCACGGCGACGGTTGCCTCGACTCCCTCATCCCCGCTTGGCGATCGGGGAAAAGCCGGCCGTTTGGCGTTCGGCCCTCGCGGGCGTAGGCTAGGCCGATGATCGACGGCGGCGAGCGTCCTGCCACGTCGGACCCGGCCATGAGCCAACCTCGGTCGGGATCGAACTGGACCGCCGGCCGGGTGATCGGCATGGTCTTCGCCAGCATCGGCGGGCTGATCGGCCTCGCGCTGCTGCTCGGCGGGATCGCCGTCCTCGCCGCCTACGCCTTCGCCCGCGACGACGACGGTTACTTCACCTCGGATCGCCAGCGGCTGGACAGTGCCACCTACGCGATCACGACCGAGGACATCGACCTCGGCACGGACGAGGTCGACTGGGCTCCGGACAAGCTCCTCGGCGACGTCCGGATCCAGGTCGAGGGGGAAGGGCCGGTGTTCGTCGGCATCGCCCCCGACGCCGACGTCGGTAGCTACCTCGGTGACGTCGCCCACGACGTGCTGATCGACTTCGACGGAGACGACCCCGAGTTCGACCCGCGCGAGGGCGGGGCGCCGCGGGCGCCACCGGGAGAGCAGGACTTCTGGGCCGCCCAGGTTGAGGGCTCCGGTGAGCAGGAGCTGATCTGGGACGCCGAGTTCGGTCGCTGGACCGCAGTTGTGATGAATCCGGACGCACAACGCGGCATCGCCCTAGAGGCGGACGCCGGGGTCAAGCTGGACTGGGCGATCTGGGCCGGCCTGGGGATGTTCGTGGTCGGCCTGCTGATGAGCGTCGGCGCCGTGATCGTGATCCTGCTAATCGGCCGGCGCGCTGGCGGCGACACGACCACGGGCTGAGCGAGGGCTGGCCGCTCACGGCTCCGTCTCCCAGAACGCCTCGACGATGTAGCCGTCCGGGTCGCGGCACTTGACGCTGACGTAGCCGGTCTCGTCCCATTCCTCGACCAGCTCGACGCCGTCGGCCGCAAGCCGGTCCCGCAACGCGAGCACGGCGTCACGGCCCGGCAGGGCGATGCCGAAGTGCATCCACGACGGGCGGCCTATCTCGTCGCTTGCCGGGCCGAGCGCGAGCGCGAAGCCTGCGGCGTTGTACAGCATCAGCACGCCATCGTCGTAGCGGCGCGCCGGCCGTGCGCCAAAGCCGAAGTAGCTCTCGTAGAAGCGGCGCGAGCGCTCCTGGTCGTGCACCGGGATTGCGAGGTGGTCCACGACGCGGAAAGGTACGGCGCCGGCCTTTAGGGGTGGTTCAGAGTTCAGGCGTAAACCGGTCCTCGGTTCGAAAGGGAGCCTGCCGATGAAGATCTCGATCGGGTTGCCGACCTCGCTCACCTCGGGGCCGCGGTCGCCGAACGCATCACCGACGTCTTGACGCGGTTCCCGCGCTGGCTCGGTTTGCCGGCGCTCGTCATCGGCGGGACGCTTGTCGCCTGCGGGCTCGGGATGCTGGCCTGCGCCGGTGTCGGTGCAGTTGGCGACGGGCGGGCGATCGTCGCGCTCGCCGTACCCGGCGCGGCGACGCTGGCGGCGGGAGCGGCGCTGATCCTTCTCGCCCGAGGCCACGCACGATCGCAGGTGGAGACCGACCCGACGACGGGGTTCGCCGCGGTGACGCTCGCCTGGGTTTTCGCCGCGGCCGTCGGGGCGGTCCCGATGCTTGCAGCGGGCACGTTCTCATCGCTGATCGACGCCTACTTCGAGGCGATGAGCGGGTTCACGACGACGGGTTCGACGCTGCTCGCCGAGATCGAGCCAGAGCCGGAGGGTGTGCTGATGTGGCGCCAGCTGATGCAATGGCTCGGCGGCGTCGGGATCGTCGTCCTCGTCGTCGCGATCGCCCCGGTCTCGATGCCGGGGATGCAGCGTGCGTTCTTCGCCGAGGCCTCCGGGATCACTGCCGAGCGGCTCACGCCTCGGATCGTCGACACGGCAAAGATCCTCGCCGGGATCTACGCCGCGCTCACCGCCGCCTGCGGGGTCGCGTACACGATCGCCGGGATGAACGCCTTCGATTCCGTCGCCCACGCGATGAGCACCGTGGCGACCGCGGGCTTCTCGACCAAGACGGCCTCGATCGGGCACTTCGACTCGGTTGCGATCGAGACGGTCGCGATCGTCTTCATGATCGCCGGCGGGGTCAACTTCGCGCTCTACTGGCGCGCGATCCGCCGCCGCCCGCTTATGCCGCCGCTCGCCGAGGTCCTCGCCTACCTGGCGATCATCGCCGTCTCCGTCGCCGCCCTGACCGTCAGCTTGATGCTCGCCGACGACGTCGGCAACGTCGCCGAATCGCTCCGCGCCTCGGCGTTCAGCGTCGTCACCGTCGCAACCACGACCGGCTACGTCACCGCGGACTTCGACCTCTTCAACCACTTCGCCCGCCTGATCCTCCTCGGGCTGATGATCATCGGTGCCTGCGCCGGCTCGACCGCGGGCGGGCTGAAGGTGAGCCGCGCCATCCTGCTCGCCAAGTCCGGCGGCGAGGAGGTGCGCCGGCAGGTCCATCCCCGCACGGTGCAGGTCCTCCGACTCGGCGGTCGCACCTTCTCCGAGGAGACCCGGCGGGCCGTGTTCAGCTTCTTCCTCGTCTACGTGCTGATCTTCGCCGCCGGGGTCCTCGCCCTCGGCGCGTCGGGGCTCGACCCGGTGACGGCGTTCAGCGGCACCGCGGCAACCCTGAACCTGATCGGACCGGGATTGGGTGAGGTGGGGGCATACGAGAGCTTTGAGGCGTTCTCCCCCTTCGCGCGGGTTGTCGGGTCGATCCTGATGCTGATCGGACGACTCGAGATCTTCACCGTCGTCGCCCTGCTCGCGGCCATCTTTGCGTTCCGAGCACGACGGTAGCCGCGGCCGCGATGCGGAGCCCTCAACCCTCGCGTAGAGACCAGCGGCCGCCGCGGTTGACGAACCGGGGTGCCGGGAGACGTGCCGCGCGACGCCGCCACGGCTCACGCGGCGGCTGGGTCTCGACGCCGGCGGCGGCGACTCTCCCAGGAGAGCGGCACGGGCGCGCAGCAGCCGCTCCCGCTCGATCACGAGGGGCGTCAGGGACATCAGCTCCGCCTCGATCGCGTCGATCCGCGCCTCGATCTCGCTCAGAGCCGATGACATGTCACGGTGACTGTCATTGCCCCGCGGAACCGATCTGGCGTCACCCCCCGGCGCTGCCGTCTCCCCCGGGCATGTGCTCGTACCACCAGCGAGTCGCCCGCTCTTCGTCTTCGCGCAGGAGGACGAGCACGAGCTCGCGCCGTCGCCCGAAGCGGTTGCGGGTGACGTAGATCCAGCGCGCGCAGCGTCGATTTCGGGCGGCGGCGATGAGCTCCGGTCGCTCAGGCGGTCGTACGGTTAGATCGATCACTCGAACGGAAGGAGCGCGCATGCGGAAGGTCATCGCGAATGAGTTCATGAGCCTCGACGGCGTGATGCAGGCGCCCGGCACTGCTGACGAGGACACCAGCGGCGGCTTTCGCCACGGCGGCTGGCATATGCAGTACATCGACGACCTCTCGCGAGGACGGGTGCTCGCGGGCATCGTCGAGGCGGGCGGCTTCCTGCTCGGACGAGGTACCTATGAGATCTTCGCCGCTTACTGGCCGAACGCCTCGGAGGAGGAGCAGGTGATCGCCGAGCCGCTCAACTCGAAGCCGAAGTGGGTGGCGTCGAGAACCCTCCACGGCGAGCTCGCGTGGCAGAACGCGAGCGTGCTCGAAGGCGACCTCGAGCAGGAGGTGGCCGCGCTGAAGCGGGAGGAGGGTGGCGACATCCACGTGATCGGCAGCCCCGAGCTCGTGCGGGCGCTGCTCGAGCGCGGCATGATCGACGAGCTGCGGCTGATGATCGCCCCGGTCGTGCTCGGCGGCGGCAAGCGGATCTTCGCTGACGACGGCGTCCTCAGATCGCTGCGGCTCGTCGACGGCGAGGTGACCTCCACCGGCGCATTCATCGCGACGTACGCACCCGCCGTCTGATCGGTCCTCGCATGGCAAGGCTGATCTATCTCGCGATCACGTCGCTCGACGGCTACATCGAGGACGCGCACGGCCGCTTCGACTGGGGCGTGCCGGACGAGGAGGCGCACGCGTTCATCAACGATCTCGTGCGGCCGGTCGGCACCTACCTCTACGGGCGCCGGATGTACGAGGTGATGTCGGCCTGGGAGGCCGACGACACCGTCGCCGAGCAGTCACCCGCGACGCGCGGCTTCGCGGAGATCTGGCGGGCGGCGGACAAGGTCGTGTACTCGACGACGCTGGAGGCGGTCTCGACGCGCCGCACGCGCCTCGAGCGCCGGTTCGACCCGGACGCGATCCGCGAGCTCAAGCGGGAGGTCGAGGACGATATGGCGGTGGCCGGCCCGGAGCTCGCCGGCCACGCCTTCGCCGCCGGCCTCGTCGATGAGTGCCAGCTCCTCCTCGCGCCGGTCGTGGTCGGCGACGGCAAGCGCGGCCTTCCCGGCGGCGTGCGACTCGACCTCGAGCTGATCGATCAACGTCGCTTCGCCAACGGGATGGCCTTCCTCCGGTACGGCGTCCGACCCGCGGGATCCGAGACGGCTCAGGCTCCCGGCTCCTGACGAGACCGAGCGGTCGCCAGCTCGGCGTCCACCCCGCCGGCGGCGGATCTATGAACCGCCCTCGGGGCCGATCTCGCCCCCGCCGGCGGATGCGCGCAGCGGCGGCTCCTTGAGCTCGACGAACAGCACGTGCGTGTCCGTCGTGCCGGTGTTCTCGCCGCTGTGCTCCTGCGCCGCGAGCCAACCGACGTGGCCCGCCTCGAGCTCGACCTCGCGCTGTTCGCCGCCGTGGCGCAGCCGGCGTTCGAACGAGCTCAACGTGTACATGACGCTGTCGGGATGACGATGGGGCGAAGTGCGATCGCCGGGCCGGTCCCTGTACTGCAACACACGCACCCGGTCGTTCTCGAACAGGACCTTGTACTTGTCCGGATCGGTCTCGGTCGGGTCTCCGGCCACAGCGCGAGACTACCGTCCTCGGCGCCCGATCGCGGGGGTCGCCGTCGAGGACGCTCAGATCGCGGTCAGGATCAGGATGATCAGGAACCCGAGCCCTGTCGCAAGCGCGCCCGAGCCCTGGTACTGGCGTTCCTCGGACGGCGGGACCAGTGCCGCCACGGTGAGGTAGAGCATCCCCCCGGCGCCGGTCGCGAGGAGCAGGCCGAGAAGCTCGGGGTCGACGTCGCGGAACAGGAGCCAGCCGGCGCTCGACGCGACGAAGAGGCTGGCCCCGACCAGGCCGGTCCAGGCGAGGGTCCGGCGCAAGGGGCTGCGCGCCGAGGCCGATTCCGCTCGGGTGCCGGCGACGAACTCGCCGATGCTCATCCCCTCGCTGAGGTTGTCGACCGCGATCGCCGCGGCGATAAGCAGCCCGACCTCGGGCTCGACCGCGATCCCGGCGCCGATCGCGAGGCCCTCGACGAGCTCCTCGGCGCTGGTCCCGCCGGCGAGCACCGTGACCCGATCTCCCCGCGGGCGATGAGCGCGGTGATAGGCGCGGACCCGCCCGTACTGCGCCGCCTGCTCGCCTGCGAGATGCCAGCGGTTGATGTAGAGGTCGAAGACCCAGATCGCCAGGAACCCGGCGGCGAAGCCGGCGACGACCTCCGCCAGCGAGGCGAGGTCGAGCGCCTCGGGCAGCATCTCGAGCGTGACGGCCCCGATCAGGACTCCCGACGCGAGCCCGAAGACGATCGACATCGCAAGGCTGGTCGGGGGGCGGACGAGCGCGAGCAGTCCGCCGAGGATCGACGCCAACGCCGCGCCGCCCGCGATCAGTGCCACCGTGCCCATCAGCCCCGCCGGGCCTTCCGGCGACGCCCCGCCTTGAGCGCCTCGGTCGAGAGCAATGGCAGCGCCGCGAGGCCGAGCGCCGCGGCCAGGTGTCCCGCGCCGAGCGTGGCGATGCCGAACAGCTCAGCGAGCGCGGGAACGGCGAGCACCGCGACGGCGAACGCCGCCGTGACGGCGACCGCCGCGTAGAGCGCCGGGTTGCGCGATCCCCGCCACGCCGGGCGCTCGCCGCGCACGGCGAAGACGTAGGCGAGCTGGCCGAAGACCAGGGTGATGAAGGCCATCGTCTGGCCGGTCTCGAGGCCCTGCCCCTGGCCGAGCATGAAGGCCGAGAACGCCGCAAGGCCGGTGCTGACGCCGCCGACGGCGAGCTGCGTCCGGATCGGGTCGAGCAGCCGCTGGGCCCGCGGCCGCGGAGGTCGGCGCATCGACTCGGGGGCGAGCGGGTCGACGCCGAGGGCCACCGCGGGAGGCCCGTCGGTGAGCAGGTTGACGAGCAGGATCTGCACCACGGTCAGCGGCGCGCCGACGCCGGGAACGACGGCGAGCATGAACAGCAGCACCTCCCCGGCGTTCGCCGCGAGCAGGAAGGCGATGAAGTGGAGGATGTTGTCGTAGATGCGCCGACCGCCCTCGACGGCGGCGACGAGCGTCGAGTAGTCGTCGTCGCTGAGGACGATATCTGCGGCCTGGGCGGCCGCGTCGCTGCCGGTGCGACCCATCGCGACGCCGACGTCGGCGGTCACGAGCGCCGGGGCGTCGTTGACGCCGTCGCCGGTCATCGCCACGACCTCCATCCGCGCGTGCAACGCGTCGACGATGCGCGACTTGTGCTCGGGCGCCACCCGCGCGAACACGTCGATGGCTCCGATTCGCCGCTCCAGCTCGGCCTGCTCGAGCCGGTCGAGCTCGGGGCCGGTGATCGCGCGGGGCCCCGCTTCGGCTGCGATTCCGCAGGCGCGGGCGACCGCGATGGCGGTCTCGCGGTGGTCGCCGGTGATCATGATCGTGCGGATGCCCGCCTCGCGCGCGGCGGCGACACTCGCCGGCACCCGTTCGCGAACCGGGTCGGCAAGGCCGATCAGGCCGACGGGCTCGAGCTCGCGCTCCGGGTCCTCGCCGGGCTCTAGGTCGTGCCGGACGGCAACCAGCATCACCCGCGTCGCGTGCTTGGCCCACTCGGCGGCCTCGGCGGCGAGGCGATCAGCGTCCTCGCCGGGGACGAGCCTCCCCAGCAGGACCTCCGGCGCGCCCTTGACATAGGCGGTCCGCGCGTCACCGTTCGGCGTTGCGACGACCACGCTCATCCGCTTGCGCGACGAATCGAAGGGCTCGCCGCCGACCACCGTCAGATCGTCGAGGAGCTCCTCGCGCCGGAGCCCCGCGCGCTTGGCCGCCGCGGCGATCGCCGCCTCGCCCGGGTCGTGCAGCTCGCCCGAGGCGACCAGGGCCGCAGCCAGCACCCGCCGGCGCGCCTCCTCCTCCTCCTCCTCCTCGGGATCGGCCGGGGCGAGCACGCGGGTGACCACCATCCGGTTGGTCGTCAGCGTCCCGGTCTTGTCGGTGCAGATCACCGATGCCGAACCCAGCGTCTCCACGGCGCGAAGCCGCCGCACGATCGCCCCCCGCCGGGCGAGCCGGCGCATCCCGAGCGCCAGCGTGACCGTGACCACGGCCGGCAGCCCCTCGGGCACGGCCGCGACGGCAAGCGCGACACCGACGAGCAGACTGTTGCCGATCGACTCGCCATGCGCCCAGGAGGCGACGGCGAGCGTCAGGGCGATCACGATCGCGACCCGCAGCAGCGTTCGTGCGAACTGGTCGAGACGACGTTGAAGCGGGGTCACGGTCTCGGGGGCCTCGGCCGCGCGCGCGATCCGGGCCAGCTCGGTGTGCGATCCCGTCGCCACCACCAGCAGCCGGGCGTTGCCCCTGGTGAGCGTCGTCCCCGCGTATGCCATCGTCGGCCGCTCCGGGAGCGAGGCGTCCGGCGCCGCGGGTGGCTCGGCGCGCTTGGCCGCCGGGGCCGACTCGCCGGTCATCGTCGATTCGTCGATCTCCAACCTGTCGGCGTCGAGCACCCGGCAATCAGCCGGCACCCGATCGCCGCCCGTCGCCAGCACGACGTCTCCGGGAACCAGCTCCGCGGCGTCGAGTTCCCGCGTCGCGCCTTGGCGGTTCACCAGCGCGCGCGGCGCGAGCAACCCGCGCATCGCCTGCGCCGCGGCTTCAGCCCGCCCCTCTTGGACCGCGCCGAGTGCAGCGTTGGCGATTACGAGCGCCCCGATCACGACCGCATCGACGTACTCCCCGAGCGCGATCGAGAGCACGAGCGCAGCGACCAGGAGCCCGACCATCGCGTCCCAGAACTGCCGCCCGATCAGGGCCAGGAGCGTTGGGCGGGGCGCCTCGGGCAACTCGTTGGGACCGACGAGGGCCAGACGACGCGCCGCCTCGGCGTCGTCGAGGCCACCCGGCGTCGCGTCGAGCGCGGCCATCGCCTGAATGGCCGTGAGGCTGTGCGGACGCTGCGGCGGGCGCGCGAGATCCGCCTCCTCGTCGAGTGGCATCGAGCCGATCCTACGCCCGCCTGCGAATCAGCCAGGCGCCGGACCGCAGACCGCAATCACCTGATCGGTCGGCCTCGCCGGGGGCCGTCGGCGAGGAACGGCCCCCGGGGCGAGAGCATTCACCCTCGAGTGTGAAGCGCGAACCCTGGCGGGTCGTACCTGGTCGCCAACCGGGCCAGGGTCAGGGCGCCGAGCATCAGCCCGAAGTCCCTCAACGCGATGTCGTAGTGCCCCGAGAGGGTGAGCAGGTTGACGATGATTCCGCCGAGCCAGGCCGCGACGAGGTAGGCGCCGTAGCGCGGCTTGACGGCGACGGCGATGCCGGCGGCGATCTCGACCACCCCGACCGCGTACATCGCCTCGGCGGCGCTGCCGGGGACGATGTCGTTGATCCAGGGCGCGAGGTAGATCTCCCAGTTGACGAGGACGTCGAAGAACTTGTCGAGGCCGAAGAGGATCGGCGCCGCCGCGAATCCGACCCGCAACAGCAGGAACGCCTGATAGGCCGGATCCGCCTTGAGCCGATCGACGAGCGGCGGCGATGCGGCTGATCCTCGTCCGGTGAGAGTGGCGGTTGAAGTTGACACGTCGCCTCCTTGATCGATGACGGGGTTTCCAGTACCTGTCTTCGTGTCGTGAGGCGCCGGGTTCTTACCCGCCGACGCCCGCCCGACGGCGCCGTCGATGTGATCCTCGAGGAGCTCGGGAGCTGCTCGCCGGCCTGATCGCCGTAGCACGGCTTGACTCAGCGCCCTCTCGGCGGCCGCTCTTACCGACCCGCGCGAGGTCAGGCGTCCGTCTGCGGCGAGGAGGTGCCCTCGGCCTCGACCAGCGCCCGCAGGCTGCGGTGGTCCTCGTCGCAAGCCGAGCAGCCCTCGAGGTGTGCGCCCATGCCGGGAATCGCCGCGCCGGCGTCCGCTCCAGCCAGCTCGAGCTCGACATAGCGGTCGAGCTGCTCGAAGCACTCCTCGCAGCTCAGCTCCGGACCCGCGGGGCCCAAGAGCCTCTTCACGAGCCGGGCTTGGTCTCGTCTAGGGGTTTCGCTCATGATTCCGTCACCCGCGTCGGTTCGAGCACGGCTTCGAACCCGAGGCCGGCGTCTGCCAGGTGCGAACGAAGCTTCTTGCGGGCGTCGTGGATCGTCTTGTAGAGCGCGCCGCGCGTGGTGTTCAGCCGCTCGGCGAGGACGTCGATCGGGACGTCGTTGAGCGCCACCGCGACCAGCACCTCGCGCTGATGCGCGGTGAGCTCGGTCTCGATCGCCGCACCGATCGAGTCGAGGAGCTCGTGGCTTTCGGCCTCGCGGGCGGGCGAGTCCTCGCGGCCGGCGATAACCGACCAGTGCTCGGGCTCGAGCGGCACCTCACGGCCCTGCCAGGCGCGCCGGCGAACCTTCACCGCCGCCTCCAGAAGCGCGAACTTGTACGCCCAGGTCGTAAACCGGCTTTCCCCCCGGTAGCCGTCGAGCTTGCCGAGGATCGCGAGCAGGGCGTCGTTGGCGGCCTGGTGCGCGAGGTCGTCGAGGTCACCGCCACGCAGATGGGGATGGGATCCGCGGCGGCGGTTGATCTCGAACCGAGCCGCCCTCAAGAGCAGGTCTCGCAGGCGACGCGAGGCCTCCTCACGTCGCGGTCCCGGCGCTCGCAGGCTGAGCAGCCACGCCCGCGACTCGGAGTCCGGGCCGGGAACTCGGGCTTCGCTGCGCTCGCTCATCAAGGGTGCCGGGAGAGCCGCGGTGGGTGATCCGACCGTAGCAGCGGTGGTCCCCGGGCTGGCCCTCAACGTGGCTGCGGCTCTCAGCACGGCTTCCTGTCGTCGTCGAGCGGTGCCAGGATGCGCGCCGCGAGGCGCGGCGGACACCCGCGTTCGACGAGCTCGATGATCGCGTGGAGGTCGACCGCGCAGTCGGAGGCGATCGATGCGGCGAGGTCGGGGTCGAAGCCGGCCCGCAGGAGGCGCTCCTCCCTCCAACCGGCGAGATCGCTCCCAGGGTCGTCCGGAGGCGTTCGGGGGGAGCTCGCAGACGCGGGCATATGCCTGATCCTCGGCCGCATGCCCCCTTAGCGACCCCCGCGCCGCGGTTCTTACCCCGGGCAGCCGATCGTTCCCGAGCGGCGGATGGTGCGTTCCGGGTCGAGCTGGCTTCGAGCTCAGATCCAGGCGTGGTCCCAGCCGAGCGCCGTGCCCACGAGCGTGCTGAGCGCCATCAAGGAGAGGAGGGCGACGTAGGTCCGGCGAAGGCGAGCCGGGGCACCCGCGGGGGGCGCGAGAGCATCGGCCACGCTTCGATAGAACGATCCCAGGGCCAGAAGCAACGTCGCTGCGCCGATGACGATGAACAGCCGGGCATCGAGTAGGACACCGGTCGGGACCAGCACGACGCCGGCGTTCCAGAGGAGCGCCTGGATGGCTCGGGTGCCGCGCGGCGGCATCGGCCGACCGGTCTCGGTGAGGAGTGCGACTTGGCCACGACCGAGCAGGAACTGAGCGAGGAAGCCGACGAGGAAGAGGTAGGCGACCAGCCAGACGCCATGGTCGAGGGGTCGCGCCGCCCGGGCGACGGCGACGATTGCCGCGGCCGCGAGGCTCGCGCCAGCCAGCACCGCGAGGTCCTGGCGGGCTCCCAACCATCTGCGTGCTCCTGTCGCCACAGCGGATCGACGCATCAAAGGCGATCCCGGGGCGGGGGCGTCCGGGGCTTCCGTCGAGGCCGGTTTACACAGCATTCGTGGACAAAATACAGGCGATCGAACCTTTACACAACACTCATGTGCAAAAATGGGCTGTTAGTCGGCGCCATGCCAGAGCAGACTCCACTCAGCCAGCCGACCAGGTCACGCCTCTATGCCCGGCTCGTCGAGCTACGGAGGCCCGCGTCGACGGAGGAATTGGCGACTCACGCCGGTCTGCACGTGAACGGCGTACGTCGACACCTCGAGCGACTCACCGACGCCGGGTTGGTTGAGCGTCGCCGTGTCCGCCACGGTCGCGGGCGCCCGCGTGACGAGTGGGCTCTCGCGGCCGATGCCGAGCCCGAAGGCAAGCCCCCACGGCGTTACGCCGATCTCGCTCGGTGGCTCGTTCGGGCGATCCCCGACGGGCCCGAGGGGGTACACGAGCTCGAGCGGATCGGCAGCGAGATCGGACGCGAGCTGGCACCGGAGCCGGGGCCGAGGCCCGCCCAGAGCTTCAAGCATGTCCTCACCGCCCTCGGCTTCCAGCCGGCGTTGGAGCTGGAGCGGAGTGGCGAGGTGACGTGCCGGCTCCGAAACTGCCCCTATGTCGAGTCCGTTCGAGAGCGTGCAGATCTGATCTGCACGCTGCACCGCGGGATCACTGCCGGACTGGTCAGCGAGCTTGCGCCCGCGGCGGAGCTGGCGCGGTGGGAGCCGCACGATCCCGATCGGGCCGGATGTATCGCCGGAATCATCCGGTCGGGCTGGGAACCGGCCGACGTCGAGAGCACCGCTGACCAGAGCTGAACCGGCCGGTGCGTGGCGCCTCCGCTCGGCCATACGGGCGGCCGCACGAGCCTGGGACCTTCAGCCGATCCAGTCGACCGTGACGGGATGGAACGACGTCCGGGCCAGGAGGCGCTCGTGGCCCCCAGGCCAGGTGGTCAGGCGGAGCTCGGCCAAGGCCGGCTCGTCGGCCGCGCCCTCGAACGCGAGCAGCGCGAGGGGCGAGTCGGGTGTCGCGCGCTCGCCGGCCGCCGCGATCACGCCCTCGGCCTTCTCGCGCACCGCGTCGGGCAGGTAGGGCCAGACGAGCGTGTGGTAGACGACGGTCGCGAGGTCCGGGCGCGGATCGGCGAGCCGGTCCGCCGCCCACTCTGCAAGGTCGGCACGCTCGACGGTCGCCGGCGTCGCACGGGCGACCTCGATCGCCCTCGCCAGGAGCTCGAAGCGCGGCGTCTCGTCGGGGAAGATGCACGCCAGCAGCGTCAGTCGCCCCGCTTCGGTGGTCGGGTCGATCGGTTGGAGATCGCAGCCGGCCCGCTCGGCGACTTCGAACCCGTGCGCAAGCGGGGGACGTCCGCCGGTGAGGAAGTCGACGAACCGCACCGGCGAGCCGGCTGGGCCGAACGACGCGCCGCGATCCTCGTAGCGGAACCGGTCGAGCCGGAGGTTGAGGCCGCCGCTCGCCCCGAGCTCGAGCAGTCGCAGCGGGCGGTCGGTTTCGACCGCAACCAGGCAGAGGCCGCCGACGAGCGCCTTCGCGCGCGTCACCGCGTTTGTCTGAAGCGGGTGTGAGAGCGCGTCGATGACCTCCGCCCGCCCGGCCGCGATCAGCTCCCGCACCGCCGGCCAGGCGGCGTTCGCGTCGCCGTCGCCTCCGGTCGACGGGTAGTGGGCCTCGAGCTCGGGCGCCTCGCCCTCGAGCACGATCCGGTGGACGCCCGCGAGCAGCCGGTATGCGTCCCACTCGTCGACGCGGTCGCTCTCGTGGCCGCGGAGCGCGTCGCGCACCGGTCCGTCGGCGAGCACGTCGTCGCGCATCCGCCGCAACAGCGTCACGTAGAACTGCGACCCGACGCGCTGCGCGACGCCCACCTGACCCTCGATCTGCGCCGCGAGCGGATCATCAGGGGCCGCCGGCGACATGCCGTGAGCCTAGAGATGCGTCGGCCGATTGGTCTCCGCGAGGCGCGATCGGGCTGCTGCCGCAGTCTCGCGCGCACACCGTCTCGGCGATGGCCGGATGCCGCCGAGCTGTCGCTACGGCTCGATGTTCTGGTTCAGCCGGAAGAAGTTCGTCGGGTCGTATGCGCGCTTGAGCTCGACCAGGCGCTCGTACTGCCGCGCGCCATAGGCCTGGCGGACCCGGTCGCCACCCTCGTCGCCGAGGAAATTGAGGTAGACGCACCCGCCGGCATGCCGCTGCATCGCCGAGAAGAACTCGCGCGCCCAGGCGACGTGCCGCTCGCCCTCGGGGTCGTCCTCGGTCCAGACGGCGTTGATATTCACGTTGTGGGCGGCGTCGCGCTGGCTGAACGCCGTCTCGTCGGCACCCACACGCCCGAGCGCGCCGCCGAGCTGGAAGACGATGCAGTACGACTTCGGCGAGGTGAGGATCGAGGCGTGCTCGATCAGCGTGTCGATCGCCGGGTCGGTGAGCGGCGGCAGCTCGAGCGACTTCCAGTGGTAGTGCCAGCCGTGCGGGACGGACGGATCGAACATCGACTGAAGCGCGGTGTACGGCTTCGGCTCGAGCAGGTCGACGATCGGGTCGCCGAACTCCTTTAGCGACCGCACCACCTCGATCCCGTCCTCGGGCGCGCCGGCATAGCAGGCCCCGACCATCACGATCGGCTTGCCGTGCACGTCCTCGGGCAGGAAGGGGAGCGGTGGGGCCGCGCGCAGGTTGAAGATCGTCGTCAACTCGTCGGGCGCCGTGGCGATGAACTCGCGGTAGAAGGCGAGCACCTCGCGGGCATCCTCGAGGGGATGAAAGATCGGCCCGGCGAGCACGATCGGTCCCACCGGGTGAAGCCGGTACTCGAACGAGGTCACGATCCCGAAGTTCCCGCCGCCGCCGCGGAGGCCCCAGAAGAGGTCCGGGTTCTCATCCTCGCTGGCGGTGAGAACCTCGCCGCCGGCCGTAACCAGGTCGACCGAGACCAAGTTGTCGACCGTCGCCCCGTGCTTTCGCATCAGCCAGCCGATGCCGCCACCCAGGGTGAGCCCCGCGATGCCGGTGTGGGTGACGATCCCACCCACCGTCGCCAGGCCGTGAAGCTGTGTCTCGCGGTCGAGCTCGCCCCAGAGCACGCCGGCCTCGGCCCTGGCGGTACGCGTCGCCCGGTCGACCCTGATCCCCTTCATCGGCGAAAGGTCGATCACGAGGCCGGCGTCGCAGAGGGCATGACCGCCGACGCCATGGCCGCCGGAGCGCACAGCCACAAGTAGGTCACGCTCGCGCGCGAAGCGGACCGCCGCTACGACGTCGGCGACTCCGGTGCAGCGTGCGACACAGGCGGGGCGGCGATCGATCGCGCCGTTCCAGATTGCGCGCGCGGCGTCGTAGCCTTCGTTGTCGGGATCGATGACCGGGCCGCGAACAGAGTCGCGAAGGCGCTCGAGGTCGGTGATCGCCGCCGGAAGTGTCGGCGTCGCGGTAGTCATGTCGCTCACGCTACGTGGGTGTCCCGCCCCGGCCTAGACCGAATTTCAAACCAAGCGGTTCGAATCCCGAACCTGGCCCGCATCTGGGGCTAGCATTCCCGGAGGATGCGGAGCTACGCGCAGTACTGCCCGATCGCCAAGGCGAGCGAGATCCTCGGAGACCGCTGGACGCTCCTGATCGTGCGCGAGATGCTGGGCGGTGCGAGCGGGTTCAACGAGCTCCAGCGCGGCCTGCCGGGGATCTCGCGTTCGGTCCTCACCGACCGCCTCCGCTCGCTCGAGCGGGCCGAGATCGTCGAGCGGCGCACCGGCCCCAAGGGGAGGACGCTGGAGTATCGCCTGACGCTCGCCGGCCGGGACCTGGAGGCGGTCGTGCAGGCGATCGGCGAGTGGGGGGTGACCTGGTCGTTCACCGACCCCCGCCCCGAGGAGCTCGACCCCGACCTCTTGATCGTCTGGATGGCCCGCCACGTGGATCGTGAGCAGCTTCCCCCGGATCGCACGGTGGTCCAGTTCGACTTCCGCGATCCCGCGAAGCGCTACTGGATGGTGCTCGAGCCCTCCGAGGTCTCGGTCTGCCTCCAGCACCCCGGATTGGACGTCGACCTCGAGGTCACAGTCGACACCGCGACCCTCTACCGCGTCTACCTGGGGCGCGCCGAGCTGGCCGGCGCACTCCGGGCTCGCAAGCTGACTATGAGCGGTCCGAGGGCGCTTCAGCGCGGGTTCGGCCGCTGGTTCGCCTGGAGCGCGTTCGCACCCGCCAGCCGGCGGGCCGACAAGCGCCGCAGGGCTGCGTCCCGACTCGCGGGCCCCCAGAGGGTGCGGGTCGAACAGCCGCTGCCGACGCCTCCTCGCTCCAGAGCATGAGCGAGGGGGACGCGGCCTGACGAAGCCCGAATGAGAGTGTGAGAGCGACGTTCGCCGGGGATGTCTCGTGCAGGCTCCTCCTTCGCTGAGCGAGGGGTCCCGCTTCAGTCCGCGTGACTCCTCACTAGACGAGGGCTGAGCGTCTCGCCCGGCGCGCAGTCGCCTCCGCAAGTCGGGTCATGCGTCGCAGAGAGGAGCGAGCGCTGAAGCTTTGCTCTTGAGTCAGCAATCCCGACAGGTCGTGTGACGTGCCGGATCGGCCTGCATCACAGGGCCTTCTTCACGTTCGCTCCTCGGCGCCGCCGTATTGGACGGAGTAGCGCAGCACCGTCGTCTGACCCTCGTCCGTCGAGGAGACCCGCTTGAGCTTCACCGCCTCGCCGCCGGAGCGCTCGAACAGACGGACGCCGTCGCCGACAAGGACCGGGGCGACGTGCGCGATGATCTCGTCCAAGAGCCCGGCCTCGAGACACTGCCGCGCGACGTTCGCGCCGAGGACGCCGACGTTGCGCCCGCCAGCTGCCTTCTTGGCGATCCTCACCGCCTCGTTGATGTCGACGTCGAGGAACCTGCCGGTGACGCCCTTCACTACAGGAGGAGAGGCGGGCGGATCGTGCCGCAGCACGAAGAACGGCCCGCGAAAGGCGCCGCCGTAGAACCCTGGCTGCAGCCTGTCCTCGACGTCCTGCGTCCGCCGGCCGACAAGCAGTGCCCCTATCGACTCGACGATCTCGTTCATCGTCTTGTCCGATCCGCCGTCAAGGTCAAACACCCACCCCATGTCGTCGTTCGGTCCTGCGATGAAGCCGTCGAGGCTCACCACCATGTGCCAGAGCACCTTGCCCATCCTCACGCTCCTTCAGCATCGCCTGCACAACTTGTTGACCGGGGACCATTGCCAAATCTCATCGCCTCGACTCCGGCCTGAGACTCGACGCGTGTGGAGGTGCCGCCTTCCCGTACAACGCAGGCGCCAGCGGAATCAGCGCGCGCGCTCTGGACGATGAGGAGAACTCTGACCTGGATCGGCGTTCCCTTCCGCTCCCACGCGAGCGGGGCACTGCTCCTCATCGCGCGGAGGAGGCGCCAGAGGATTCTCGGCGTCGATGCCCTACTCGCCCCAGACCGAGAATGACGTCGCCCGCCGGCCGTCTGGGAACTCGATCCCGATCCGAACCAGCTCGGGCGGGAGCTTCCTGCCGGGACGAGCGGTCGCGCCGTACATCAGGTCGAACGGCTCCTCCGGCATTCGCTCACAGGTCAGCAACTCGACATCGAACTCGAACCCGACTGGGTGCGCGGCAAGG
Organism: Solirubrobacterales bacterium; assembly: GCA_035461385.1. Classification (GTDB taxonomy): domain Bacteria; phylum Actinomycetota; class Thermoleophilia; order Solirubrobacterales; family 70-9; genus DATHVI01. The sequence goes on from DATHVI010000088.1 coordinate 47,624, forward strand.
CGCGTGACGAGCACCGCAGCCTTATCGCTGCGCGCGAGGACCGCCTCGACCGCAACGACCCCCGCAACGACGTCGTCCGGGGCTTCGAGCCATTCGGGTGTGGAGAGGTCGTCCTCATCGTCGTCCTCCTTCCCCGGTAGGCGCAGATGGTCGAAGAAGCCCACGCCAGCGAGTCTATGCCCGCCGGCACCGCCGGGATGGCAGAAACGGTGGGCTGCTGGTCGTCGCGCGGAGGAGGAGCGAACGCTCGGACGCCTGAGCGCGCGGCGACGGGCTGGATGGCAGGTGCCCACCGGCGTCTCCGTCGAGGGTCGGAGATCAGCTCACAGCCGGCCCGATGGGCGGTGCCCGGACTTGATCACGGCCACTTGCTCGGCCGTGAACGGATCGCCCAACAGGGTCGGGCGCTCCTGGTAGACGCGAAAGAGGTCCGCGATGAAGTGGATTCGATCCGTGAGGATTGACCAGTCGTCCGTGCCGCTGCCGCGTGTCGTGTCCGGCGTCGGATCGAGCAGGCCGAGGAGCGTGCGTAGCTCGGGGTTGTCAATCGTCTGCAGTGCGGCGGGGAACGTGCCCGGCACGTCGCGACTGAGGCTCAACACCTCGCCCGGCAATGCGAGCGTCATCAGCAGTTCTGTGATCGCCTCGTGTGCGATCTCCTTCACGCCGCGGTCGAGGTCGTCGAGGACCTTCTTCACCGCGGTGGAGCGGCCCGGGACGAGTTCGAGCAACAGGCGAAGCGCGAACCCGACACGCAGGCTCAGCAGATCACCGAGCAGATCGCGCCGGAGCTTGACCGGCTCCTCGAACGGCGCGTCGAGTGCCTCCGCGATCTGGGGCTGCAACCGCGTCTGCTCGTGCCAGCCGATCGCCAGATTTGCGAGAAGCACCAGCTCGGCGCGCTGTTTGCGGTCGCTCTCGCGGAACGCCGCCGCATAGGCCGTGAAGGCCTGCCTCAGGTAATCCTGACCGTCCGGCGGATCGCCTGGCGACAGGCCCTCGCAGAAGGATTTGAACTCCGTCTGATCGATCGTCCCGCCCAGTGTTGGCAGCGCAAGCACGCGCGCGAACTCGCGGCCGATCTCCTCGAACACCTTGCGGTTGCCGCGAGCGACGGCGTCGCTCGCGCGGTCGAACGCGGAGGTCGGCTCGAGCGCCTTCCAGACCGCGTCCCGGATTGGTTGCGGGGGACGCTCGGCGCTCAGCTCGGATACCGACGCAACCGCGGCGTCGAGCACGCTCGTGACCTCCGACGACTGAGCGAACAGTCGCTCGAACGTCCGCGCCAGATCCTCCTTGCGGATCGTCTGGCCGGCTTGTTTCGACGCCCAGGTCGCGAACGTGCACCAATTGGCGGGTTCGCCATCGGTCCGCGCGGCGAACGCGCGCGACAACTCGCAGTAGCACTGTGTGATCTGCAGGTTGCGCACGACCGGGTCGCTGACCGCGGCGATGCGTTCGACGTCGGCTACGGTCGGAACCGGCGGCGAGAGGCTGTCGCCAGGTGTGGCTTCACTGGTCGTCACGAGCCCGCCGCCGACCCTACGTCGGGCCGGCGGCCGAGTCAAACGACTGGGAAGGCGGGCAGGCGTCTCGTAGTGTGCCGTCGTCGCTTGCGCAGATCGCGCAAGGGGGGAGCGCACACATCGACGGCGCAGGGCGCTCGGGGTCACTTTGGCGAGGTCACTCGCGTCAACCGCGTCCTGGCCATTCAGCAGCACGACACCGCCGCCCGGGACGATTCCCTCCTCGAGAGCCGCAGGCCGCCCTCGAGGCGGTGCTTGATTCTCCTGCTGGCGAGCGGTGGACGAGCCGGCAATCCGAGTCGGTGCGGTCGATCATCGCGCGATCGCTTGCCACGGTCTCGATCTGAGTATCAGCAGCGTCTCGGTGAAGCACACCGGTGCGCCGAGCACCGGCGAGCCCGCTCGGCGTGCGGCCGCTTCGTTCGCGATCCCAGTTGACCCTCACCGCTTGCCGGCCCGAACGCGGCTGGTTGGACGCAGTACCAAACCCGCGAGCCCTATCGATCCCCACCCGACCTTGGTGGCCGGCAACGAAGCTGCCGAAAGCGGGAGTCGAATGAGAACGAGCCGACCGACATCAGGAGTGCGGACCTTGCCTTAGGTGGTACCAGCGGGACCCTGGCAGCGACGTCCCATCGCG
>DATHVI010000089.1:0-11035 GCA_035461385.1 Solirubrobacterales bacterium
GGCGATCCATTCGAGGCCGCCGGGCCCCGCCTGGGCCCACCGCTCGAGGTCCGCCTCCGAGTTTAGGATCGTCTCCTCGGTCACGTACGGCTGCCAGTCGCCGCCGTCGACGCGGATCTCGGTCGCGGTGACGCCGGAGCCTGAGCCGTCGTCGGCGAGCAGCTCGACGTCGACCGGGCCGTTGTAGTTCGGCACCGGGTCGGCGCCGTTGAGACGCGCCGTCGTCGTCGGCGCCGCCGAGTCGATCCGGAAGCTGACCGACCGAATCGTCTCGGCGTTGCCATCGTTGTCGTGCGAGCGGTACTGGATCGTGTGGCGGCCGTCGTCGGAGACGGTGAATGGGCCCTCGTAGGTGGTCCAGTTCTGCTCGCCCTCGAACCTGTACTCGGTCACGTCGACGCCCGAGCCGCCCTCGTTGTCGGTCGCGGTCAGCGTCACCTCGACCGGCGAGACGTACCAGCCGCCGGCGCCGTCGGGCGCGGCCGGGTCGAGGGAGTGGGTGGTGGTCGGCGGCGTTGCGTCGCCGTCGGCGGGGCAGCTCGCCGCCTCGACCCGGAACCAGTCGAAGTCGACGTCGGTCGCCGGACCGCCTCCGTCGTGCTTGACGAACAGGCCGATCTTGGTGACGCCGGCCGATCCGAGCACGCTGGCCGGGAACGGAGGTGCCGACGGGGCGAAGGCGCTGCCATCGAGCGAGTACTCGGTGTGGACCTCGGTCCCGTCGAAGCGGGCGCGGATCCAGAGGTCGTCGGTCGGCGGCTCGAGCTTGCCGGTGTTCGGGAAGTTCGGGTTCGGGCCGAACTCGCCGCTGCCGCCGTAGTTGGGGTTGACGGCACCGTCGGTCGTCAGCACCCGCTCGACCCAGATCCCGTTCATCGGGTTGCCCGAGAGGTCGGTGTTCTTGTACTGGGTCGCGGTCTTGGCGAAGTGGTTCGGGTTCTCCTGCCCGTAGATCACCAACCCGGCCGCCTGGCCGTTCGAGTTGATCGCGGTGTGGTCGAGCTTCGTCGTCGCCGTCCACGCCCCTTCCGGCGCCTGCTGGAGGAGGATGTTCTGGGCGGTGAAGTTGCCGCCGAAGACGTCTCCCTGCGCCGTCGTCAGCGTCAGGTTGCCGCCGCCGATGCTGCGACCGTCCGGGTTCGGGTTGACGATCTCCCACTTCGAGTCGAGCTGGGTGCCGTTGAACTCATCGCTCTGCGGGCAGCCGTCGACCGGCGGGCACTCTTCTTCATCGGGATCGAACCGGATGTATTCGTAGGTCGCCTCGATCGTCCCGTTCGCGCCGACGGCGCCGATGTAGACCGGTCCGTCTGCGGGCGAGAAGATGTCGCCGAGGTTGGGGCTCTCGAGGAGGTCGATCCACTCGCCGCCCTCGTCGGGGTCGGTGAGGCTGTAGGCCGCGGTGATCGTGTCGCCTGAGCGGGTGACCCGGAGCCAGAACGTGGGCAGGTTCTCCTCCGCGGGGGCCTGGCCGACCCGCGGCCCGATCGACCGCGAGCCCTCGGTTTCGTACTTCATCTCGAAGTACGTCTCCTCGGTCCCGCCGTCGTCGGCATTGCGCGTGTGGTAAGCCGCGATCCAGTCGTCGTCGGTCTGGTAGAGGCCGAGGCCGACCTGCGCGTAGTCGCTCTCCATCCCGCCGGTGTCGGCGTTGAGGCCGGGCGCGTTGATCTTCGCCTCGACGGTGAAGTCGCCATCGGGAACCGGCTGGCCGAGGAACGCGATCGGGCCCTGGCGGGCCTGGTCGACGGAGTTCGCGCCCAGCGGGAAGACGAGGTTGCCGCCTTCGACCCGCGGCGCACCCTCGCCGGTCCCGGGCATCGTCGGATGGCGGAAGCTCCATCGCTGGGTGTTGAGCTCGGTGCCGTCGAACTCATCGGTGCGCGTCACGCACTCTTCGGCGCACGCGACCGGCCCGCCGGCGTCGGAGCCGGCATGGACGCGGAACCAGTCGAAGTCGGCGAAGCCGCCTCCGTTCGACCCGCGGAAGGCGGCGAGGCCGATCCGAAGCGGAGCGGTGAGCGGGGCCGCATGGCCCTCCTGGCCGATCCGGGTCCAGCTCTGGCCGTTGTCGTCGGAGAACTCGCCGATCACCTCGGTGCCGGTGTAGCGGGCGCGGAGCAGGACCTGGGCGGGAAGCTGCCCGCCCGGGGCCGGGGTGATGCTCTGCGGGATCGGCGGGTTGACCGACCCGTTCTGGGTGACGATGTGCTCGAACTGGTCATTGCCGGCGCCCGACTGGATCGCGACGATCTTCGAGAACGTGTTCGGGTTCTCCGACTTCCAGATCACGAGGCCCGCCTGCTCGCCGTTGGCGTTGATCCCGCTCGTGTCGAGCCTCGTCGTCACCGTCCATTCGCCGTTCGGGGCGTCCTGGAGCACGGTGTTCTCGGCCAACGCGTCGTTGGCGATGAAGTCGCCCTGCCGGAACTCGAGGCTCAGCGAGCCGTCCGCGACCTGCGGTCCGACACCGGCCGGGCGCAGCACATCCCACTTCTCGTCGAGCGAGTCGCCGACGAACTCGTCGGACTGCGGCAGGCACTCGCCGCCCGGCGGGGGCGGCTCGTCGCCGGCGATCTCAAAGTCGACCGACTTCGTCTCCTCGACGTTGCCGGCGCGGTCGCGGGAGCGGTACTCGACCACGTGGTCGCCCTCGTCGGCGACCGTGAACGTGGTCTCGAACGGGTCCTCCTCGCCATCGTTCAGCGATGTCTGCCACTCGCCGGTGGCGCCGTCGGTGTTGACCCGGTACTCGGTGCGCTCGACGCCGGAGGCGGCGCCGCCGCCGCCCGTGTCCTCGCCGACGTCGATCGTGCCGACCATGCCCTGCCAGGCGCCCTGGTTGACGAACGAGTGGACCTTGCAGACGAAGGTCCAGGTTCCCGACTCCTCGAAGGTGTGCGCGACCGAGGGTCCTCCGGGGTTGACGACCCCCGAGGTGACCTCCGTCCCGGCCGAGTCGGGCGCCTCGCCGGGGGCGATCAGCCAGACGTCGTGCGGGAAGCCCGCCGTCGCCGACGGGAAGTTCCAACGCACCTCGTCGCCGAAGGCGATCTCGAGCGCGTCCGGGGTCCAGGTCGTGCCGGTGGCGTCGACGTCGTGGGTCTCGGGCTCGCCGCCGCCCCCGCCCTCGTCCGGGTCGGTCGCCGAGAGGGTGACGTCGACGGGGCCGTCGTAGGTACCGCCCTCGCCCGGCTCGGTGGGGTCGAGGGAGTGGGTGGTGACCGGCGGGGTGGTGTCGTCGGAGACGAAGATCTCGATCGTCTGGCTCGCTTCTTCGTCGTCGGCATAGGTGACGGTGAGCGTCACCTCGTAGGCGCCGGACTCGCCGTAGGTGTGGACCGGGTTGGGCTCTGTCGACGGCTCGCTGCCGTCGCCGAAGTCCCACTCGTAGGCGACGCCACCCGAGCGACCGATCGAGAACTCGATCTCGCCGCTGCCCAGCGACTGCCACTGCGGGTCGGGGTTGGGCGTGTCGGGGCCGCCCGTGTAGGAGACGCGGTGCAGGCCGTCGTTGATGCCGTGGAAGAAGTAGTTGCCGTCGTAGGTCTGCAGGTAGAGCGCGCCGTCGGGCCCGAACTTCGAGTCCATGTAGACACCGCCCGACCAGTTGATGTACTGGCTCATCTTGTCGACGTAGGACGGCTGGCCGCCGTCAGCCGCGGTCTCCGGGTTGAGCAGGAAGCCGAAGCTCTTCGCGTTCCCGCCGCTGAAGTCGTGGACGAACCAGCGCCCGTCCCAGTACTCCGGCCAGCGCATCGCGTTGTTGCCGGGGTCGGGCTCGTGGCGGTAGACGGGGCCGTTCATGATCGTCCAGCCGCCGAGGTTGTTGTAGTACGGGCAGAGCGCGGTCGGAGTGGCACCGTAGTTCGGGGCGCCGTCCGCTCCGTGCTCGCGGGGGAAGGTGGGGCAGCCGTTGTTCTGCCCCTGGTTGCCGCGGCTGTACCAGATGTTCGCCGGCCTGACGGAGCCGGCGTCCATCCCGGTGCCGGTCGAGTGCGGCAGGACCTCGAGCCCGGTGTTGCGGGTCGAGTTGTTGACGAGGTCGTCGCAGTCGTACCAGCCCTGGGTCGGTGAGGCGGCGGGTCCGCCGGTGACGAACCCGGGCTCGTTCGTGGTCCGGGGCGAGCCGTCGGCGACCCGGTCACGGTAGGCCTGCTTGTTGCCCATGCAGTACGGCCAGCCCCAGTTGCCGGCCTCGGGGATCTGCGAGGCGACCTCGTACGTCGACGGTCCCAGGGTCACCGAGGGGCTGCCGGCGTCGGGACCGACCCAGGCCGAGTACGGGACGTCGGTCTCCGGATCGATCGAGAGCCGGGACGGGTTACGAAGCCCCATCGCGTAGATCTCCGGCTTCGTCTGGTTGCCGTTGCCCTCGGTCCCCGAGAACAGGTTCGGGCCGTTCGGCGAGTCGGCGTTCGGCAGTGTGTAGGTCGAGCCGGCTCCGGGCGGCGGCGGGTCGCTCTCGTCGATCGAGTCGATCGGGTTGATCCGCAGCATCTTGCCGTTGTAGTCGTTGGTCGACCCGGCGGTGCGACGGGCGTCGTTGTACGAGACCGGGTTGTCGCCGCAGTGGGCGTTCGAGGCCTCGCTCGGGTCGCCGGTCGGGCAGGTGTTCGGCTGGTAGTTGCCCGAGTAGCCGCCGGTCGATCCGGACGAGTTCGAGTCGCCGGTGGTGACGTAGAGGTTGCCCTCGGAGTCCCAGCCCATGCCGCCGCCGCGGTGGCAGCAGCTGTAGATCTGCGAGTCGTACTCGAAGATCACGACCTCGGACGAGAGGTCGAGCTCCTTGGTGTCGAGGTCGATCGTGAACCTCGAGACGCGGCCCTTGCCCATCTTCGTGATCCGCCGCTGGGCGCCGTCGGCGAGGCCGGGGTGGACCGGGTTCTGGTTGAAGACCGGGAAATACTGGACGTAGATGTGGCCGGTCTCGGTGAAGTTGGGGGCGACCGTGATCCCGAGGCCGCCGGTCTCGATCTTGCCGTTGATCTCAGGGCCGCCACCGCGGTCGCCGTAGACGGTCAGCGTCCCGGCGCGGGTGTTGCCGCTGTTGAGCGTCCCGTCGTATTCGGCCGGGTCCCAGATGTGGATCGGCGCGCAGCCGACGCCGACATTCGGGCTCGCGAAGTCGAGCGTGCGCGCGAGCGAGGCCAGGCCGACCCGGGCGCCCCGCTCCTCGTTCGAGCCGCAGTCGGCGCGCGAGGTGGTGATCACCCAGCCGTTCGGGGCGACGGTGACGCCGTGGGCCTCGCCGGCGTTGGCGAGCCCGTTGGCGCCGTTGGTCAGCCGCACGGTCTCGTAGTTCGAGGCGATCGTCGCCTTGCAGCCACCGCGCAGCATCCCCGCGGCCCACTCGATCGCGCCGAGCAGGTGGTCGCGGAAGTTGGCCTCCGAGTAGCTGCCGGTGGTCCGGCCCATACCGGTGTAGAACGAGCGGCCGCCCTGGAAGTCACGGCACCAGGAGATCGGCACCGACGTCGTGCCGGTGCGCCAGCCGTCGTCGGCCGTGAGGCCGTGGCGGACCCGGGCGACCGTGTGGACCTGCCCCGTCGGGTTCTGCGCCCACTGGTACCAGGCGTCCGGCCGCGGGCCCCACTCGAGCGGAAGCTCGCGGGTGGCGGGATGGACCCGGTCGCCGACCTCGACGATCCGCTCGGTCACCTCAGTCGGACTGCCCACCGCCGGCCGGGCGCCGATCAGGTTGTCGAAGAAGGCGACCCCGGGCTCGAGCTCTGCAGCCTCGCCGATCGCAAGGAACCCGCCACCCGCCTGGATGAATCCCTGAAGCGCGGACTGCTGTGAGGAGCTGAACGCGTCGCCGCTCGAGTGCAGCGCGATCACGGCGCGGTAGTCGGCGAGGTTCGCCTCGGTGATGTCCGCAGCGTCGGTTGTCGCGTCGACCTGGAAGTCGTTCCCGGTCCCGAGCTCGGTGATCGCGTCGACGCCTGCGTCGACCGACTCGTGCGTGGTCGAGCCGTGGAACACGAGCACCTTGACCGGAAGCGAGCCCTGGCCTAGCGCACTGACCGTGCCGAGGAGGCCGACCGTGAGGGCCAGCGCGGTCGCACCGACGACCCGCCAGCCCGGCGAGAGCGGCTGTCCGGTGGCGGTTCGCCGCGAAGCACGTGCCGATCGTGCCCTCGTGCGAAACCGCGAAGCGATCGCGATCCGCCACACCGACGCCAGCCCCCGACTCGGCTTCGTCATCCCAATTCCTCTCCTCCTCGTTCGCCCCCCGCTGCCTGCCTGGGCTCTCACCCCCGGGCTTACAAGTGGCGATCGTATCAAGACTTTGATCGGCGCGCAAATGGGTTTGGGTCGATCAGAATGCAAAAAGCGATTCCGCGATGCGAAACCGGCTCAGGCCGCTCCGGACCCCCACGGCCACCAGTTGCGGTCACCGAGCAGGTAGGCGACCGAGGGGACGAGGAGGGCCCGGACGAGGAAGGTGTCGACGAGCAGGCCGAGGGCGATCACGAACCCGAACTGGAACAGCGCCTCGAAGGTCAGCGCCATCAGGGCGCTGAAGGTGCCGGCGAGGATCAGCCCGGCGCTCGTGATCACGCCGCCGGTGCGAGCGAGCCCGGCGAGGACCGCCGGCCGGGTCGCCAGCCCGCGTGAGCGCTCCTCCTGGATCCGGCCGACGAGGAAGATGTTGTAGTCGACCCCGAGGCCGACGAGGAAGATGAAAGCGAAGATCGTCAGGCTCGGGTCGGAGCCGGGCTGGCCCATGACGTGGGTGAAGAACAGCGAGCCGACCCCGAGCGCGAACAGGAACGAGAGGACGACGGTCGCGATCAGGTAGAGCGGCGCGAGGATCGCCCGCAGCAGAGCGACCAGGACGGCGAAGACGAGCAGCAGCGCGAGCGGGACGATGATCCACGTGTCGCGCTCGATCGCCTGCTCGGCGTCGTGGATCTCGGCCGCGGGGCCGCCGAGGATCGCGATCCCGGTGGTGGTGTCCTCGCGCAGCGCGAGCGCCTCGTCGAGGTTGCGATGGATCTGCTCACGCAGCCGCGGAACGAAGTCGGCCGCCTGCTGGGAGAACGGGTCGAGCGCGAGGATCAGGTCGGCCTTGACCAGCGGCTCGGTGGCGAGGCTCGGGCCCTGCGACCCCGAGGGATGGCTCGCGAGGACGACTGCGGATGAGGTCTGGGCCGGGTCGACCTCCTCAGGCGCCTGCGGCTCCTCCGGCGGAAGCGCCGCCCCGCTCCAGATCACCTCGGCGACCTCGGGCAGGGTGTCGAGCGCGACGATAACGTCGCCGGAGAGGTGCTCGGTGACGACGATGTCGAGCGGCGCGGCGCGGCCCGGCGCGAAGTGCTCCCGGATCGCCGCCACCCCCTCGACGGAGTCGGGGTCGTCGCGGAACGCCTCGGTGAAGTCGAGCGTCTCCCGGCCGCCGAGGTTGCCGAGCGCCCCGAGGGCCAGCACCGCGGTGACCGCGATCGCAACCGGAGCCGGGCGGCGCTCGACCAGCCGTGCCGCCCGTGCCCAGACGCCATCGTTGCGCAGTGCCGCCGTCTCGGCGGACCCGCGCGCCTCCGCGGCGGCCGGCTCCGGGCGGGCGCCGGGCCAGAACACCGCCCGGCCGACCGCGGCCAGCATCGCCGGCAGCAGGGTCAGCCCGGCGATCACCATCACCACCATCCCCAGCGCCAGGATCGGCCCCATCTCGCGGGTGGCGTTGAAGTCGGCGAGGCCGAGGAGCAGCATCACCCCGGCGACGATCGCCCCCGCGGAGAGGATCGCCGTGCCGGTGCGCTCGGCGGCCGCCGCCATCGCGGCGGCTGGATCGGCGCCGGCGCGAAGCTCGTCGCGGAACCGGGCGAGGATCAGCAGGCAGTAGTCGGTCCCGGCGCCGAACATCAACACGATCAGGATCGCCGTCGTCTGGCCGCTGATCGTCGTCGCACCGACCGAGACCAGCGCCCACGTCAGCCCGGCGGCGACCAGGTAGGCGGCGGCGACCACCGCCAGCGGCACTGCGGCGACGAGCGGCGAGCGGTAGACCGCGAGCAGGATCACCGCGATCAGCACTGCGGTGATCGCGAGCAGCGTCCGGTCGATCCCGGCGACCGCCTCGGCGCGGTCGGCGTCGATCCCACCGGGGCCGGAGACGTGGACCGCGACGCCGTCGTCGGGGGCGTCCGAGCGCTCGACGATCTCGCGGATCGCGGCCACGTCCCGGACCACGGCCTCGGTGTCGTCGTCGTCGGTCAGCACCGAGGTGATCGCCACCTGCTGGTCGTCGGAGACCGGCGAGGGCGGCGTCTCGGGCCCGATGTCGAGGCTGATGTCGCGGTGGTCGCAGGCGGGGATCCCCGTCGCGGCGAAGACGGCCCGGAGGGTCGGGATCCCCGAGCCGCAGATCGCGACCGCGTCGTCGGTGATCCGCTCGTCCTGCTCGGCGAGGAACCCGTCGTCGGCCGCCTCGGTCCGCACGTAGACGATCGCCGTCACCACCTCGCGCCCGACCGGGAACCGCTCGTCGAGGACACGGTCGACCTCCGCCGACTCGGAGCCCTCGACGAGGAAGGTCTCGCTCTCGTCGGCCGCCTCGTCGAGCAGCCTCGGCTGCAGCGGCGCAAGCGCCGCGGCGAGCACCGCCCAGATCGCGATCACGACCCATCGCGACCGCCGACCGGCGACCAGCCTCGAAACCCGCCCGACCATCAGACGATGAACCCTACCCCCGGCACGAACGTCGATTCGCGCACCTCGTGGGTGTCCGAATCGACGTCCGTGGCGGTGGCGTGCAGCGCTGCGCGGCGCCTCAGGACGGCTGCAGGGCCTTGAAGCGCTCCATGTTCGCGACCATCGCCTTCTCGGTCGGCAAGCGCTCCATGCTCGAGGCGCCGAAGAACCCGACGATTCCGGTCGTCCGCTCGAGGACGTAGGCGGCGTCCTCGGGCTCGGCGAGCGGGCCGCCGTGGCAGAGGACGATGATCTCCGGGTTGATCGCGACCGCCGCGTCGCGCATCGCCTGGATCCGCTCGACCGCGTCGTCGAGGGTCATCGCGGTCTCGGCGCCGATCATCCCCTTCGTCGTCAGCCCCATGTGCGGGACGAGCACGTCGGCACCGGCACGGGTCATCGCCTCGGCGTCCTCGGGGGTGAAGACGTAGGGAGAGGTGAGCAAGCCCATCTCCTTCGCGGTCCGGATCATCTCGACCTCGAGGTCGTAGCCCATCCCCGTCTCCTCGAGGTTGGCGCGGAAGGTGCCGTCGATCAGGCCGACGGTGGGGAAGTTCTGGACGCCGGCGAATCCGGCGTCGGCGACCTCGCGGAGGAAGTTCGGCATCAGCCGGAACGGATCGGTCCCGCAGACCCCGGCGAGCACCGGCGTGTCCTCGACCACCGGCAGCACCTCGCCCGCCATCTCGATCACGATCGCGTTCGCGTCGCCGTAGGGCAGCAGGCCCGCGAGCGAGCCGCGGCCCGCCATCCGGTAGCGGCCCGAGTTGTAGATGATGATCAGGTCGGTGCCGCCCTTCTCGGCGAGCTTCGCCGACAGCCCGGTGCCCGCGCCCGCGCCGATGATCACCCCGCCGCCGTCGAGCGTCGCGCGGAGCTTCGCCCGTGCCTCGTCACCCGTCACCTACCGACCTCCTGTTCGATCACTGGTTCGCCTTATGTACTGGTCGAGCTTCTCGACCATCGCCGTCGCGAACTCCGGGTCGTTGACGTGCAGGTCGAGCTCGTGGAGCTCGACGTCGGTGCCCTCGAGCCCCGAGCGCAGCTCGGCGAACAGCGCCGCATCGGCCTCCGGATCCCAGAACGGCTCGCCCTCGGCGTCGATCATCGACACCCCGCGCAACGGTACGAACAGCGCCGTCGGTCCGGTCGCCGCGGCGAGCTTGCGGGCGACCCTCCGTCCGAGCTCCGCGCACTCCTCGACAGTCGTCCGCATCAGCGTCACGATCGGGTTGTGGACGTAGAGGTTGCGGTCTTCGAACCTCTCCGGCACCGTCTCGCGGGCGCCGAAGTTGACCATGTCGAGCGCCCCGACCGAGACCACCTGCGGCAGGCCGAGCTCGCCGGCCGTCTCGAGTCGGTCGGGCCCCGCCGACAGCACCCCACCGACCAGGTCGTCGCAGAGCTCGGTCGTCGTCGTGTCGAGCACTCCGCGCAGGAAGCCCGACTCCATCAGCCCCTCCATCGACTTGCCGCCGACCCCGGTGGCGTGGAAGACGACCGGCTCGTACCCGCGCCGCTCGAGCTCCTCGCGGGCAACGGTGACGCAGGGGGTGGTGACGCCGAACATCGTCACCCCGATCAGCGGGCGCTCCTCGGCGAGCTCGACCGCGGGCGCGGAGACCATCCCGGCCATCGCCCCGGCGGCGTTCGCCAGCACCCGCGCCGAGATCGTGTTCACCCCGGCGACGTCGGTGACCGAGGCCATCATCGTCACGTCGCGCGAGCCGACGTAGTCGCGGGTGTCCCCCGCCGCCATCGTCGAGACGATCAGCTTCGGCACCCCGACCGGGAGCGCCTGCATCGCCCGGGTCGCGATCGCGGTGTTGCCGGAGCCGCCGGCGGCGAGGATGCCGTCGATCCGGCCTTCGTCGTGGAGCCGCTTGGCCAGCGCCGCGGCGGCGTCGGCCATCGCGGTCACGGCGGCGCCGCGGTCGCGTGCCTCGGCGAGCGCGGCGACGTCGGCGCCGGTCTCGGCGGCGACCTGCTCGCGCGAGATGTCGGGCTCGGTCTGCGGCGGCTCGAGCGTGCCGACGTCGGCGAGCAGCACGTCGACACCGGCGGCTGAGAGGCGCTCGCGCAGGTAGTCGTACTCCTCGCCCTTGGTGTCGAGGGTGCCGATCAGGAGGACCGTCGGGGCCACGGCTCCGCCCTCTCCGCTCAGCCGCTGACGGTCCAGTCGGGGCCCGCGCCCTCGCTGAACCCGGGCAGGTCGCGGAGCAGCCGCTCAGGGCCGCCGGGGTTGTAGATCGCGAGCAGGCGCAGCGGCTCCCAACCGGTGTTGATCGTCGCGTGGAACATCGCCGTCGGCACGTAGATCGTGTCGCCGGCCTTGACT
>DATHVI010000090.1:0-11160 GCA_035461385.1 Solirubrobacterales bacterium
CACGCGGGCAGTCACCGTGCGGTGCCAGGCGCGCCCGGGCGCTCGCCGATTCCCGGCCGTACTCATGGCGGGCAGCAATGACGCCCGACCCCCCGTCTCGGTGATCGTCCCGTTCCGGGGCGACGGCGCCGCGGCCGCCCGGACGCTGGCCACGCTCGCCCGCCTCGACGTCGGACCCGGCGGCGAGGTCGTGATCGCCGACAACAGCGACCACGCCGTGCTCGCCACGGCCCCCGCGCCCGCGGCGCCGATCGCGGTCGTCCGCGCCGGGCTCGAGCGCTCCGCCTACCACGCGCGCAACGTCGCCGCGCGCCGCGCCCGGGGCGAATGGCTGCTGTTCTGCGACGCCGACTGCGTCCCCGAGCCGGGCCTCCTCGACGCCTACTTCGAGGCCCCGATCGGCGAGCGATGCGGAGCGCTCGCGGGCGAGATCGTCGCCGACCAGCGCCAGTCGGCGCTGCTTGCGCGCTACTCGCGCGACCGGCGGTTCCTGAGCCAGACCGGGGGCATCCATGGGCGCGAGGGAGGCGCCGCGGCGACCGCGAACCTGCTCGTCCGCCGGGCCGCCTTCGAGGCGGTCGGCGGGTTCGCGGAGGGGATCCGCTCCGGCGGGGACATCGACCTCTGCTGGCGGATCGCCGCCGCCGGGTGGACGCTTGAGCACCGGCCCGCGGCGAGGGTCGTCCACCGCCATCGCGAGTCGCTCGCCGGGTTCGTCGCCCAGGTGGCGCGCTACGGCGCCGGCGCCCGCTGGCTCGACGCCCGTCACCCGGGCTCATCGCCACGCTGGCCACTCGCCGCCGGGCTCGCCGGCAGCGTCCGCGACATCGCCGCGCACCTGCGCCGCGGCCGGATCGAGCCGGCGCTATATCGGGCGATCGACGGCCTCGGCCTGATCGCCCACAATGTCGGCTACCTCGGGTCGAACCGGGCGCCGCGGCTCTGATCGACGGTCGGCGGGGCTCAGCGCCGTCGCATGGCGGCGAGCAGCGCCACCGCCGCGAGCGCGAGCAGCGCCTGGAGGGCGATCCGGGTGACGTCGGGCGCCGGCACCCAGCTCACCTCGCCGTCCTTGATCACCAGCGCCCCGACCGGCCGGGCGCCGACGCCGAACCCGGCGCCGCCGCCGGAGCCCTCGCCCTCGGGCCCTTCGCCGCTGCCGCCTCCGCCTCCGCCGCCGACCGCGGCGGCCGGGATCACGGTCACCCCGTCGGCCTGGTGGGGGTCGCCGTAGACGCGCTTGACCGTGATCGCGTCGCGGGCCTTTGCGATCGTCTCCTCGACGTCCATCCGAGCCTCCTTTCGCTCGCTCGCGGGCCTGAGGTCAGCGTTGCACACCGGCGACGGCGCGGCGGATCGCCTCGCCTGTCGTGCGGACGTGCTCGGCGCCCTCGTACTTGCGCCGCGGCCAGAAGAAGCCCCGCAGGCCGTCCCTGCGGTTGCGGGGGACGACGTGGATGTGGAAGTGCGGAACCGACTGGCTGACGACGTTGTTCGCGGCGACGAAGGCCCCCTGCGACTCCATCGCCTCGCGAACCGCCACCGACAGGGTGCGCGCGTTTGCGAACAGCGCCGACAGCAGCCGGTCGGGGAGGTCCCAGATCGCCTCGTGGTGGTCACGGGGGACGAGCAGCGCGTGGCCCGGGAAGAGCGGCCGGTTGTCGAGGAAGGCGAGCGACGCGTCGTCCTCGAACACGACCTCCGCATCGGCCTCGCCGGCGATGATCGCGCAGAAGGCGCAGTCGGGGTCGCGGCTGTGCACGGGCGCACTCTAGCCATGGGGACGAGCCGGATCCCGGTGCGGACGACCCTCAGGCGACGATAGTCAGCGCGCCGGGCTCGATCCCGAGCTCGAGCTCGCCGTGCTCGCCGATGTAGTCGCCGTCGACCTGGACCGGGAACAGCCGCGGCCGCCGATCGCGGTCGCGCGAGGTCGACTCGATCCGGCCCTCGGTGATCCCGCTGAAGTGCTCGATCTTGCGGTGGCGCGGAATCCGCAGCCGCTCGTTCAGCGCCCGAAGGGCGATCGTCGGCACGTCGCGCTGGGCGGCGCGGCGGAGGACGGCGGCCGACAGGGTCCCGTTGTCGAGCGCCGCGTCCTCGCAGATCCGGATCGGCTGGTGCCGGAAGTAGCTGAACGGGTCCGAGTTCTGGGCGACCACCGTCACACCCTCGGCCGAGCCCGCATCGGCCTCGAAGCGCATCCGCACCGGGTCGATCAGGTACTGGGAGTAGAAGCTCGAGAGCGCGGCCCAGGTGTAGAACCATGCGCCGCCGCGGGCCTTGAGCCGGGGGTGGGAGTCGACCTTGCAGGCGCTCGAGGCGTCGAGCCCGGCGCCGCAGGCGAACAGGAACCGCCGCCCGTTGGCGATCCCGAGGTCGATCCTGCGGGGCCGGAAGTCGTCGGCGAGGGCGAGCATGTGCTCGGTCGCGTCGACGACGTCGTTCGGGATCCCGAGCGTCCGGCAGACGACGTTGGTCGAGCCGCCGGGGAGGATCGAGACCGGGATGTCGGTGCCGGCGAGGCCGTTGGCGATCTCGTTCAGCGTCCCGTCGCCGCCGAAGGCGACGACGACGTCGTAGCCGTCCTCGCGAACCTCGCGCGAGATCTCGGTCGCGTGGTTCTGGGCCCGGGTCGAGATCGCCTCGACCTCGTAGCGCCCCTGGAGCGCGTAGACGACGAGGTTCTTGAGCCGGTCGGAGACCGTCGTCGCGTACGGGTTGACGACGATCAGCATCCGCTTCTTCGCCACCCGGCGGGGGCTCGCGCTCCCGTTCGGGGAGGCCGCGGAACGTGGCGGAGAGGGGGCCGTCGCGGGATTCACCAACGGTTGATAACCCCACTCGCCGCAGCGGTTACCGGTTCTCCGAGCCCGCCGGTGAACATCGATCCGCCGATCCCTACGACCGAATTAGCGCCAGGACCCGATCGCGCTTTTGCTCCATGTCCTCGCGCGAGATGAGCGACTCGAGGTTGAGGCGCAGGAGGGGCTCGGTGTTCGAGGGGCGGACGTTGAAGTGCCATTCGGGATAGTCGACGGATACCCCGTCGAGCCACGAAATCTCGCCGTCGGAGAATCCCTCCGCAAGCTCGCGCATCTTCGCCTCCTGGTCGGCGACCTCGGAGTTGATCTCGCCGGAGATGAAGTAGCGCTCGCGGAGGTCGCGGACGAGCTCCGAGAGCGGCCGGCCCTCGACCGAGAGCAGCTCGAGGATCAGCAGCGCCGGGATCGTGCCCGAGTCGGCGCACCAGAAGTCGCGGAAGTAGTAGTGGCCGGAGACCTCGCCCCCGAACGCGCCGCCGTGCTCGCGCATGCCGATCTTGAAGAACGCGTGCCCGACCCGGTTGACGCGCGAGATGCCGCCGTGCTCGGCGACGACGTCGGGCACCGCGCGGCTGGCGCGGACGTCGTAGAGGATCGTCGCTCCGGGCCGCTTGCGCAGGACCTGCTTCGCGAGCAGGGTAGTGAGGAAGTCACCGTCGACGAAGTCGCCGCGGTCGTCGATGAAGAAGCAGCGGTCGGCGTCGCCGTCCCAGGCGATTCCGAGCTCGGCGCCCTCGGCGAGGACGCGGTCGACGACGAACCGGCGGTTCTCGGGCAGCAGCGGGTTCGGCTCGTGGTCGGGGAACTCGCCGTCCGGGACCCAGTAGGTCTCGACCGGCTCGATCCCGAGGCGATCGAGCAGCGGCCCGACCATCGGGCCGGCCATCCCGTTGCCGCCGTCGACGACCACCCGCAGCCGCCGGATCGCGTCGGGGTCGATCACCCCGAGGACGTGACGGTGGAAGTCGTCGTAGACATCGACGTCGGTGACCGAGCCGCCCCCGTGAGCGTCACCGAGCCCGGCCTCGATCTCGTCACGGACGTCGCCGATCCCGGCATCCCCCGACAGCGCCAGCGCTCCCTCGCGGACCAGCTTGACGCCGGTGTACGCCTTCGGGTTGTGCGAGGCGGTGACCATCGCCCCGCCGTCGAGCTCGCGCGAGCCGACGAGGAAGTAGAGCATCTCGGTCGCGACCATCCCCGCGTCGAGCACCTCGCAGCCCTCGGCGACGAGCCCGTCACGCAGGCGCCCGCTCATCTCCGGCGCCTCGAGGCGCATGTCGCGGCCGAGTCCGACGCTCAGCTCGCTCGGCTGCTTGTCGCGCAACCGGGCGAGAACGCGGGCGAACGCCCGCCCGACGAGGTAAGCCGTCTCCCCGTCCATCTCCGAGCCGTAGAGGCCACGGATGTCGTAGGCCTTGAAGATCCGGGGATCAATCAATGCCCGACATCTCCTCCGCTCCCCGCGTCCGGGGATGTCGGGGTTTGCGTGGGCTCAGTCAAAGGCGCCTCGCAGGGCCTCGTAGGTCTGCTCCAGGGTCTGGGGCATGACCCGGGTGTCGGCGAGGACGGGCATGAAGTTCGTGTCGCCGCCCCAGCGGGGAACGACGTGCATGTGGATATGGTGCTCGACCCCGGCCCCGGCGACGCGGCCCTGGTTGAAGCCGACGTTGTAGCCGTGCGGGGAGTAGCGCTCCTCGAGCGCAGTCATCGCCCGCTGGGCGAGCGCCATCATCTCGGCCACCGTCTCCGGGTCGAGTGCGGGCAGGGTGCTGAGGTGCTGGTAGGGAGCGACCATCAGGTGCCCGTTCGTGTACGGGTAGAGGTTGAGGATCACGAAGCAGCGCTCGCCCCGGTGGACGATCAGATTCGCCTCGTCGTCTTCCTCCGCGGCCTTGGCGCAGAAGATGCACTCGTCGTCGGAGTCCTTCGCCGCGTCCTTCACGTAGGCGAGGCGCCAGGGCGCCCAGATCCGCTCGGTGGCCACACCGGCGCATCCTAGTCGTACCCGCGCCGGGCGCCGCTCTCGCTGGGCACGCGGCACCGCTGCCGGCAGGCGGGCGCGCGGACGCGCGGCCGCCGTGGCGGCCGAGCGCGACGCGGCCGGCCGCCTCCGCCACCGGTGGTCGGGCTATAGCACGATGACCTGGGCGATCCCGAAGTAGATCAGCAGCCCGGTGGCGTCGACCAGGGTGGTGACGAGCGGCGCGCTGACCACGGCGGGATCGATCCCGACCTTCGACGCGACCAGCGGCAGCATCCCGCCGACCAGCGTCGCCCAGGTGCAGGTCGCGAGCAGCGAGAGCGACACGACCTCGGCGATCTCGCGGTCGAACAGGATCGTGATCAGCGGGAACCCGACGACCGCGAACACCGCCCCGAGCATCAGCCCGACCCGCACCTCGCGCGCGAGCACCGAGGGGAGGTCACGGATCCGCACGTCGCCGACCGCGAGCGCGCGGGTGATCGTCGTCGCCGCCTGGGCGCCGCAGTTGCCGCCGGTGCCGATCAGCAGCGGGATGAACAGCGACAGCGTCACCACCTGCTCGAGGGTCGACTCGAACGCGCTCAGCACCGAGACGGTGAGCGTCGCCGCGGCGACGAGCAGGGTCAGCCAGATGATCCGGCTGCGCACGATCTGGCGGACGGAGACCGAGAAATAGGGCGCCCGCAGGGGCTCGACGCCGCCGCCGGCTCGGGTGATGTCCTCGGTGTCCTCGATCTCGAGCACCTCGAGGGCGTCGTCGACGGTGACCAGCCCGAGCAGCCGATGCTCGCGGTCGACGACCGGCACCGCGAGCAGGTCGGCCTCCTGAATCAGGCGCGCGACCTTCTCCTGGTCGTCGTAGGCGCTGACCACCGGGTAGTCGACGTTCATCAGCTCGCTGACGCGCGCCTCCGGGTCGGCGAGGACGATGTCGCGGAGGCTGGTGACCCCGAGCAGCCGCCGCTGGCGGTCGCGAACCGGGAGCACGTAGAGGGTCTCGGCCTCGTGCCCGCGGGCGCGGACCCGCGCGAGCGCCTCGGATGCCGACTGACCGGCGTGGAGGCTCAAGACCTCCGGCGACATGATCCGGCCCGCGGACTCGGGTGGGTAGCCGAGCAGGTCGTCGGTCATCCAGCGCTCGCGCGGGCTGAGCTGGGCGAGCAGCCGCCTCGCCACCCCGGCGGGGACCTCGTCGAGGAGCCGCGCCCGGTCGTCGGGCTCCATCTCGGCGACGAGCTCGCGGACCCGGTCGCTGGTCAGGGCGTCGACGAGTTCGGCCTGCTGCGGCGGGTCGAGGGCGTCGAACGCCATCGCCGCGACGTCCTTGCTCAGCTTCCGGAACCTGACCGCCCGGTCCTCCGGCTCGAGCCTTGCCAGCTCCTCGGCGAGCGCGAGGGTCTCCGCCGTTCGCATCTCCTCGGTGGGGGCCTCGACTTCCACGCCGCGCGCATCGTGTCACACGCCACCGGGAACCTCTTGCGGCGGCTTCGCCGCCTCACATGCTGCTGCTGCGGCGCAACGCCGCCGCCGGGAACCTCTTGCGGCGGCTTCGCCGCCTCACATGCTGCTGCGGCGGCGCAACGCCGCCGCCGGGAGCCTCTGCCGACCCCTGGTATAGTGCCCGCCACATAACGACCACATCCAGAGGGGTGGAGGGACTGGCCCTACGAAGCCCCGGCAACCCCCCCGGAAGCCAATCGAGCCGAAGGGGAAGGTGCCAATTCCAGCAGGTACGAAGGCCTGGGAGATGTGAGTTGGACGTCCGCTCGGACCTCTGCTCCACGACCAGGCAGAGGTCTTTCTTCGTGGCAACGAGACGAGCTAGGACGGAGGCGAAGCAGAGATGGCGTTGACCGGGCTCCGGTGCAAGGAGTGCAAGGCCGAATATCCGATCGACGCGCGCTACTTCTGCGAGCAGTGCTTCGGGCCGCTCGAGGTCAGCTACGACTTCGGCGGCCTCGACCCGGCTGAGGCGCGGCGCAAGATCCAGGCCGGGTCGGCCGGGATCTGGCGCTACGCGGACTTCCTGCCGTTCGAGGCCGGCCCCCCGCCCGAGCGCAGCGCGCTCGAGCCGGGCCTGACGCCGCTGATCCGCGCCAGCCGGCTCGCCGAGCGGCTCGGCCTCGGCGAGGTCTGGGTCAAGAACGACGCCGCGAACCCGACCCACTCGTTCAAGGACAGGGTGGTCGCGATCGCGATCGCGAAGGCGCGCGAGCTCGGCTTCGAGACCGTCGCCTGCGCCTCGACGGGCAACCTCGCGAATGCGGTCGCCGCCCACGCGGCCGCCGCCGGGCTTTCGAGCTACGTCTTCGTCCCCGCCGACCTCGAGGAGCAGAAGCTGCTCGCGACCGGGGTCTACGGCACCCACCTGGTCGGCGTCCGCGGCAGCTACGACGACGTCAACCGGCTCTGCACCGAGCTCTCCGAGGTCCGGCCGTGGGCGTTCGTCAACGTCAACCTCCGCCCCTACTACGCCGAGGGCTCGAAGACCCTCGCCTACGAGACGATCGAGCAGCTCGGCTGGGAGCTGCCCGACCGGGTCGTCTGCCCGATCGCGTCGGGGTCGCTGTTCACCCGCCTCGGCCGCGCCTTCGACGAGTGGCTCGAGCTCGGGCTCGCCAGCGGCGAGCGGCCGGCCTTCAACGGCGCTCAGCCGACTGGGTGCGACCCCGTCGCCGAGGCGTTCGCCGCCGGGCGCGACGTTGTGAAGCCGCAGCGTCCCGACACGATCGCGAAGAGCCTCGCGATCGGCGACCCTGCCGACGGGCCTTACGCGGTCGAGCTCGCCCGCGCGAGCGGCGGCGCGATCGACTCGGTCACCGACGACGAGGTCAGGGCCGGGATCCGGCTGCTCGCCGAGACGACCGGGATCTTCACCGAGACCGCCGGCGGGGTCACCACCGCCGTACTCGCGAAGCTCGCCGAGCGCGGGGAGATCGGCGCCGACGAGCGGGTCGTCGTCTACATCACCGGCGACGGGTTGAAGACCCTCGACGCCGTCCGCGACGACCACCACGCGTACGCGATCGACGCCTCGATCGAGTCGTTCGAGGAGGGCGTCGCCGATCAAACCACGACCGGCGCCCGCGCCTGATCGTTAGGCTGTCGCCCGCAATGGCGATCACGGTCAAGATTCCCGCCCAGCTTCGAGTCGCGACCGACGGCGTCGGCGAGATCGAGGTCGACGGGACGACGGTTGGCGAGGCGCTCGACGCGGTCTTCGCCCAGCACGGCGGCCTGCGTGAGCGGATCACCGAGGACGGGACGCTGCGGCGGTTCGTGAACGTCTACGTCTCGGGCGAGGACATCCGCTTCAAGGACGGTCTCGACACCAGCCTCGACGACGGCGACGAGGTGACCATCCTGCCCGCCGTTGCGGGTGGCGGTGTCTAGCGCCGGGCCGGCGGTCTCCGAGATCCCGGTCGGCATCCTCTGCGGCGGGCGCGGGACGCGCCTGCGCGAACGCACCCACGCGATCCCGAAGCCGTTGGTCGAGATCGGCGGGATGCCGATCCTCTGGCACGTGATCCGGATCTACGCCGCGCAGGGCTTCCGGCGATTCGTCCTCCTCACCGGCTACCTCGGCGAGATGATCGAGGAGTTCGTCGCCGGCTGCGAGTGGCCGCACCCGACGACGATCGAGTGCCTCGACACCGGCGTCGACACCCCCACCGGGGGCCGGCTCGCGCTCGCCGCCGACCGGTTCCGCGACGGGACCTTCTGCCTCACCTACGCCGATGGGGTCGCCGACATCGACCTCGTCGGCGAGCTCGCGTTCCATGCCCGCGAGCGGGCGAAGGCGACGATGACCGTCGTCCGCCCCCACAGCCAGTGGGGGATCGCGGTGATCGACGGCTCCGCGCGCGTCTCCGGGTTCCGCGAGAAGCCGCGGCTCGACTACTGGATCAACGGCGGCTTCTTCTGCTTCGAGCCCGGCTTCCTCGCCTACTGCGAGCCGACCAGCGTGCTCGAGCGCGATCCGCTCGAGCGGGTCGCGGCGGAGGGGTCGCTGGCGGCGTTCCACCATCACGGGTTCTGGGACTGCATGGACACCTACAAGGACGCCGTCACCCTCAACGACCTCTGGGCGTCGGGTGAGGCGCCGTGGCGCGTCTGGGAGCGGGCCGGCGCCGCGGCGCGGTGAGCGTCGCGCTGGTCACCGGCGGGCGGGGGTTCGCCGGAGCCTGGCTCGCGCGGGCGCTGCTCGAGCGCGGCGACCGGGTCGTATCGTTCGACAAGGGCCGCCCCGAGCGCCGGCGCTCGACGCTCTCGCTGCTCGGGATCGAGGACGACGTCGCCGACGTCACCGGTGACCTCGGCGACGGGGAGCTGCTGCGCTCGCTGCTCGTCGAGCACCGGGTCGAGCTCGTCTTCCACCTCGCGGCGGAGCCGATCGTCGGCACCGTCCAGGCCTCGCCGATGCGCGGTTTCGAGACCAACGTCCGCGGTACCTGGACGTTGCTCGACGCCTGCCTCGACGAGGGCACGGAGCGGGTGGTGGTCGCCTCCTCGGACAAGGCGTACGGGGCCCACGACGAGCTCCCCTACCGCGAGGACTTCCCGCTGCGGCCGACGGCGCCGTATGAGGCATCGAAGGCGGCCGCCGACGTCATCGCCCGCAGCTACTGGCCGAGCTACGGCTTGCCGGTCGCGGTGACCCGGTTCGCGAACATCTACGGCGGCGGCGACCTCAATTTCTCGCGGCTCGTCCCCGAGGCCGTCTGCGCGGCGCTCGACGGCCGGGCGCCGGTGCTGCGCTCCGACGGCTCCCCCGAGCGCGACTTCCTCTACGTCGAGGACGCCGCCCGCGCCTACCTGGCGATCGCCGACGCGCTCGACCGCGACGAGGCGCGCGGCGAGGCCTTCAACGCCGGCGGCGGTCGGCCGCACTCGGTCGGCGAGGTGGTGGCGACGGTCGCCCGGCTCGTCGGCGGCGGGGTCGAGCCCGAGATCCGCGGCGCCGGCAACCCCGCGGGCGAGATCGACCGCCAGTACGTCAACGCGACGAAGATCCGCGAGGTCTGCGGCTGGGCGCCGGAGGTCGAGCTCGAAGACGGCCTCGCTCGCACGATCGACTGGTACCGCTCCCACCCCCAGGCCCGCCCGTAGCCGCCTGGCGGCCGCCCGTCGAGTTGGTTGCGCTCACGGTCGTCAAGTCGACGAGGGCTGCCCACGGCCACCGGAAAGCGCGCCCGGCAGGATTCGAACCTGCGGCCTTCCGCTCCGGAGGCGGACGCTCTATCCACTGAGCTACGGGCGCCTGGCGACCAGTCTAGACCCGCCCTGTCCCGCTACGGTGGGCAGGTGAGCGAGGCCGAGGTCAACAACCCGCTCTTCGCCCGCTTCTTCGACCGGTTCGCGGCGCGGGACAAGGGAAGGGGGGAGGATGAGCTGCGCGGGGAGCTGCTCGGTGGGCTTGCGGGGACCGTGGTCGAGGTCGGGGCGGGGAACGGGATCAACTTCCCGCATCTGCCCCCAGGGGTCGAAGAGCTGATCGCGGTCGAGCCCGAGCCTTACCTGCGGCGGGCCGCGGCTGAGGCGGCCGCGGGCGCGCCGGTGCCGGTGCGGGTGATCGATGGCACCGCCGGCGCGCTGCCTCTCGCCGACGCAAGCGCCGACGCGGCAGTCGTCGCCGGCGTGCTGTGCTCGGTGCCCGATCAGGCGGAGGCGCTGGCGGAGATCCGCCGCGTCCTGCGCCCCGGCGGCGAGCTTCGCTTCTACGAGCACGTCCGCTCGCGCCGACCGGGCTTCGCCCGCTACCAGGACGCGGTCGCCCACGTCTGGCCGCGGCTGATGGGCGGGTGTGAGCCGAACCGCGACACGCTCGCGGCGATCGAGCGCGCGGGCTTCCGGGTCGACCATTGCCGCGGGTTCGGGTTCCCCTACGGCGCCCGGGCGTATCCGCTGGCGCCGCGAATCCTCGGCGCCGCCCGTCGCTGATCCCGCGACGGCGAGTCCGAAGCCGGCGCCGAGCCCGAGCCGGCGTCGAGAGGCTCCCCCTGCCGCTAGCGCGCCCGCACCAGCCGCACCCGCTTCGACCGCGCCCACGGTTCCCCGCCGGCCGGGGTGTAGGCGACCCGGACCCGAACCTTCGCCGAGCCCGCACGCCGGAGCCTCCGCTCGGCCCGGCCACGGGGACGTAACCGGATCCAGGTGCGCCCGGCTTCGCTCGGGTAGGCGACGGCACCTCGCAGCCGGCTGGACGCCCGCAGCTTGACCTGACCGCGCCCCGGCACTCGGACCGCGAGCCGTGGGGCGCCGTCGCGCGCCTGGCGGAGGCGGCCGAAGGCGAAGCGGTTCGACGGCTCCGCCCCCGAGCCGACGACGTCGACCCCGGCCACCGCCTCG
>DATHVI010000091.1:0-2309 GCA_035461385.1 Solirubrobacterales bacterium
GCGAGCTCGACGTGAAGTCGCACCACGAGCCGCTCAGCATGGCAGCCGTGTGGGCGATCCGCGAGATCGCCCACCTGCTCCCTGACTGCCCGGTGATCCTCGAGTCCATGGTTCAGCCCAGCGGGATCGACTCTGAGCTGGAGATGGCCGCTCGCTGCTTTGACAAGAGTGACCGCCAGGTCGCCTTCGCAAGTTGAGATTTGCGTCCGTCGTCGCGCGCGCTCAGATCGCGCCCTACCCCGGGGTTACGGCTTGGGCGGGGTGGCCGGCTTCTGGAGGGCGGCGATCTCGGGCGGGAGGGCGAACGCGGCGGGGTCGAGGGCGGGGTCGAGCTCGATCTTGTCGATGAGAATCTCGAAGGCCTGCGGGCCCTGCTTCTGCACGACCTTGTGCGGGAACTTGATGCCGCCGACGTCGCGCCAGTCGGAGAGCATCGACTCGCCGGGGATGTTGCCCATCTGCGACTTCGCCACCATCTCGGCGCCAAGCGGCAGGAGCGTGTCCTTGGCGAAGTACCGGGTCTGCGTGTCGTCGTCGGCGGCGGTGAGCACGACCTTGTAGGCGGGCTGGCCGGCGAACTCGACCACGCCGGCGAGCTCGGCCTTCGGGTAGAGCTGCTTCCAGATCAGCTCGGCGTTGAACGTCGCCTCGCGCAGGAACTGGGCCCGCTCGCCGCCGGTGACGATGCGCGCCCCGGTCATCGGGCTCACCTCCCACGCAAGGTCGCCGGTGAGCCCGCGGCGGATGGTGCCGATGCCCGCAAGCTCGATCGTGGCCACGAAGTTGCGGGGCGGCGCCGCGACCGTGGTCATCGACCCCGTGAGCTTCATCTGCGGGATGCCGAACGTGCCGGTCTGGCGCATGGACTGGACCTTGCCGATCCGCTCGCGCCCGCCCTGGGCGGCGATCGACGCCTCGATCACGGCCTCGGCGGTGGTGAGCTCGCCACTCGGCGGGCCGCCGGGCTCGGTGGGCGAGGCGGGGTCGGCGGGACCGGCCGGGGCCTTCGCGCCGCCGCCGCAGGCGGTGGCGAGCGCTGCGGCGACGGCGAGAGAGATCGAGATCAGTCGGGTCATGGCTTCTCCTTGATCCAGCGGGTCGCGGCGACGATGTCGGGATCCTTGCCGCCGCGCAAGGCCTTGAGGTCGAGCGCGATCGGCACGTCGGGGACGACGCCGTGCCCCTCGAGCACCTTGCCTCCCGCCGAGACGTAGTCGGCGATCGCGTACTGGAACCGGTCGCCGTTCGGGAGCTGCTCGATCGTCGACGGCAGCGCCGCGCCGGGGCTGCGCCGGCCGAACACCCGCGCGCGCCCGAGGTCCTGGAGCCCGCCGGCGAAGATCTCGGACGTCGACGCCGACAGGTCGTCGATCAGGATCGCGACCTTGCCGGCGTAGCGCTCGGCCTGCGGGTTGACCACGAAGTCGAGCGACGTGTCGCGCGTGCGCATCGTGCCGAGCTTCTTGTTCTCCTCGGAGATCAGGTGGCCGGCCATCCCCATCGCCATCGCGCCGAGGCCGCCGGGGTTGCCGCGCAGGTCGATGATCACGCCGGCGGTGTCCCTGAACCCGGCGAGGTCCCTCGCGAACGCCGGCAGGATCGCGGGCGGATCGAGGAACATCGACAGCCGGATGTAGCCGACCTGGCCGTCGAGCTTCCGCGCCTCGTACACGACCCGGTGGCTGCCGAGGTTGCCGAGCGACGCGACCTTGCCGGCGGCCGCGCGCTCGAGCGTCACAAGCCGAACCTTCGCGCCGGCCGCGACGCCGAGGACGACCTTCGTCCCGGGCTTGCCGTGGATCAGCCGGCGCACCGAGCGCGCCTGGGAGAGCGGCACCAGCGACGACGCGCCGAGCTCCTCGACGACCGCGGCGAGCCGCGGCGCGAGCGCGACCCCGTCCACCGAGGCGAGCTCGGCGCCGAGCGGCAGCTTCGCCCGGTCGGCCGGCGAGCCGGCGTCGATCCGGGTCACGACCACGGCCCGGTCGAGGATCCGGAGCTCGATCCCGACGCCGGCCTGCTCGCCCGCCGCCTCCTCGCTGTCCTCCTCGAGCGGCCCGCTCACGACGAAGTGCGACACGCGGAGGCGCTCGATCGCCTGCCGCATGATCGCGCGCGCCTCCTCGCGCGTCTTCGTCTCGAGGATCTTCGGCCGGAGCTCGGCCCGGACCGCCTTCCAGTCGACGCCGCCGTACCTGGGGTCGTAGAACGTGTCGGCGACCCGCTGCCACACCATGTCGAATGACGCGAGGTCCGCCGCGATCCGCGGATCGGACGGCGGCGGCTCCGCGGACGGCGCCGGCGCGGCC
>DATHVI010000092.1:0-3612 GCA_035461385.1 Solirubrobacterales bacterium
CGGCTACCTGCAGCCCGGCGCGCTCAACAGCCCGCTCGCCGCCAGCGCCGGCATCTTCCCCAACTTCGACTGCCGGCCGAGCGGCGGCGAGCGGCTCGAGGATGACGGGGGCTCGCCCCCCGTCGACCCGGGGTTCGCTCCGTGCGTCGTGGCGCCGGACTTCCCACCGGTCTTCGGCGGCGGGCAGGCGCCGCAGCTGTTCGCCGACCGGTAGGCCGCCGAGGTCCGCCCCGCCCGGCGGCGGGTGCGGCGCGTAGGGTCTGCGGCATGAACGAGCTGGAACGGGCCGTGGCGACGGTCGTCCGCGACTGCCTCGGCGTCTCCGAGGGCGAATCGGTCGTCGTGATCTGCAACCCGGCCACGCAAGCGCTGGGCGAGCGGCTCCGTGCCGAGGCGGAGGGCGCTGGCGCGGATGCGGCGCTGGCGGTGATGGGGGAGAGAGCGTCGCACGCAGCCGAGCCGCCGCGGCCGGTCGCGGCGGCAATGCGCGCCGCGGACGCCGTCCTGGCGCCGACCGTGCAGTCGCTCTCGCACACCGCGGCGCGCAAGGCGGCGAGTGAGAGCGGCGCCCGCATCGCGACGCTCCCCGGTGTCACCGAGGAGATGCTCGCGCGGGTGATGAGCGCCGACATGGAGGGCCTGCGCCGCAAGGGCGGCGCGATCGCGGACGCGCTCACCGCCGCCTCGGAGGCCCGGATCACGTGTCCCAGCGGGAGCGATCTGCGGCTCGGCCTCGCGGGCCGAACCGCGATCCCCGACGCTGGCGAGCTGGCCGAGCGCGGCGCGTTCGGCAACCTGCCGTGCGGCGAGGGCTTCATCGCCCCGGTCGAGGGGAGCTGCGAGGGGCGGCTCGTCGTCGACGGCACGATCGCCGGCGTCGGCATCCCCGCTGCCCCCGTCACGCTGACCGTCGAAGGCGGCCGGCTCGCCGGCGCGACAGGCGACGCGGGGCAGCGGCTGCTGGCCCTGCTGACCGAGCACGGCGCCGAGGCGGCCACCGTCGCCGAGCTGGGGATCGGCTCGAACGAGAAAGCGATCCTGAGCGGCAACGTGCTCGAGGACGAGAAGATCCTCGGCACCGCCCACGTCGCGTTCGGAGCCTCGGCCGCGATCGGCGGCACCGTCCAGGTCCCGGTGCACCTCGACTGCATCGTGATGGAGCCGGACGTGGCGCTCGACGGCGATCCGATCGTGCGCGGCGGCGAGCTTCTCGTCTGAGCCCGTGCTCCTCGCCGTCCCGAACTTCTCGGACGGCCGCGACTCCGACGCGATCGACGCGATCGAGAGCGCGGTCGCACCCGGGATCGAGCTCCTCGACGTGCACTCCGACGCCATCCACAACCGCAGCGTGTTCACGCTCGCGGGCGATCGTGGGCCGCTCTCCGAGGGGCTCGTCCGAGGCGCCCGGGCGGCGATCGACGCGATCGACATGGGACGACACCAGGGCGCGCACCCGTGCGTCGGCGCGCTCGACGTCTGTCCCGTGGTCTTCCTGTCGGCGGACGACAGGGAGGACGCGGAGGCCGAGGCCATGGCCACCGCCGCGGAGATCGCCGAGCGGCTCGAGGTCCCCGTCTTCCTTTACGGGGGGCTCGCGGCCTCACTCGAGCGCCGCGAGCGCGCCTTCTTCCGCCGCGGCGGCCTGCCCGAGCTCACGCGCCGCATGCGCGCGCGAGAGCTCGAGCCCGATTGCGGCCCGAGCGAGCCCCATCCGACCGCCGGCGCGACGCTCGTCACCGCCCGCCCGCCGCTGGCCGCGTTCAACGTCGAGCTTGACACCCCGGACCCAGAGGTCGCGACGGCGGTCGCCGTCGAGCTCAGGGAGGCGGGCGGCGGGCTCCCCGGTGTGCGCGCGATCGGGATCGAGCTCCCCGGTGAGCGCGGCCAGGTGTCGATCAACGTGCACGATCCGGTGGCGGTCCCGCTCGCGCGCGTGGTGGCCGAGATCGGGCGCGTGGCGGCCGAGCACGGGGCGCGGCCGGTGAGCGCCGAGCTAGTCGGGCTCGTCCCGGCCGCCGCGGTGGAGGGGTACCCCGACGAGGTCCCGCTCGCCGGGTTCGACCCCGATCGCCACGTGATCGAGCGTCGCCTCGCCCGGCTGGACAAGTAGCGAGCGGTTCCCGACCGCGTACAGGTAGATTCAAGGCCGATGGCCCAGACGAGGAAGCGCCGCCGCCGCAAGCATCGCGGCACCCAGACAGGTCGAGTCGACAACCGCGCTCGGGGCCGACCGCGGAACCGGGCCGAGGCGCGCTCCCGCGCCCGCTCGCGGTCGCCCAGGCGTCAGGAACGCCGGCCGACCTGGGGGAGCGCGTTCAACCGCGGGCTGCTTGCCGCCGGCGTCTTCTTCCTGCTGATGATGCTCGTCTTCGGCGAGTCGGCCATTCGGTCGCTCGCCCTGGCGGCGTTCATGCTCGTCTTCTACGTGCCCTTCGGCTACTACTTCGACATGTTCTTCTACCGCCGGCGCCAGCGTCAGCGGCAGCGCGCGCGGCAGGAAGGCGCGGGCTAGGCGACCGCGGCGGCCTCGGGGCGGGCGGGCCCGATCCCGTCCTCGGCTATCTCCTCGAGCACCTGACGGAGCGTCGCGACCCGGCGTTCCCCGTACCGCGCCGCGAGCTCGCGCTCGATCTCGGCGAAGATCCTCCGCGCGGCGGCCTGCCCCTCCTGGCCGAGGTCGGTGAGGCGAATGATCTTCGCTCTGCCGTCGGCCGGATGGGGGGCGCGCTCGACGTAGCCCAGCTCCTGGAGCTCGTCGACGACCTCGCCCACGGCCTGCTTCGTCAGCCTCGCCCGCTCGGCGAGGTCGGTCAGCCGCGATCCCTCCGCGTCGATGAACCGGAATACGCAGCCGTGCGACTCGCGGATCGTCGTGTAGCCCTCCTCGCCGAGGCGACGGTGCAGCTCGTCGATGAGCAGGTGCTTGGCCGCGTCGAATAAACCCGGCAGCGGAGTGGTCTGTGTGGGTGTGTGTGTGGTCTTGGTCACAGATCGTCAGGCAACTTGACTATGTGCTAAGGTTCCCTGACCGTCAGGCTACTTGACAAGGTTACCTGACTGAGTGTACCGCGAGATCCGGAGGCCGATTCTCAAAATGGAACGCAAGTGGTGGACCCTGATCGCGGTCTCGGTGGCGACGTTCATGTTGCTGCTCGACATCACGGTCGTCAACGTCGCGCTGCCGTCGATCCGCGAGGACCTCGGCGCCAGCTTCACCGACCTGCAGTGGGTGGTGGACGCCTACGCGCTGACGCTCGCGGCGCTCGTCCTGACCGCCGGCTCGCTCGCCGACCGGCTCGGGCGGCGGCGGCTGTTCGCCTCGGGGCTGGGGATCTTCTCCGCGGCGTCGCTTCTGTGCGCGCTGGCGCCCGACCCGACGTTCCTCAACGCGGCGCGCGCGCTGCAGGGCGTCGGCGGCGCGGCGATGTTCGCGGTCTCCCTCGCGCTGGTGGCGCAGGAGTTCCCCGCCGGGCGCGAGCGCGGCACCGCGATGGGGATCTACGGCGCCACGATCGGCGTCGCGGTCGCGATCGGGCCGCTGGTCGGCGGCGCGCTGACCGATTCCCTCGGGTGGGAGTCGATCTTCTACCTCAACGTCCCCGTCGGCCTCGC
>DATHVI010000093.1:0-8074 GCA_035461385.1 Solirubrobacterales bacterium
CCCACGCCCATGTCCCAGCCGAGAGCGTGCCTCTGTGGGTGTCGATCGCGCCGCAGTAGACCTGGCCCGCGTTGTCGGGGGCGACGGCGACGTACCAGTCGTACCACGCCTGGCCGATCGAGGCCCCCGGAGGGGTGCCGATCGACGTCCAGGTGCCGGAAGCCCGCCGCCAGAGGAAGCCGCTGGCCGACGACGCCCCCCACGCGTAGGCGACCGCGGGGTTCGAGGGCGCGATCGCCACCGCGAGACGCTGGAAGGTCCCCGGCGCGCCCGGAAGCGCAACCGAGTTCCACGTCGTCCCGTTGTCGGTCGAGCGGAACAGCCCGTCCGAGCAGGCGGCCAGCACCTCGTTTCCGCGCAGGCTGATCGACCAGGTCGCCCGGGTCCGCCGGCGGGTCCAGTTGACGCCGCCGTTGGTCGACACCCATAGCCCCCCGCGAGTCCCGGCGTAGAGCCGCTGGCCGTTGGCCGGGTCGACCACCAGGCTGTAGAACCCGTCGCCGACGAAGGGAGCGGTGCAGAGCGTCGACCAGGTCGACCCACCGTTCGTCGACCGCAGGATGCCGACGCCGAGGTACGACCACCAATCGCCCTCGCCGGTGCCGCAATACACCCGGCTCGGAGCCGAGGGATCGAAGGCAAGCGCCCCAACTGTCAGCGTCGCCTGGTAGTCGGTCCGAGGGGCCCACGACGCGCCCCGGTTGAAGCTCTCCCACACGCCTCCATTCGCCGCGCCGGCGAGAACGTGGGCCGGATTCGAGGGGTCGGCTGCCAGGGCGGAGACGCGTCCCGAGGCGTTGATCCGGGTGGCTCCATACGTCTGGCCGTTGGTCACCGTCCACGGCCCACACGACCTCCACTGCGGCCCGAACGCGGTCGGCGGACCCATCCGCTCGGCGACCTCGAGGTAGGCCTCGGCGATCTCCTCGGCGACGCCGACACCCGCCTCGCCGGCTTCCGCCTCGGAGTCCGGCTTCCGCTTTCCGCCCCGCCGCGAGGACGTCCGCTTGCGCCCCTTCCCTCGGCGCCGCGGAGCCGCGCCGAGCTCCGTCACGATCTCTGTGACGCTGGCCACGTCGTCCTCCGGCACGGCGAGCTCGACCGTCTCCGCCGAGAGCTCGGAGTAGCCGTCGCTCTCGAGCATCTGGAGCAGGCGCACGAGCGCCTTTCCGCCGGGAGGCCGGGGTTGCGTCTCTCCCTCCTCCAGCACGGCTCCGGCCGGAACCAGCGCCTCGTCTCCGGGGCCCTCCATCGAGTACCTCCTCGGTTCGGCTTCGAAGCCGCAGTCTTCTCGCCCCCCGTCACCGGCGCGTCACGGAAGCGTCACCGCGAGGCACCGCGATGTCTGCGCGACACACGGACGTATCATTGAGGCATGACCCGTGCTCCCGACGACGAGGAGGAGCGCCCCGGCAAGGGCGGCAGGGCTGCGGAGCGGCTCCGTCAGTTCCTGGCGGCTCGGTTCGGAAGCGAGGCGCCTCCCGTCCCGCCGGACGAAGAGGAGCAGGTCGAGGAGGAACCTCCTTCGGCCGCCGCGGAGGAGCGGTCGGAGGACGAGGCTCATCAGGAGCCGCCCGAGCGCGGGACCGGGCGGGAGCCTTAGCTAGCCGCGGGATCTCGCCTTCTCGCCACGCGGATCTCGCGACGGCGGGGCTGCAAGGGCCACTGCGCCCCGAAGAGGTTCTCTTGACACTCGGGCGGGGAGCGATA
Organism: Solirubrobacterales bacterium; assembly: GCA_035461385.1. GTDB lineage: Bacteria > Actinomycetota > Thermoleophilia > Solirubrobacterales > 70-9 > DATHVI01. The sequence goes on from DATHVI010000093.1 coordinate 1,711, forward strand.
GGGTCCGCGCGTTATCGTCGCCCACGGTCCCGTCGATGACGGGCGATTGAGGAGGGTTCGAGTTGGCCGAGCAGCAGCGCAGGCACGTCCACGGGGTCGACTACGAGCGGGCGCAGGCCGGCTACATGGGGCGCCGCCAGTTGCGGTCCGGTGCCGCCGGGTGGGTGCTGCTCGCCGGGCTCGGCATCGCCTACGTGATCAGCGGCGACTTCGCCGGCTGGAACTTCGGCATCGGCGAAGGCGGCTGGGGCGGTCTGATGATCGCCACCGTCCTGATGGCGATCATGTACACCTGCATGGTGCTCGGTCTCGCCGAGCTCTCCTCCTCGCTGCCGGTGACCGGGGCGGGGTACGGATTCGCCCGCCGCGCGCTGGGCCCACTCGCAGGGTTCGCCACCGGCACCGCGATCCTGATCGAGTACGCGATCGCCCCCGCGGCGATCGTCGTCTTCATCGGCGGCTACGTCGAATCGCTCGACCTGTTCGGGATCGAGGCCGGCTGGCCCGTCTACCTCGCCTTCTACGCGGTCTTCGTCGGCATCCACCTCTACGGCGTCGGCGAGGCGCTGAAGCTGATGTTCGTGATCATGGCGATCGCCGTCGTCGGCCTGATCGCGTTCACGATCGCGATGATCCCTCAATTCGACCCGTCGAACCTGACCGACATCGCGCCCGACACCTCGAAGACCGGGGCGAGCGACTTGCTGCCGTTCGGCTTCGCCGGAGCGCTCGCGGCGTTGGTCTACGGGATCTGGTTCTTCCTCGCGATCGAGGGCGTCCCCCTGGCCGCGGAGGAGACCAAGGACCCCGCCGCGGACATGCCGCGCGGGATCATCACCGGCATGATCGTCCTGCTGGTGTTCGCCGCCCTGATGCTGACCCTGGCGCCGGGCGGCTCCAGCGCGCAGGCGCTCGCTGACACCGACAGCCCCCTGCCCGACGCGCTGGCGATCGCCTACCGCGACGGCGCCTTCATCGAGGAGTTCGTCAACTACATCGGCCTGTTCGGCCTGATCGCGAGCTTCTTCTCGATCATCTACGCGTATTCGCGGCAGATGTATGCGCTCTCGCGAGCGGGGTACCTGCCGCGCTTCCTGTCGATCACCAGCGGCCGCAGGACCCCCTGGGTCGCCCTGGTCGTTCCCGGCACGGTCGGTTTCCTGCTCGCCGCGATCACCGAGGCAGGCGATCGGATGATCCAGATCGCCGTCTTCGGCGCGGTCGTCTCCTACATCCTGATGATGGCCTCGCACATCGTCCTGCGCAGGACCGAGCCCGACCTCATGCGGCCCTACCGCACGCCCGGTGGCGTCATCACCACCGGCGTGGCTCTCGTGCTCGCCGCCGCAGCTCTGGTCGCTGTGTTCTTCGTCGACGAGACCGCGGCGCTGATCGTCGCGGCGGTGTTCATCGCCCACCTCGCCTACTTCTGGTTCTACAGCCGCCATCGCCTGGTGGCCGACGCGCCGGAGGAGGAGTTCGAGGCGATCGAGCGGGCGGAGGCGGAGCTCTCCGGCTGAGGCCGGGGAGCTTCCGCCGGTAGTCTCGGGGCGGTGACGCTCGAGCAGCTGAAGCGGTCGATCGCCGAGGGGACGGTCGACACCGTCCTCCTGTGCATCGCCGACATGGAGGGGCGGCTGATGGGCAAACGGCTCACCGCGACCCACTTCGTCGAGGAGGTCGTTGCCCACGGCGCCGAGGGCTGCAGCTACCTCCTCGCGGTCGACGTCGACATGAACACGGTCGAGGGCTACGACATGGCCTCGTGGGGGACGGGGTACGGCGACTTCGTGATGAAGCCCGACCTCGCTACCCTGCGGCCGATCCCCTGGCAGGAGGGCACCGCCCTGCTGATGGCCGACCTCGAGTGGCACGACGGCTCCGAGGTGGTCGCCTCCCCGCGGCAGATCCTCCGCCGCCAGCTCGAGCGGCTCGCCGAGCGGGGCTGGATCGCGAACGCCGGCACCGAGCTCGAGTTCATCGTCTTCTGCGACACCTACGAGGAGGCCTGGCGCAAGGGCTTCCGGGAGATGCGGCCGGCGAACCTCTACAACGTCGACTACTCGATGCTGGGTACCGCCCGCGTCGAGCCGCTGATCCGGCGGATCCGCAATTCGATGATGGGAGCGGGGATGCGGGTCGAGACCTCCAAGGGCGAGTGCAACCTCGGCCAGCACGAGATCAACTTCCGCTACTCCGACGCGTTGACCACCGCCGACACCCACGTGATCTACAAGAACGGCGCCAAGGAGATCGCCTCCGAGGAGGAGATGTCGATCACCTACATGGCGAAGTACGACGAGCGGGAGGGCAACTCGTGCCACATCCACTGCTCGCTCGCCGACCGCGACGGGGGCGAGAACGCGTTCGCCGCCGACCAGGAGCTGTTCGACCGCTTCGTTGCCGGCCAGCTCGCGTGCCTGCGCGAGATGACCCTGATGTTCGCCCCCCAGGTCAACTCCTACAAGCGCTTCACCAAGGGCTCGTTCGCCCCCACCGCCGTCGCCTGGGGCGCCGACAACCGGACCTGCTCGATGCGGGTGATCGGCCACGGCCCCGCGCTGCGGGTCGAGAACCGCCTGCCCGGGGCCGACGTCAACCCCTACCTGGCGATCGCCGCGATGATCGCCTCCGGCCTGCATGGGATCGATCACGAGCTGCCGCTGGAGCCGCCGCTCGACGGCAACGCGTATGAGTCCGATGCCCCGACCGTCCCCGACAACCTGCGCGAGGCGCGCGACCTCTTCGCCGCCTCGGAGGTCGCCCGGGAGGCCTTCGGCACCGAGGTGGTCGATCACTACCTCAACCGGGCCCGGATCGAGCTCGAGGCCTTCGGCTCGGCGGTGACCGACTGGGAGCGGTACCGGGGGTTCGAGCGGCTGTGAGCGGGCCCGTCGTCGGCGTCTCCTGCGCCGTCGAGCGGGCCCGCTGGGGAGTCTGGGACCAGCCGGCCCTGGTGCTCCCCCGCGCCTACGCGGTGGCGATCCAGCGGGCCGGGGCCCTCGCCCTGCTGCTCTCGCCCGACAACGCGGTCGCCGAGGAGCCCGACCGGCTGCTCGACCTGCTCGACGCGCTGATCGTCTCCGGCGGCGGTGACATCGACCCGGCCAGCTACGGGGCCGATCCCCATCCCGAGACGCGGGGCGCCGATCCCGAGCGGGACCGCTTCGAGCTGGCGCTCGCAAGGCGGGCGATCGAGCGTGACATGCCGTTACTGGGTATATGTCGGGGTATGCAGATCCTCAACGTCGCCCGCGGAGGCGATCTCGACCAGCACCTCCCCGACCGTCTCGGAGACGCCCGCCACCGCCATACCCCGGGGTCCTTCTCCGACCACGGCGTGACCCTGCAGGAGGGCTCGCACGCGGCCAGGCTCGCCGGCGCCCGGCGCGTGCAGGTCAAGTCGCACCACCACCAGGGCATCGACCGCCTCGGCGATGGCGTGGTCGTCAGCGGCCGCTCCGAGCAGGACGACGTCGTCGAGGCGATCGAGCTGCCCGACTGCTCGTTCGCGGTCGGGGTGCTCTGGCATCCCGAGGAGGACGACCCCCCGACCCTGGTCGAGCGGTTCGTTCGCGCCGCCATCCCCGAGGCAGCGGAGGCCGCGCGATGATCGAGGTGCTCGAGCCGGCCACCGAGGACGTCCTGGCGGAGGTCCCACGGGCCGACGCCGGCGACGTCGACGAGGCGGTCGCGCGGGCGCGGGAGGCATTCGAGCGCTGGCGGAGGGTGGCCCCGGCCGAGCGCGCCGCCCTGCTCCGCTCGCTCGCCGAGGGGCTCGAGGCCGAGCGGGAGGAGCTGGCCCGGCTCGAGGCGCGCAACGTCGGCAAGCCGATCGGCGACGCGCGCGGGGAGATCGGCATGGTCGTCGACACCTTCCGCTACTACGCCGGCGCTCCCGAGCGCCTCACCGGCAGGACGATCCCGGTCGAGGGCGGCGTCGACATGACCTTCCGCGAGCCGCTCGGCGTGATCGGGCTGATCACGCCCTGGAACTTCCCGCTGACGATCGCCTGCTGGAAGGTGGCCCCGGCGCTGGCGGCCGGCAACACCGTCGTGCTCAAGCCCGCCGAGCTCACACCGCTGACCGCGATCGAGCTCGAGCGGATCGCGGTCGAGGCCGGGCTGCCGGAGGGCGTGGTCAACGTCGTCCCCGGCCCGGGCTCTGTCTGCGGCAAGCGGCTGGTCGAGCATCCCGATGTGGCGAAGATCGCCTTCACCGGCTCGACCGAGGTCGGCCGCGGGATCGCCGCCGGGGCGGCCGAGACGATCAAGCGGGTCACGCTCGAGCTCGGAGGGAAGTCGGCGAACCTGATCTTCGCCGACGCCGATCTCGAGGCGGCGGCCGCGGCCGCCCCGATGGGCGTCTTCGGGAACGCCGGCCAGGACTGCTGCGCCCGCTCCCGGATCTTGGTCGAGCGGCCCGTGGCCGACCGGTTCCTCGAGCTGATGGAGGCCGCGGTAAAGAAGCTGAAGGTTGGCGATCCCCTCGACGAGGCGACCGAGATGGGCCCCCTGATCAGCGCCGACCAGCGTCAGACAGTCTCCTCCTACGTCGACGACCCCGCCCGGGTCGCGATCCGCGGCAAGGCCCCCGAGGGACCGGGCTTCTGGTTCCCCCCGACCGTGCTCGCGCCGGTCGCCAACGACGAGCGGGCCGCCGCGGAGGAGATCTTCGGGCCGGTGGCCTGCGTGATCCCCTTCGAGGGCGAGGAGGAGGGAATCCGGCTCGCCAACGAGACGATCTACGGCCTGTCGGGCTCGGTGTGGACCCGCGACGGCGCCAAGGCGCTGCGGGCCGCCCGTGCAGTCGAAACCGGGGTGCTGTCGATCAACTCGAACACCTCGGTCCGGGTGGGCACCCCCTTCGGCGGCTTCAAGCAGTCCGGCGTGGGACGGGAGCTCGGCCCCGACGCGCTCGACTATTACACCGAGATCAAGAACGTCTACTACGCCACGGAGGGATGATGGGACGACTGAAGGGCAAGGTCTGCGTGATTACCGGAGCGGCCAGCGGGATCGGCGCCGAGTCGGCACGGCTGTTCGCCGACGAGGGGGCGACCGTGGTTGGCGTCGACCTCAGCCCCGACGCGGAGGGCGACCTCGCGATCGCGGCCGACGTCTCGGACTCCGACGCGGTCAAGGACGCCTTCCGGCAGGCGCGCGAGCGCTTCGGCGGCATCGACGTGCTGTTCAACAACGCCGGGATCAACCCGCCCGAGGACACCTCCGCGCTCGAGACCTCGCTCGAGGCCTGGCAGCGGGTCCAGGACGTGAACCTGCGCGGCGTTTTCCTCTGCTGCAAGCACGGGATCCCGCACCTGCTCGAGCGCGGCGGCGGATCGGTGATCAACACGGCCTCGTTCGTGGCGCTGATGGGCGCGGCGACCTCGCAGATCTCCTACACCGCCTCGAAGGGGGCGGTGGTCGCGCTCTCGCGCGAGCTCGGCGTCCAGTTCGCCCGCAGCGGGGTCCGCGTCAACGCGCTCTGCCCCGGCCCGGTCAACACGCCGCTGCTCGAGGAGCTGTTCGCAACCGACGAGGCCCAGCGCCAGCGGCGGCTCGTTCACGTGCCGATGGGGCGCTTCGCCGAAGCCCGCGAGATCGCCCAGGCGGCGCTGTTCCTCGCCGGCGACGAGTCCTCCTACGTCAACGCCGCGAGCTTCGTCGTCGACGGCGGGATCTCCGGCGCCTACGTGACGCCCGAGTGAGCGAGCGCTCCGCCGGCGCGCCCGGCGACTGAGTGGGGGCCGCGCCGCGCCGGCGCGCGGTCGGCCGCAGGCTGCTGCCGAGACATCTCAGGCCTCGGCGGAGGCCGCCGCGATGAGCCGTCGCGCGAGCTCGCGGCCGTGCTCGTTCCACTCGGCGATCGGCTTCGCGCGGCTGATGTACGGGCGCAACGCCCGGCTGGCTCCGGTGCCGATCGCCGGCGCCTTAGCTTAGGCCGCTGCGGGGATCGCGCCGACGCGGCCGACGCAGGTCGCCCGCCGTATCTACTTAAAACCGGTTACTCGAAAAACGTAACCCAATCGGGTACTCTCGCCGATGGGGTGAAACTCGAGCAGTGTCCGGAGCGCCACTCAGAGACCAGCGCTTGGCGGCGGCGCAGCCGAACCGCGGACGCAGTCGATGAGCACCGGCGCGGGACCGGACGGCGTCGGTCTCGCGTTGCTAAACGGGTTCGAGCTCCGGGCCGCCGGAGAGCGAGTCGAGCTACCGGCCAGCGCCCAGCGGCTGCTCGCCTTCCTTGCCCTCCAGCACCGACCCGTTCAGCGAATCTACGTGGCGGGCGTGCTGTGGACGGATTCCTCGGAGGAGCGGTCGCTGGCGAATCTCCGCTCGACCCTGTGGCGGCTGCGGCGCC
>DATHVI010000094.1:0-16552 GCA_035461385.1 Solirubrobacterales bacterium
CCGCCGGCGGCGCCGGTGAGCGCGCCCGGCTCGGGGTCGCGGCGGCGACTCGAGTCGTCGAGGTAGTGCTCGATCGCGTCGGTGCTCATCGACGCCTATTGTGGCGACCCCCGCCCGCCGCGGGGAGTGTTCGGTGGGCCGGCGCCGACCGGCCGCCCGCCGGCGAGGCTAGCGCTTCTCGGGGTAGGGGTGGTAGGGAAGGTCCTCGCGACCCTCATAGAGGGCGTCGCGGACCGCCTGCTCGGCGCTTACCGGCCCGCGGAAGCCGTAGCTCACCGACGCCACGGGGACGCCGGACTCGCTCTCGCTGCGCGGCCGGATCACGACCAGCGCCGGGACCCGGCTGACGTCGACGCCGCCGGTGATCCGCGAGTACTCGGCGACGTCGCGCGCGTAGGAGTGTAAGACGACGACGTCGCCGACCGACTCGATCCGCGAGCCCATGCTCCGCAACCGCCGGTCCTCGAACCCCGCCTTGCGGGTGAGCAGCAGCGCCACCGCCTTGCCGTCCTCGTAGGCGCCGACGACCTTCGCCGGCAGGCCCGGACCGGCCTCGAACCCGCCCGCGGCGGCACCGGTGGCCGCCTCGAGGGCCGCCTCGGCGTCGCCGGCCCCGATCGCATCGCTCGCCACCCCCGCCGCCGCGGCGGCGCCGGCGGCATCGGTGGCGGGCACGCCGGCGACGGTCTCGCCGCCGGTGGAGGAGGACTCGGGCGCCGGCGCGGGCTCGGAAGAGCCCCCGCCGGCAACCCGAGTCAGGAGGAGGAAGGCAACCCCGAGCGCCAGGACGCCGATCACGGCCGCCTGGACGATCGGGTTCTCGTTCAGCCTCTCCCTCACCGGGACACCCCCGGGTCGGGCGCTGGAGGAGCAAAGAAGAACGGCTCCAACCTGCCGATGCCGCTCGGCCTGAGAACCTGCTTGAACAGGTGGGTGTCTACCGCCTGGCCCGGATCGGACCGGACGGAAATCGACTCCCAAGCCGAATGTGTTGGCTCACAATGAGAGCGGCTGTCGCACAGGCTCGAGCCTGAACCGAGATTAGCACCGGACGGCGCCTGCGCGACCGCGAGGCTGAGGACGTTCGTCGCCATCAGCCCTGTTCTCGGCCGGCGGCGGCCAACGCTTGAGCCGCGGCGCGAGACCTGGCCGCTCCCCCGTCGCCCGCGGCTGCCGCCGGGCCGCTCTCACCGGGTCGGCGCTAGCGGGCCGGGCGCGCGGCCGGGGCGCGCAGGCCGAGCTCGCGGAGCTGGGCCTCGTCGACGGCCGACGGGGCGCCGGTGAGGGGATCGGCGCCCGATGCCGACTTCGGAAACGCGATCACGTCACGGATCGAGTCGGCGCGGACGAGGCGCTGGACGATACGGTCGACGCCGTAGGCGATCCCCCCGTGCGGCGGGGCGCCGTAGCGGAGCGCCTCGAGCAGGAAACCGAACCGCTCCTGGGCTTCCTCGGGGCCGATCCCGATCGCCGCGAGCGCCTGGAGCTGGAGCTCGCGGTCGGAGATTCGGATCGAGCCGCCCCCCATTTCCTGTCCGTTCCAGACGACGTCGTAGGCGAGCGCGCGCGCCTCGCCGGGACGCTCGGGGTCGAACTCGCCGGCGGGGCCGGTGAACGGGTGGTGGAGCGGGTCCCAGCGGTCCTCGTCGCGGTTCCACTCGAACATCGGCCAGTCGACGATCCAGCAGAGCTGGTCGGCGCCGGGGTCGACGAGGCCGAAGCGCTCGCCGAGCTCGAGCCGGAGCTGGGCGAGGACCGCGTTCGCGGTCGCGGGCTCGTCGGCGACGACGAGGAGAAGATCGCCCTCGCCGGCGTCGAAGCGCTCGTTCAGCGCCCGCAGCTCCGTCTCGGAGAGGAACTTCGCGGTCGGCGAGCGCCAGCCGTCGCCCTCGCGGAACGCCCACACGAGCCCCTTCGCGCCGAGCTCCTGGGCGCGCTCGATCAGCCCGTCGAGGACCGAGCGCGGCACCTCGCGGGCGCCGGCGTTGAGGCCCTTGACGATCCCGCCCGCCTCGATCGCGCCGCGGAAGACCTTGAACTCGGTCTCGGCGAGGAGGTCGGTGAGGTCGACCAGCTCGAGGCCGAAGCGCAGGTCGGGGCGGTCGGTGCCGAAGCGGGCGATCGCCTCGTCGTAGGGCAGCCGCGGCAGCGGCAGCTCGATCTCGGGCCCGCCGGCGCGCTCGAACACCGCTGCCAGCAGGCGCTCGTTCAGGTCGATCACGTCATCGACCTCGACGAACGACATCTCGAGGTCGAGCTGGGTGAAGTCGGGCTGGCGGTCGGCGCGCAGGTCCTCGTCGCGAAAGCAGCGGACGATCTGGAAGTAGCGCTCGAACCCGGCGACCATCAGCAGCTGCTTGAAGAGCTGGGGCGACTGCGGCAGGGCGAAGAACGTCCCCGGCTCGCCGCGCCAGGGGACGAGGAAGTCGCGTGCGCCCTCCGGGGTCGAGCGCGAGAGCATCGGCGTCTCGATCTCGAGGAAGCCCTCGCCGGCGAGGAAGTCGCGGATCGCGGCGGTGACCTGGTGGCGGCGGGCGATCGCCGCCTGCATCCGCTCCCGGCGCAGGTCGAGGTAGCGGTGGCGGAGCCGGAGCACCTCGCCGACCTCGCCCGAACAGGCCTCGATCTCGAACTGCGGGGTGTCTGCGTCGGAGAGCAGCTCGGCGCCGGTGACCCGGATCTCGACCTCGCCGGTCGGCAGGTCGGGGTTGACGGTCTCGGGCGAGCGGCGGACGACGCGCCCGGCGGCGCTTATCACGTCCTCGGCCCGCAGCCGTCGCGAGAGCTCGTGCGCTTCGGCGCTCTCGTCGGGGTCGAAGACGAGCTGGACGAGCCCGGTCCGGTCGCGCAGGTCGGTGAACACGAGCCCGCCGTGGTCGCGGCGGCGGTGGACCCAGCCGGCGACGCGGACCTCGGCGTCGACCCGGTCGGGGAGCGCCTGCCCGCACCACAGGTCGCGGTATGCGTTCGCGCGCAGGGCGGGGAAGGCGGTGCGTGTGGCGTCGACACTGGGCACGGAGCGGGAATGTAGTGCCTCCTGAACGCCACGCACTGCGCGAGCCGCCGAGTGCGCGAAGCTACACGCATGACCTCGGCCCTCGGCGACGTCCTCGTGCTCGACTTCTCGCGGATCCTCGCCGGGCCGCTGGCGACGATGGTCCTCGGCGACTACGGGGCGACGGTGATCAAGGTCGAGCGCCCGGGCCGCGGCGACGACACCCGCAGCTGGGGCCCGCCCCACGCCGCCGACGGCACCGCGACCTACTTCCTCTCGGTCAACCGCAACAAGCGCAGCGTCTGCCTCGACCTCGCCGACCCCGGCGACCTCGCCACCGCCCGCGAGCTCGCCGCCCGCGCCGACGTCGTGGTCGAGAACTTCCGCCCCGGGGTGATCGACCGCCTCGGCCTCGGCTACGACGAGCTCGCGGCGGCGAACCCGGGCCTCGTCTACTGCTCGATCAACGCCTTCGGCGCCGGCGAGGGGGCGCGGATGCCGGGCTACGACCTCCTGCTCCAGGCACTCGGCGGGCTGATGAGCATCACCGGCGAGCCCGACCGCGAGCCGCAGAAGGTCGGGGTCGCGCTCGTCGACGTGATCGCCGGCCTGTTCGCGACCGGCGCGATCCTCGCCGCGCTCCGCCACCGCGACCGCACCGGCTCCGGCCAGCGGATCGAGGTCGACCTGCTCTCGGCGCTGCTCGCCGCGCTCGCCAACCAGTCCGGCGCCTACACCGCCGCCGGCGTCGTCCCCGAGCGGATGGGCAACGCCCACCCGAGCATCGCCCCCTACGAGCTGTTCGACACCGGCGGCGGCGAGCTCGTTCTCGCGGTCGGGAACGACCGCCAGTTCGCCGACCTCTGCCGGGTGATCGGCGCCGAGGGCCTTGCCGCCGAGGCGCGGTTCGCGACCAACGAGGCGCGGGTCGCGAACCGCGCCGAGTTGCGCGAGCTGCTCACCGAGCGCCTGCGCGCCGCCCCCGCGGCCGACTGGCTCGAGCCGCTGCTCGAGGCCGGCGTCCCCGCCGGCGAGGTGAACGACGTCGCCGGCGCGTTCGCACTCGCCGAGCGACTCGGCCTCGACCCGGTCGCCGAGATCCCGCGCGACGGCGGCGAGCCGGTCCGGCTGCCGCGAAACCCGGTCCGGATGGACGCGACCCCGCCCCGCCACGAGACGCCGCCGCCCGCCCTCGGCGAGCTCAGCCCCGAAGCGGCGCTCGCGCTCGCCGCCGAGCTCCGGGCCGCCCGGCGTCCGGGCGCCGACGCCTGACCCCGCCGGCCGCCGGGCTCAGCCCGCGGCGAGCTCGTCGACGACCCGGCCGAGGTCGATCGCGCGCTGCTCGCCGCTCTCCATGTCGCGAACCGAGGCGGCGCCGTCGTCGTCGAGGATCAGCGTCCGGCGCGCGCCGAGGCGGTCGGCCTGCTTCATCTGCCCCTTGATGCTCCGCCCGGCGAAGTCGAGCTCGGCGCGAAGGCCCGCCTGGCGAAGCTCGCGGGCGAGCACCAGCGCCCGCTCGCGCTGGCCGTCGGGGGCGGCGACGAAGACGTCGGCCCCGGGCTCGGGCTCGGGCTCTGAGAGCGCGAGCAGGATCCGCTCGATCCCCGCCGCCCAGCCGCAGGCGGGGGTCGGCGGGCCGCCGAGGAGCTCGACGAGTCCGTCGTAGCGACCGCCGCCCGCGACCTGCGACTGGGCGCCGAGCCGGCCACAGTGGAACTCGAACACCGTCCGCGTGTAGTAGTCGAGCCCGCGGACCAGGGTCGCGTCGACCTCGTAGGCGATCCCCGCCCGGTCGAGGACGCCGCGGACGGCGGCGAAGTGCTCGGCGTCGTCGTCGGGGAGGCGGTCGAGCATCGTCGGCGCCCCGGCCATCACCTCCCGGGTGCCTTCGTCCTTGGCGTCGAAGGCTCGGAGCGGGTTCTCGTCGATCCGCTCGCGGACGTCGTCGCTCAGCGCCGACTCGTTCGCGTGCAGGTAGCCGCGGAGCTCGTCGCGGTAGGCGGCGCGGGCGTCGAGCGAGCCGAGGCTCCCGAGCCGCAGCTCGAGCTCCGGGACCCCGAGCTCGCGCAGCAACTCGTCGCAGAGCACGATCAGCTCGGCGTCGACGAGCGGCGAGTCGGAGCCGATCGCCTCGGCGTCGACCTGGGTGAACTGGCGGTAGCGGCCCGCCTGCGGGCGCTCGTGGCGGAACAGCGGCCCGTACCACCACAGCTTCACCGGCTGCGCGAGCGTGTGCATCCCGTGCTCGACGTAGGCGCGGCAGATCGACGCCGTCGCCTCGGGGCGCAGGGTGAGGCTGCGCCCGCCCTGGTCGGAGAAGGTGAACATCTCCTTGCGGACGATGTCGGTCGCGGCGCCGACGCCGCGCGCGAACAGCTCGGTCTCCTCGAACGCCGGCGTCTCGATCCGCCGGTAGCCGGCGCGGTCGAAGATCGCCGCCGCGACGGCGTGGACGCGCGCCCGCGCCGGGGCGGCGTCGGGGAGGACGTCGAGCGTCCCGCGAGGGGCTTGGAACCGCGCTCCCATCCCGAGAGCGAGCCTAGTGCACTAGTGGCCGGCGCCGGGCGGGCGCTTGTCCGCGAGGCCCTCGGCCGCGTCGCCGAGTCGCCGCGCGGCGTCGATCACGCTCGAGGGGACGATCCAAAGCTTCGACGCCTCGCCGTCGGCGACGTTCGGCAGCGTCTCGGTCAGGTAGAGGTAGTTGAGGAGCTCGGGGCTCGGGTCGCCCTCGTGGATCGCCTTGAAGGTGATCTCGACCGCGCGCGCCTCGCCCTCGGCGCGGAGGATCGCCGCCTCGCGCTCGCCCGCGGCCTCGAGCACCTGCGCCTGCTTGCGGCCTTCGGCGTCGAGGATCTGCGCCTGGCGGGCGCCGTCGGCGTTGAGGATCTGCGACTCCTTCTGGCCCTCGGCGGTGAGGATCGCCGCCCGCTTCTCGCGCTCGGCCTTCATCTGCGACTCCATCGCGGCCTGGACGGTGTGCGGCGGGTCGATCGCCTTCAGCTCGACCCGGATCACCCGGATCCCCCACTCCCCGGTCGCCTCGTCGAGGATCGTCCGCAGCTGGGCGTTGATCTCGTCGCGGCTGGTCAGCGCCTTCTCCATGTCGAGGCCGCCGATCAGGTTCCGCAGCGTCGTCACAGAGAGCTGCTCGATCGCGACGATCGGCTGGGCGACCTCGTAGACGTAGGACTTCGGGTCGGTGACCTCGTAGTAGACGACGGTGTCGATGTCGACGACGATGTTGTCCTCGGTGATCACCGACTGGGGCGGGAACGAGACCACCTGGTCGCGGAGGTCGATGTAGGGCAGGACCCGGTCGACGATTGGGATCACCAGCGCCAGCCCGGGCGAGAGCGTGCGGTGGTATCGACCGAGCCGCTCGACGATCCCCGCCCGCGCCTGGGGCACGATCCGGACCCCGCGCGCGACGATGATCACCGCGAGCACCGCGAGCGCGATCAGGGCGATCAGCCCCGCGCTCACTCCGACCTCGCCTCGCTCACGATCACCCTGGCGGCAAACCTATCCGATGTCTGCGCCGGCGGCGGGCTCGTCCGGGTCCTCGGCCTCCGGGATCGCGTCGACGATCACCGCGACACCGCGGATGCTGCGGACGACGACCTCCTCGCCGGGCTCGAACCGCCGCCCGCGGTCGAGCGAGCGCGCCGACCAGGTGTCGCCGCCGCGGATCTTCACCACCCCGCGGTCGTCGTCGACCGCCTCGATCACCGTCGCGTGGGCGCCGAGCCGGGTATCGGTGCCGGTCCGAGTCGCCGGCGGGGTGATCAGCTGGCGCTTCGCGATCGGCCGCAGGACCGCGAGCGAGAAGATCGCGCCGGCCGCGAACACGGCGACCTGGAGCTCGACCGAGCCACCGAGCGCGGCGACGATCGCCGCCGGGAAGGCGCCGAGCGCGATCGCGCCGGCGTAGAGCGTGAACGCGAGCAGCGCCTCCGAGGCGACCAGCGCCACGCCCAGCAGGAACCAGAACAGCCACATCGGCATCGATCGACCTCCGGGGGAACGATATTCACCCCGTCGGCCGCCGCCCGGCCCGGCTCAGCCGCGGCTGAGCTCGGCGAGGAACGGGTTCGTCGCCCGCTCGGCGCCGAGGGTGGTGATCCCCATGTGGCCGGGGTAGACGGTCGTCTCCTCGGGGAATCGCTCGACCAACGTCCGCAGGCTCTCGAGCAGCGTCCCCCAGTCGCCGCCGGGGAGGTCGACGCGGCCGACCGAGCCCTGGAAGAGGACGTCGCCGGAGAGCACCATCCGATCGGCGGCGAACGAGTAGGTGACGTGGCCGGGGCTGTGGCCGGGGGTATGGAGGACGTCGATCTCGAACCCCGCGAGCTCGAGCCGCTCGCCGCCGGCGACGGTCTCGTCGGCGTCGTAGCTCTCGTATGGCCCGAACCCCGGCCAGGGGACGAAGCTCATGATGTCGGCGAGCACCGGGACCTCGATCTCGGGGCAGTAGACCGGCGCCCCGGTGGCGCGGGCGACCGGCGCGACGGCGCCGATGTGGTCGAAGTGGCAGTGGGTGATCAGGATCGCCTCGACGCCGATCCCGAGCTCGTCGACGGCGGCGAGGATCCGCTCCGGCTCGTCGCCGGGGTCGACGACGAGGCCGCGGTCGGAGCCGTCGCGGCGCAGCAGGTAGCAGTTCTCAGCGACCTCGCCGACGGTGAGGCTGCGAACGTCCATCAGCGCTCGGGCTCCGCCTGGCGGCGGCGCTGGAGCATCCGCTGGCGGCGGCGCCAGAAGAAGCGGTCGAGCTGGTAGCCGAGCGGGACGTAGAGGACCATCATCAGCGCCGAGAGCAAGAGCGCCGTCTGCAGCTCGTAGCGGAACAGCAGCATCAGCAGCGCGAAGAAGATGATCGCCCCGACCACCGCGCGGGTGATCGCGCTGCTCCAGCTCGGCGCCCGGTCGCGGCGGTCCTGCGAGCGCCGCTTCGCCTGCGAGCGGGCCTCGGCGCGCGAGCGCGGGCGCCCGCGCCGGCCGCGGGTGTCGATCCGCCCGCTCTGGGTGCCGCGGCGCTTCTTGCGGCGTCTCTTCCTCGTCTGCGGCATTAAGTCACCTGCGGCGGCTTCGCCGCCCCACCTGCATCTCGCGGCACCGACCTGGCAGCTCGGACATCCCCGTTGCGAATCGGCTCCGGCACCGCGCCATCACCCTGATCCTACGCAACGGGCGCCGATCGCTCAGCCCACCCGGAGCCGCCGCTCGATCACGTGGAGGTCCGGCTCGAAGCCGGCGATCGGGACGTCGTCGGGGTAGTCGCGGAGCGCCGCCTCGGGGACGAGGCCGACGAGCTCGGCCTCGACCGGGCGGGCGCCGTGCGGGGCGGCGAGCTCGCGGACGCGCGCGACGACCTCCGCGAGCGGCACCGCGACCGGGTCGTGGACGTTCGTCGACACCTGGGCGCGGCCGGCGAGGTCGATCCCGATCGCCCGCACCCCGGGGAGCCCGCCGCCGCTCTCGCGAAGCTCGGCGGCGATCGTCCGCGCGACGTCGGCGTCGAGCCGGTCGAGGACGACGTTGAACGCGGCGAGCGGGCGGCGCGCGGTGACGAGCGTCGCCCCGGCGCTCGGGTGCGGCGCCGCCGGGCCGAGGTCGGGCGAGAGCTCGCCGGCGCGCATCCGCCGCGCGAGCTCGACAACCCCGCCCTGGCGGAAGTAGGAGCGCTCGCGGCGGCGCCGGTCGGCGGCGAGCTCGCCGTAGAGGAACACCGGCACGCCGAGGCCGGCGATCGCCTCCGCCGCCGCCAGCGCCTCGGCCCGTGCCGCCGGGCGGTCCTCGTCGGTGAGGTAGATCGCCGGGCAGACGTCGAGCGCGCCGATCCGCGGGTGGGCGCCCGCGTGGCGGCGGAGGTCGATCCGCTCGACGCAGGCGCGCGCCCCGCTCGCGAGCGCCCCGGCGAGCTCGCCCGCCGGGCCCGAGGCGGTGACCACGGTGCGGTTGTGGACCGGGTCCGAGTGGAGGTCGAGGACGGCCGCCCCGCGCGCGAACTCGGCCGCGAGCGCGCCGATCAGGTCGGCGTCGCGCCCCTCGGAGAAGTTCGGCACCGCGAGCAGCAAGGGGTGAGCATATGCGCGATCCGGCGACGCTTCGGTCAGCGCCGAACGGAGGGGGCGAGATGCGCGGCTCGGCGATCAGGGCCGAGCCGCGCGCGCCTCAACGTCGGCTGAGCTTGACCGCGTCGACCGCGGCGCTGAAGAAGCTCTGGTTGTCGACCTGCGCGATCCGCAGCCTCACCTCGCGGCCGTTGAAGCGGGAGATGTTCTTCTCGATCTTCCGCGGCTGGATGCTCAACGGGTCGCCGACCTTGGTCCTGAAGATGTTGACGAGGATGTGCTTCTTCTTCATCGAGCGCAGCCCCGCCTCCGGCTTGATCAGATCGATCCGGTACTGCTGGTTCGGGCGGCGCCGATGCGAGAGCGACCGCGGCGTTGCGAACCGCTCCGCCTCGTTCGTGTAGTAGACGCGGAGCTTGAGGATGTTGCGGACGCCCTTCTTCAGCCGCAGGGTCCGATGGAGGACGTTCGAGCTCGGGTTGTTCTGGACCGAGACCGCCGCGTAGTTGCCCTGCGGCGGCTCCGGGACGATCTCACCGGTTCCCGAGTAGACCTTCCACTTCCCCGCCCCGCGGCTGTCCTTCTTCCACCCCTTGAGGTTGCCGTTCTCGAAGCCGCCGTTGCCGAGCCCCGAGGCGAGCGACGCGCCGCCCGCGACCAGCAGCACCGTCGCCCCCGCCACCAGCAGGCCGCGCCGTCGCGCACGCCCTCCGAACAAACCCATCTCCTCATCCTCTCGTCGTGGTCTGGGCGGGAGTAATGCACGCGGCGAAAGCCGCGTCATCAGTAGATCCCCGCAGCCCGCCCACGGGATCGGGGGGGTCGGTCGGCGGCGGCCTAAAGAGCGGCGCCCGCGGAGCGACGCCCGCGGCGGCGGCGCGCGCGGGGCTCAGACGAGCAGCTCGCCGGCGCGGACGAGCGGCTCGCCGTCGATCGCGACGTCCGGCTTCATCACCACGCAGTCGAGGTGGACCGGCACCTGGACGGTGCCGCCGATCCCGGCCGAGGCGCCGAAGGCGACGTGGGCGGTGCCGAGGATCTTCTCGTCCTCGAGCAGGTTGCCGGAGAGGATCGCCTTGTCGTTGGTTCCGATCCCGAGCTCGGCGACGTTGGTGCCGTCGGGCCCGTGGACGGTGAGCAGCTCGAGCAGCCGCTCGCCCTCCGCCCCGCTCGCCGATCGCAGGTGCCCGCCCTCGATCTCGAGCGCGACCGGGGCGGCGGGGCGGCCGACGGCGGCGATCGTGCCGTCGACCACGAGCCGGCCCTCCGAGGTCCCCTCGACCGGGGCGATGAACCCCTCGCCGCAGGGCAGGTTCCCGAACGCCCCCCGCTCTCCGAGCTCGCCCGCGTCGGGGATCGCGTCGCGGCCCTCGAGCCCGAGCCGCAGGTCGGACCCGTTCGCGCAGGTGATCCGCGCCTCCGAGCCGGCGGTGAGCGCGTCGGCGACGGCGCGGCCGCGACGGCGAAGCTCGTCCATGTCGGCGCTCATCACCCGGGCGAGCATCTCCTCCGTCGCCCCGGGGAGGGTCGCGATCCGCGCCCCGCGCTCGCTCGCCTCCTTGCGGGCGGCGGTGTGGGAGAGCGAGTGCACGGTCGGCGCGAGGACGACGTCGGCGGCCGCCATCGCCGCAGCGACGGTCGGCGGCGGCTCGGCGGCGTGCGAGTCGCGCTCGGCGATCATCGCCAGCACCGCGTCGGCCCCGGCGCGGCCGGCCTCGCCGCGAAGCCGCTCACCGAGCCCGATCGTCGCCGGATTGCAGACGACCAGCACCTCCTCGCCCTCGGCGACTGCGAGGCAGTCGTGGATCACCGCGTGCACGGCTCGATCGAGATCGCTCACGCCGCGGGACCCTACGGGAACCGAGGTATGGTGGTGTCCGCCACCAACCCGCAGAGGGGGGAACGTGAACCACTCCGCACACGAGCTGCCGAACCGGCGCCCGCTTGCCGCGGGTGCCGGCCTCGCGGCGCTGATCCTCGGCGTCGGGGCGATCGCCGCCACCGACGCGAGCAAGGGAGCCGCCAAGATCGCGACCGAGGTCGTCGTCTTCTCGGCCGGCGTCGAGGACGGCGACTTCGTCGCCCTCGGCAAGGTGACCTCGAAGCGCAAGAAGTGTCGCGCCAACCGCAAGATCGTCCTCCGGGTCGAGCGAGACGGCGCAACGAAGCTCGCCGACAGCGGCCGGACGAGCGCCCGCGGCGGCTGGTACCTGATCGCGCCGAGCACCGACGACCTGACCCAGTTCACGGTCAAGGCGCCGCGCAAGCGCCTCTCAAACGGTGCCGTCTGCTCCCGCGCGGCCTACAGAGACGCGGTCGCCCAGTGAAGGGCGCGACACCGCCGGCCACCGCGGCCCGGACGAGGGAGATGGCATGAACGCAATACCGCTCGACCGGCGCCCGGTCGTCAGGGCCTTCGCGCTCGCGGCGGTCGCGCTCTGCGCCTCGGCGGCGATCTTCGCCGCCGGCGCCGACGCGAAGGCGAAGATCCCGACCGAGATCGTGATCGACGGGGCCGGGGTCGCCGACGCCGACGTCGCCGCATTCGGCCGGGTCGAATCGAAGCGGCGGAAGTGCCGCAGCAACCGCAAGCTGGGCTTCCTCGTCGAGCGCTCGGGGGCGTTCGTGCCCGCCGACCGGACTCGCTCGAGCGCGAACGCCGGCTGGCTCCTGCTCGCGAGGCTCAGCGACGACTTCGGCCCGATAAGGGTCCGGGTCGAGCGCAAGCGGCTCCGCAACGGAGACGTCTGCAAGCGCGCGGCGAAGCCGGTTTCGATCGGGATGTAGGGCCCGCTCGGGCGCATCGGCGGAGCCGGCTGTCCGCGTCCGGCCGGGAGGCTCAGCGCGCGCGTCGCTCGAGTCGCTCGCTGAGCGGCGTCGCGGTGATTCCGTGGAGGACAATCGAGATCCCGGCGCAGACGATCACCGTCCAGTAGATCTTCTCCCCCTCGGCGGCCGTCAGGTACCCGGACGCGATCGCGACCGCGGCGTAGTAGAACGAGCCGATCCCGCGGACCCCGAACCAGGCGAGGAACACGCGCTGTCCGCGGTCGAGGCGTGACCGCGCGGAGCTCAGCAGCACCGCCGCAGGCCGGATCACGAACAGCAGCACCGGCGCCAGCAGCCAGCCGGCGAGCCCGGGGTCGAGCAGGCCGGCGACGGTGACCGTGCTGCCGATCAGCAAGATCACCGCGAGCTCGCTCACCTTGCCGACCGTCTCGGCCCCGCCGTGGACGCGGGCGTGGTACTCGTGGTGGCGCTCCTGACGGCGGAACGCAAGCCCCCCGGCGAACGCGGCGAGGAACCCGTAGGCCCCGATCGCCTCGGTGAGGCCGTAGACGGCGAGCACCGCCGCAATCGCGAGCCAGCCGTCGTATTCGGCGATCAGCCAGCCCCGCCGGCGAAGCGCCGACGAGCCCGCCCCGAGCCCCCAGCCGGCGAGCGCGCCGACGGCGAGGCCGACGACGATCGGGTAGATGAGATCGGCCGAAAGCCACTCGCCGACCCAATCGGAGTTGCCCTCGGCGATGTGGAGGCCGAGGAAGACGAACGGGAACGCGAGCCCGTCGTTGAGGCCGGCCTCCGAGGTGAGCGCGAACCGCGGCTCGGGCTCGTCTTCCTCCCCCGGCGGCCCGACCTGCACCTCACCGGCGAGCACCGGATCGGTCGGCGCGAGCACCGCCCCGAGGACGATCGCGGCGCCGAGCGAGAGCCCCATCGCGAGGTCGGCGAAGACGGCGACCCCGGCGATCGTCAGCGGCATCACGATCCCGATCAGCCGGATCGTCGACGCCCACCCCCGGACGCTCAGCATCCGGTCGAGCTTGATCCCCGACGCGAACAGGGCGACGATGACCGCGAACTCGGCCGCGCGCTCGATGATCTTGGCGTCGTCGACCGGGTCGAGCAGGTCGAGGCCGACGGCGCTCAGCCCGGCCGAGATCCCCGCGCCCATGACGAGGTAGACGACCGCGGCGCTGAACGCCCGCTCGCGCTGTTGAGAGAGCGCGACGACGGCGGCGAACAGCGCGACGCCGAAGACGACGAGGCCGATCGAGTAGAGGTCGCCGAAGTCCCAGCCGCGCACTGCCGCCAGGTCGGCGTGTCGGTCGAACGAGAGCATCGGCGCGCGAGGTTAGTGCCGCCGGCTGGAGGGGGTCCGCGCCAGCTACCGTCCCGACCGATGGAGTCGCAGGCAGCACCGGCGCCCGGCGAGGCGCTCTACCGCGAGCTGCTCTGGGTCCACGACGCCCTCCGCGCCGACCTCGAGCGGGTCCGCGCCCTCGCCGACGAGACCCTCGCCGGCGCCGAGCCCGACCGCGTCGAGGCCGAGGTCGCAGACCTGCGGACGAACAGCCCGCTGTGGCGGCTGAAGACCGGCTGCCTCGCCCACTGCGGCTTCGTCCACCGCCATCACCGGCTCGAGGACGTCGCCCTGTTCCCCGCGCTCCTGCGCGCGAACCCCGACCTCGCCCCGGTGGTCGAGAAGCTCGCCGCCGACCACCGCTCGATCGCCGGTCGGGTCGAAGACGTGGAGGCGGCAGTCCGGGCGCTCGGCGACGGCGACGGGCGCGGCGGGGAGACCGCCCGCCCGCAGGTCGCGAGCGCGCTCGACCGCCTCGCCGGCGAGCTGCTCGAGCACCTCGGCTACGAGGAGGAGCAGGTCGCCGAGACGATGCGGGCGATGACCGAGCTCTGATCCCCCGTTCGGGGGTCGGCGTTCGGGCCCCGGTGGGCGGTGATCACCGCGTTGCAGTCGGGCCCCGCGCCGATTACGACGTCCCTCTGCGGGCATAAGTGCACCCACTAGTTAGAGCAAGGGAAGGAGAACTCATGGCTACTCGCGACCGCACCCAAGGTGGAATCGGCGGGATCTCGCTCGGCGGGATCCTGGTGATCATCGGAATCGTCGTCGCGCTCTTCTGGAGCGTGCTGCTCGGCGTGATCATCGCCCTGATCGGGCTGATCGCATTCGGCGGGTTCGCGAAGGGCCGCTGGTACTGACCAGCGCCCTTCCGCCGCTGCTCGGCGGGCAATCCCGCCGCTAGGATGAGCACCGCCCCGCCGGAGTAGCTCAGCTGGTTAGAGCAGCGGAATCATAATCCGCGTGTCGGGGGTTCGAGTCCCTCCTCCGGCATCCGAGGAACCCCTGCTAGTCGGGGGTTTTCGTTTGCCCGAAGTGAGACGGATTCTCGTGTAGGGGCGGGGTGGGCAACAGATTGGGCAACAGCCCGCGCGCGAGCGCCCCTGAACGCCTCGGCGGCGCCCGCACCTGGCGCGCTACCCCTCCAAACGCAACCGCCGCGGCCGGCCTCCCCAGGCCATCAAGCCGCGGCGGTCAGGGACTACCCCGAGGGGGTATGCCCAAGGGTAGCGAGGGGTGGCGACCGGATAGCCCGCGCGACGTCGGCGCGCGTCACCGATCACGACAGCCCCAGGGGAGCCGCCCTTCCCGGCGCGGAAGTAGCGAGCCGCATCGGAAGACAGGTAACCGTCGGAGTGAGGCAACCGTCGGAGTGAGGCGCAGTTGGAGCGGGTAGCCATTCCCGCCACCGGGCGCCAGGGGCCGGCGGGGGCGGACGGGGATCGAGCCGTGGGGGGGAACCTACGGAGGGGGGGTGAAGTACGTCCGCGAACGGGGTTCGGGTGGTCGGCTAAGACACTCGCGCTCTCCGAGCAACCGGGGCGGCTAGCGCACCCGCCAGCTCCGAGCAACCGGGGCGGCTAGCGCACCCGCCAGAAAGCGTCCCGGGGCGAGTGGAACCCGCCGAAACGCCTCGCCCGGCGCGTACGCGTCGCGGATGATCGCGAACGGATAGGCTCGCAACGTGAACGAACTGGTGATGTCTGCCCGGCAACTGAGCGCCTTTCTCGCGTTCGTTGAGGGACACGAGTACAGCGTCAGCCTGAGTACCCCTGAGCCGCCGTTTGACGCGCCGCAGTACATCAAGGCCGAACTCCCTCGATGGTGACGGCAACGTGGTGAAGTCAGCTACGTGGTACACGACGGGCGAACCGCCGCGCGTCGAGGCCCTTCCGCCGACCTGGAAGGACGACTGAGCGGCCGAGAACGCCTCGAGCCCCGCTTCCCCGGGGTGCTGACGTAACCGGGTCGCAGGGCTCGAAGCTCGAGGCAGGCTCAGAGTGTCGCGGACGCAGCGGCGCGAAGCCCGGCTCCGGATAGGGTGCGCGCGTCGAATGGTTCGGGCAATCGGAACCTGGATATGGCGTGCGCTCAGTGCGGTCAGCGTGCTCGTGTCGCTCGGCGGAGCCCTGGTCGTCGCGGCGATCGTGAGCGCGGCGCTCGACTTGGACCCGCCCTGGAACGTCGTCCTGGCGGTGGGGGTCTTCTTCCTCGTAGCCGGAGCGATTCGCGCTGCCTGGGATCCGGTCCGAGCGTCGCTCCTCCGGCCATTCGTAAAGCGCGACATCGAAGCGCTGATCGCGGAAGGACGCGTGCTAGTCGATGAGCTGAGCGAACCGCCCGAGGGTGGCCGGATCGTGATCGGCGGCGGACCCACGGGACCGCAAGGCAGCCGAGTTCCAGATCTGCGCGCTCGAGCTCTTGGAGACGCGCGCCCCGCGTCTGGTCCCCGGTTCGAGCGGGCCGCCAATGGGTTCTTGGAACGCGATCGGAAGAAGCGCGCGAAGAAGTGGGGCTGGGAGGGTGAAGACCCCCCGGAAGAGGTCGGCGTGGAAGAGGTCGGCGTGGAGGAGTTCAACGAACGGATCACCCGCGCGCCCCTCATCCGCGTCCAGGCGACTCTTCACGGGCTCGCTGAGGCTTTGGACCGGCTCAGCCCGTGAATGGGAAGGGCAGCCCGTTGACAACGATCGCCGCATCTCACCCAGCAACGTCGACAAGACGATCGCCTGTGACAACGCCCGCGAGGGCCGCTTCGAGTGCCGCGTCGCTGAGCGTCGAGGGCGATCCACCCGAGTCACCGGAACCGTGGTGCTTGACGACCAGCTCGAGGTAATCGCAGGCTTCGAGGATTGACCGCTCGGGCCGTCCCGAGTCTCGAATCGAGAAGGGAGCGCTCATATCTGCACTTCTCATCTGTATGGGGGATTGCGCTCCCTGTTCCTCGGGTAGTGGGCAGTGTGAGCATGTGAGGTTGGGCACAAGCGCTGGCTTCCAGCTCCTGATCAAAGGAGACAGCGAATGAAGCACACGTCCAAGGCCAGGACCCTAGGGGCGGCAGCCCAGGCAGCTACGAGATGGCTGGTTGTGCTCACCGTCGCGCTCGCGGTCGGGATCGGCGCACAACCCTTGGTGGCGCTTGCCGATCAATCTGTCGAGCCTGCGCCGACCGAGCCCGTCGAGCCCGCGTCCGCCGAGCCCGTCGAGCCTGCGCCGACCGAGCCCGTCGAGCCCGCGTCCGCCGAGCCCGTCGAGCCTGCGCCGACCGAGCCCGTCGAGCCCGCGTCCGCCGAGCCCGTCGAGCCCGCGTCCGCCGAGCCCGTCGCGCCGGCGTCCGCC
>DATHVI010000095.1:0-1659 GCA_035461385.1 Solirubrobacterales bacterium
GGTCGTCGTCGGGCAGGCGCTGCGCGAGCGGGCGCCGGTGATCGCCGAGGCGCTCACCGCCCGCCGCCGCGGCCCGGTCGAGGTCCGGGTCGCCGAGCGCGGCGGCAAGCGCCGCCTGCGCGACCTCGCGGAGCGAAACGCGCGCCTCGCGCTCGCGCAGGACAAGCTCCGCAGCGAGCGCCGCCGCCAGCAGCGCGTCGACGCGCTCGCGGCGCTCGCGGAGGAGCTCCGGCTCGACTCGCTGCCGGTGCGGATTGAGGGCTTCGACGTCTCGAACCTCGGCGGCGAGCACACAGTCGCGTCGATGGTCGTGTTCGAGGGCGGGGCGCCGAGGAAGGCCGACTACCGGCGGTTCCGGGTCCGCGGCGACCTCCGCCGCGACCGCGCCGGGAGGGCGCGCGCAAGCGGGAACGACGGCGACCCGGCCGCCCCCGTACGCGGAGCGGAGCCAGATCCCGGCAGCGACTCGGCCGCCCCCGGACGCGGAGCGGAGCCACGTCCCGGCACTGACCCGGCCGCCGGACGCGGAGCGGAGGAGGCGGCCGGCCCGGACGACTTCGCGGCGATCGAGGAGGTGCTGGGGCGGCGGGCAGCGCGGCTCCTCGACCAGGCCGACCACTCCCCCCACGACTCCGATCGCGACGAGAGCTTCGCCTCGACCCCCGACCTGATCGTGATCGACGGCGGTAAGGGGCAGCTCTCGGCCGGGATGCGCGCCCTCGCTCCGCTCGCCGAGCGCGGGGTGGCGGTGATCTCGCTCGCGAAGCGTCTCGAGGAGATCTACGTCCCGGGGCGCGCGGAGCCGCTTCCGATCGCCCCCGACTCGCTTGCCTCGCGCCTGCTGCAGCGGGTTCGCGACGAGGCGCACCGGTTCGCGATCGAGTTCCACCGCGGCCGCCGCGACAAGGCGATGACCCGCTCGCTGCTCGACGAGCTGCGTGGCGTCGGTCCGGTCCGCAAGCGGGCTTTGCTCGAGCACTTCGGATCTCCCGGCCGGGTCGCCGCCGCGACGCGGGAGGAGCTCGAGGCGGTCCCCGGGATCCCCGGCAAGCTCGCCCGCGACATCCACCGCCAGCTCCACAAGGCGGGGTGATGGCGGGCGGTCCCGATAGCGTGGCGGCGGTGGAGCCCGCCAAGCACGTCGACCTGGTCGTGATCACGGGCTACTCGGGCGCCGGCAAGTCGGAGGCGATCGCGGCGTTCGAGGACGGCGGCTACTTCTGCGTCGACAACCTGCCGCCGCGGATGATCGGCTCGCTCGGCGAGCTGTTCAGGCACGAGGGCAGCCGCGTGCGCCGGGCAGCGGTCGTCTCCGATGTCCGCGGCGGCGACTACTTCGCCGAGCTGCTTGCCGTCCTCGGCGAGCTCCGCGAGGGTGGGCTCGAGCCGATGGTGCTGTTCCTCGACGCCGACGAGGAGACGCTGCTCGACCGGTTCAAGGAGACGCGGCGCCGCCACCCCCTGGCCCCGAACGGGCGGGTCGTCGAGGGAATCCGCGCCGAGCGCGAGATCCTCGGGCCGCTGCGCGAGCGCGCCGACCTCGTCATCGACACCACCGACCTCAGCGGGGCGATGCTGCGGCGGCGGATCGTCGCCGACGTGCTCGCCCCGCGCACCGAGGCGAAGCTCGCGCTGACGATCCTCACCTTCGGCTTCAAG
>DATHVI010000096.1:0-1719 GCA_035461385.1 Solirubrobacterales bacterium
GGTCGCTCTTCTCCAACGAGAGGGCGAGCGAGTCGCCCTGCGGATCGAATTCGATGTGGTAGGCCGTTCCGGGGGCCTGATGATCGCCGACTACCTCGTGGGTCTCGGTGTCGAACAGGGTCACGGTACCGTCTCCGTGGACCGCGAGGGTTCCCCCGTCGGGGCTCAGTGCGTGCGCAAAGCCGTCAGTGCGGAGGACGCCGATCGCCGCGGGGCTGCGAAGCAGCGTCGATAGGAGGCTGGAGCGGGTGGCGACCGAGTCGTCGAGGGCGAGCCCGGCGCTCGCGAGCCGCAGCGCCTGGTCGAGGTGCTCCTCGGTGAGGGCCTGGGCGCCGAGGCGCTCGGCGTCGGCGACGGTGGCCGCGCTGCGCGCCCCCTGGCGCTCCGAGAGCGCGATCGCCCCGGCGACGACGGCGGCGGCGAGCAGCACGCCGACCCCGGCCAGCAGCGCCCGCAGGCGCCGGTTCGTGCGCCGCTGGCGCTCGGCCTCGCGCTCGCTCGCCACGCGGCTCTCCTCGAGGAGGGCGCGCTCGCGCTCGTTCAGCTCGCGCTCGTGGGTGGATGCCCAGTCGAGCGCCGAGGCGAGCCGGGCGCCGCGGTAGAGCTCCGCGGGGTCGCGCCCCGAGTGCTCCCACTCGGCGGCGGCGTGGATCAGGTGTTGGTGCAGGCGGCGGCCCTCCGCGTCCTCCTCCAGCCACCCGCGAAGGCGCGGCCACTCCGAAAGCAGCGCCTCATGGGCGACCTCGACCGCGCCCTCGTCGACGGAAACCAGGCGGCTCTCGGTCAGCACCGCGAGGACTCGGGTTGTGTCCTCGTCGCGCTCGGCCTCCAGCTCCTCCAGGGGAACGCGCCTTCTGACCGGCGCCGGCTGCTCGGCGTCGGCGAGACGGAGGAGGATCGCCCGCGCGCGCTCGCGCTGGGGCTCGGTGAGGCGCCGGTAGGCGCGTTCGGCGAGCCGCGCCACCGCGCCGCTGACCCGGCCGCTCGCCGCGTAGCTCGCCTCGCGCAGCGTGCGTCCGCTTCTGCCCTTCCACAGCTCGAGCAGCGTGGTCGACAGGAGCGGCAACCCGCCGGGCTCGTCCGCGACGTCGCCGATCAACGCCGCGACCAGCGACGGCTCGACCCACAGCCCCGCGCGCCTCGCAGGAAGCTCGATCGCCCGGCGCAGCTCGTCGCGGCGCATCGGTCCCACCAGCACGTTGTTGGCGCTCATCCGCTCCGACAACTCGGCGTACATGGCGCAGCGGCCGTAGTAGTCGCCGCGGATCCCGAGCACCACCACGACGCGCTGGTCGGCGTCGGCGGCGAGGGCGACGACGGCGTTGGTGAAGGCGGCACGCTCGGTCTCGTCGCGACAGGCCGTGAAGATCTCCTCGAGCTGGTCGACGGCCAGCACCAGGTGCTCGTCGGGCGCCAGCGAGTCGAGGGCGGCGGCGATCGGGTTGTCGGCCTCCTGCGCGCCCTCGTCGGAAGCGACTCGCGCCAGCGCGCGGTCCAGCTCCGCGACGGGGTGCTCGCCCGGGCGCATCACCACCTGGCGCCACCGCTCCGAGCCCGGAAGCACCCCGTCGGCCAGCGCCGGCAGAAGGCCGGCACGGAGCACCGAGGACTTGCCGCTCCCTGACGGGCCCACCACGGCGATCAGGGTGGAGCCGACCAGACGCGCTACGAGGTCGGCGACGAGCCGCTCGCGGCCGAAGAAGTACTCGGCGTGGGCGG
>DATHVI010000097.1:0-18943 GCA_035461385.1 Solirubrobacterales bacterium
CTGATCACCGCCGGCGCGGTCGAGGTCAGGCAGCTGTCGAAGGGCGGCCAGCCGGTCGACGACGGCACCCCGGCACCGCTCGAGGCCGCCTCCGGCCCGCCGGCCCCGACGCCGTTCGCGGCCTTCGCCTCCGCCGAGGACGACGAGGCCGACGACGACGAGGCCGAGCCCGAAGAGGAGAAGGACGGCGGCGATCAGCCGGACGGCGACGACGACGCGTCGGGCGAGCGCGGCGACGGCGACGAGACGCCGAGCGGCGCCGAGTCGGCGAAGAGCGAGACCGAGGAGCCGGCGGCGCCGGCCGACGGCTCCGGGGGCGAGGGCGAGGCGGCGAGCGACGGAGCGGTCGGGACGGCGAAGCAGGGCTCGGGGCGGCGCGGGGGGCGTGCCCGCGGCAGCGGGATCAAGCTCCCGACCGACCCCGGCACCACCCCGACGACGCCGTCCGAGCCGCCGGCCGAGCCCGCCAACCCCGCGCCTCAGCCCGATCCGCCCCCGCCCCCGCCGAGCCAGGGCTCCGCGACCGGCGACGGCCCGGCAGCGAGCGCGGCGTCCGACTCCGCGCCGGCGCCGATCGCGCCCGCCTAGACCGAGTCCCGCGCTGCGGGGAGCCGCGCGATCGCCCGCGTTCCCCCGCCGGGTCGCTCGGTGAGCTCGAGTCGACCGCCCTCGCTCCCGAGCCGCTGGACGACCGAGGCGAGGCCGATGTGCCCCTCCGACACCGCCTCCTCGGGGCGGTCGGGGTCGATCCCCGAGCCGTCGTCGGCGACCTCGAGGACGACGTCCGCCCCGTCGCCGCGCACCGTCACCCAGACGCGCCCGGCCCCCGAGTGGCGGGCGGCGTTGGTGAGCAGCTCGCGGGCGCAGGCGAGAATCAGCGCCGCGTGCTCGCCGGCTGCGTCCTCGTCGATGTCGAGCTCGGATTCGAACCCGCCCTGGCGCTCGCTCTCGCGGGCGACGGCGGAGACGGCCTGCGCAAGCCCTCGACGTTCGAGCGTCACCGGGTGCAGGGCGACGACGGCCTCGCGCAGCCGATCGATCGCGCCCGCGACGACCTCGTGGGCGCGGGTCACCTGGGCGCGGCCGGGCGCCGCCTCGAGCAGCTCCTGATGGGCGGAGAGCAGGCTCTGGAGCGACTGGTCGTGGAGCTGCTGGGCGATCTCGCGCCGGTCGCGATCGCCGGCGGCCATCACCTGGCCGAGGAGCTGGCGGCACGAGGCGAGCTCCGAGCGCAGCCGCTCGACCTCGGCCGCGAGCGCGTCACGGTCATCCCCCGCTGCGGCCGGCGGCAGGTCGTTCGCCGCGGGCACGGTTC
The DNA here is from genome assembly GCA_035461385.1 of Solirubrobacterales bacterium. Taxonomy (GTDB): domain Bacteria; phylum Actinomycetota; class Thermoleophilia; order Solirubrobacterales; family 70-9; genus DATHVI01. The sequence continues at coordinate 1,316 of DATHVI010000097.1, forward strand.
TACTCGAGCAGGCCGCGCCGCATCGCCTCGGCGACGGCCGCGGCGCGGTCGGAAACCCCGAGCTTCTCGTAGAGGGTGTGCAGGTGCGACTTCACCGTCGTCGGGCTGAGGTGGATCCGCTTGCCGATCTGCGGCGCCGAGAGGCCCTCGGCGATCAGCTGCAGGACCTCCGTCTCGCGCTCGGTCAGCTCCGGCTTGCGTCCTTCGCGCTCGCGCTGCTGGATCTCCTGGGCGAGCCCCCGCTGGGCCTCGGGCGCGAACGCGGTCCCGCCGCGGGCGACGGCGACGATCGCATCGCAGATCTCGGTCCGGGCTGACGCCTTCGAGAGGTACCCCTTCGCCCCCTCGGCGACGGTGCGGTAGGCGAGCTCGGACTCCATGAAAGCGGAGATGAACAGCACCTCCGTCGGGATCGAGTCGCGCCGCAGGGCGGCGAGCACCTGGGTGCCGTCGAGTCCGGGCATCCGGATGTCGAGCAGGGCGACGTCGGGGCGGAGGACCCTGATCTGGTCGAGCGCGTCGCGACCGTCGCCGGCCTCGCCGACCAGCTCGAGGTCGGGCCGCTCCTTGACCGCCCGGACGATCCCCTCCCGGTAGACGGGGTGGTCGTCGGCGACGAAGACTGTGACCCGCTCGGCCGACGGCATGGGCGGAGACTAGTCGTTCGGGGGGATACCCAGGGTCTCAGCCCGAAGCCTTCCCTGGCCTCGGGCTGAGACGTCTGGGTACGGGACGGGACGCCGTTGCGGCCCGGTGGGGACCGTAACCACTGGCGTTCCGCGCGCCGTGGACGCTCGCAAAGGTCTCGCGCATGGCCGCCGGGGCATCCTGCCTCGACTCAATAGCCAGTGCGTTGCTAGAACTCACAACAGTGGTGCTTTCCGATGAGACCCTCCGCGGCCCCCGCGGCGTGGGGGTTAGGGGGTAGAGGGAGGATGTAGCAACCTGTAACAACTGACATCATCCCGCTGGTCGAAATTGGGGGTTGAAGGCCAGACCTCCGATCGGAGAACCTTTCGACCATCCGATCGATCAGTGTCGTTCAGGCGAGGCCGATCGCCCGCAGGCGACGGCTCAGGCACTGGGCGGCGAAGGCGTGGGTCTCCTCCTTCGTAGTCCCGAAGATCTCCCAGTCCTCGTCCTCGGCCGCCCACGGCGGATCGAGGACGCGGCCGGCGATCGGGAGCGCCTCGCCGAGCATCGACTCGATCGCCGCTCGGTGGCGATCGTCGCTCGCCGCCATCTCGGTCAGGAGCCGGGCGCCGAAGGCGACGTGGCGATGCTCGTCGCGGGCGACCTTGCCGAATCCCTCGACGAACCCCGGGAGGGTCCCGGCGCGCTCGTTGTAGTCGATGATGAAGTGCTGGCCGGTCAGCGCCAGCACCCCCTCGATCACCATGTGGTAGAGGGTGATCGCCTCGACCAGCGCGACGCTGTCACCGGGCTCGGCCGCGAGGCGGTCGGTGCGTTCGCGCAGCATCCCGTCGAAGAGCTCGCCGAAGGCGGCGTTGAGGTTGTCCTCGGTCGCCGCCAGCCGCTCGGCGAGGCGGTCGGCGCCGGCGAGGACGCCGACCTCGGAGTAGAAGCGGTCGAAGAAGCGGACGTGCCGGGCCTCGTCGGCGATCTGGGTGGCGAGGAAGATCCGCTGCTCCTCGGTCGGCGCCGCGTGCATGATCGGGCCGAGCTCGTCGGTGACCCGCTGCTCACCGATGAAGAACGCCGACAGGCCGAACATCCGCGCGAACCGCTCCTCCTCCGCGAACCCCTGCCAGTCGGCCCGGTCGCGGCTGAAGTCGAGGTCCTGGGTCGCCCACTGCTGGCGCTCCCAGAGGTCGTAGAGCTCGCCGTAGCCGAGCAGCTTCACCTGGCGGCGGTCGGCGTCCTCGCGCAGCGCCGGGTCGCCGGTGGCGAGGAACCCCTCGCGCGCGGCGATCGCGCCCAGGGTGTCGACGGCCTCGGTCAAGCGGAGATCCGAGCTTAATCGCTCCCCCCCGCCGCCGCCGGCTACTCGCCCGGGGCGGCCCCGACGGTGAGCCGGCCCGCGAGCTCCTCGGCGACGAGCTCCTCGAGCAGCTCGCGCAGCACCGCGACCCGCTCGGCGCCGAAGCGCTCAGCCCACTCGCGCTCGATCTCGTCGAAGACCTCGAGCCCGACGCCGTAGGCGTCGAGGCCGCGGTCGGTGAGCCGGATCAGCTTCGCCCGGCGGTCGGAGGGGTCGGGGATCCGTTCCGCGTAGCCGAGCTGCTCGAGGTCGTCGACGATCTCGCCGACCGCCTGCTTCGTGAACCCGGCGCGGTCGGCGAGCGTCGTCAGCCGCGTCCCCTCGACGTCGATGAACCGGAACACGCAGCCGTGGCCGTCGCGGATCCGGTCGTGGCCGTGGCAGTCGAGCCGGCGGTGGAACTCGGCGAACGCCAGCTCCTTCGCGTCGGCGATCAGCGGGATCAGCGGGACGGGACGGATCTTGTCGCGGGGGTCGTCGGTCATCGAGAAGTCATGCTCCCTGACAATTTGGTAAGGTGCCCTGATCTTAAGGATACCTGGCAAGGCAACCTGACCAGGCTTCCTGACCAAGCTTACCGCGACCAACGGAGGCCCAATCCCGATGCATCGCAAGTGGTGGACATTGATCGCCGTCTCGGTGGCGACGTTCATGCTCCTGCTCGACATCACCGTCGTCAACGTCGCGCTGCCCTCGATCCGCGAGGGGCTCGGCGCGAGCTTCACCGACCTGCAGTGGGTCGTCGACGCCTACGCGCTGACGCTCGCCGCGCTCGTCCTCACCGCCGGATCGCTCGCCGACCGGCTCGGGCGCCGGCGCCTGTTCGTCGCCGGCCTGGCGATCTTCTCGGTCGCCTCGCTGCTCTGCGCGCTCGCCCCCGACGCGACCTTCCTCAACCTCGCCCGCGCCCTCCAGGGCGTCGGCGGGGCGATCATGTTCGCGGTCTCGCTGGCGCTGATCGCGCAGGAGTTCTCCGCCGGCCGCGAGCGCGGGATGGCGATGGGGATCTACGGGGCGACGATCGGCGGGGCGGTCGCGATCGGCCCGCTGGTCGGCGGCGCGCTCGTCGAGTCGCTCGGCTGGGAGTCGATCTTCTACATCAACATCCCGATCGGGCTCGCCGGGATCGTCGTCTCCTACCTGCGGATCCGCGAGAGCCGCGACCCGAACGCGACCCGGATCGACTGGGGCGGGGTGGCGACGTTCAGCGCCGCGCTGTTCCTGCTCGTGCTGGCGCTGGTCCGGGGCAACGAGGAGGGCTGGGGCAGCACACTGATCGTCTCGCTGTTCGCCGCCAGCGCCGCGCTCCTGGTCGCGTTCGCGGCGATCGAGGCGCGGGTGCGCGAGCCGATGCTGCCGCTCGGGCTGTTCAAGCGCCGCGCCTTCACCGGCGTCCAGCTCGCGGCGTTCGCGATCTCGGGCTCGATGTTCGCGATGTTCCTCTACATCTCGCTCTTCCTCCAGAGCCAGCTCGGCCACTCGCCGCTCGAGACCGGGCTGATCTACCTGCCGACGACGGTGCTCGCGTTCCTCGTCGCGCCGATCGCCGGGGCGCTGCTCTCGCGGGTCCAGGCGCGGGCGATGATCAGCCTCGGTCTCGCCGCCGCCGGCGGCGGGCTGCTGTTGATGTCGGGCCTCGACGGCGGCTCGGAATGGACCTCGCTGCTCGGCGGCTTCGTCCTCGCCGGCGCCGGGATCGGGCTGCTCAACCCGGTGATCGCCGATGTCGCCGTGAGCGTCGTCCCGAAGGAGCAGAGCGGGATGGCCGCCGGGATCAACGACACCTTCCGCCAGGTCGGCGTCGCGGTCGGGATCGCCGCCTGGGGCGCGATCTTCGTCGGCCGCGGGGCGAGCGAGGTCCGCGAGGTCGCCGCCGGCACCCCGCTCGCCGCCGGCGAGCAGCCGCGCGAGCTGATCGAGGCGGCCTCGTCCGGGAACCTCGACCAGGCCCTCGGGGCCGTCCCCGAGCCGGCGCGCGAGACCGCTGTCACGGCCGCGTCGGAGGGCTTCTTCGCCGGGATGAACGAGATCCTGGTGATCGCCGCCGCGCTCAGCTTCGCCGGTGCGCTGGTTTCGCTGTGGCTGGTCCGCGAGCGCGAGATCGAGCGCGGGCCCGGCGGCGGCGCACCCGAGCCGGAGTTCGAGCCGATCGGCGAGGTCGTCCCCGAGCCCGAGCCAGAGCCGGTCCCTGCCTGACCCCCCAGTCGGTTCCCGCCCGACGCCCGGGTTGAGCCCGTCTCCCGCCGCCGCGGGGGCGGGCTCAACCGGCGTCGCGCGCGGCGATCAGCGCGGCGACGCCGTCGAGGATCATTCCGAGGCCGAACCGGTAGGCCCGCTCGGGGCCGTAGGCAGACCCGGCGCTCAACCGCGTGATCGCTGCGGGCTCGGGGCTCCGAGGCCGACGATCTCGCCCTCGGCCACACGCGGGCGCTGACCGCGGCGGCGAAGGCGGGTGACGGCCGCCGCCGCCCCGGGCGGCGCCCGGCCGTCGGTCGAGAGCCACGACCCGGCGAGGATCAGCAGCAGGCCGGCGACCGCGGCCGGGGCGAGGCTCTCGTCGAGCAGGGTGACCCCGAGCGCGACGGCCACCGCCGGGTTGATGTACGTGATCACGCTCGCGCGGCTCGGGCCGGCCTCGGTGATCAGGGCGACGAACAGGAACATGCCGAGCGCCGAGCACGCGACCCCGAGAACCGCGATCGACGCCAGCGCACCGGCGGTTGGGTCGGCCGACGGCAGCGTCGCCAGCGCCGCCGGGGCGAGCATCACGGAGCTGATCGCGAACGCCGCGGCGACGGGGCCGAGCGGGTTGAAGCCGGCGAACCGGTGCTTGACGATCATCGGCCCGATCGCGTAGCCGAGCGTCGCGAGCAGGATCGCGCCGGCGCCAAACAGCTCGCCGGGCCGGCCGGCGATGTCGACCCCGACGAGCAGCACGACGCCGGCGAGGCCGACGAACAGGCCGGCGAGGCGGATTCCCCGGACCCGCTCGCCGGGGTCGAAGCGGAGCGCGATCGCGGCGATCATCAGTGGGACCGACGCGATCAGGATCGCGGTCACCGACGAGGAGAGGTGTTGCTCGCCGACCGGAATCAGCCACCACGGGAGCGCCATCTCGCAGGCGGCGAACAGCGCCAGCGGGCGGAGCCGCGAGCGGAGGCCGCGCAGGGCCCCGATCCGCCACGCGATCGGGAGCAGGATCGCGGCACCGATCAGCACCCGGCCCCAGGCGATCAGCATCGGGTGGGCGTCGCCGTCGACGGCGATCTTGATGAACAGGTAGGGAACGCCCCAGAGCAGGGAAACCGCCGCGAATGCGGCCCACGCGCGGCCGCTCATGCGGCGCGGTTCTGCTCGTAGATCTCCGCGAACTCGGGCGGTGGCGGTTCCTGGTCGAGGACCCGGGCGACGAACGTCTCGACGTCGGTCTCGACCGCGAGCTCGTTGTGCCGGCGCTCGAACCCGATCGTCGAGAACGGGTTCGATGAGATCCCCGCCCCGCAGGCCGAGCCGCCGACGTGGCCGGGGTAGAGCTCGATCCAGTCCGGGAGGCTCATCAGCCGCTCGGCGAGCGAGCGGTGGAGCTCGCGTGCGAGCTCCTGCTCGGACCCGTGGAGGTCGGGGCGGCCGACCGAGTTGACGAACAGCGTGTCGCCGGTGAAGACGAGCCACGGGTCGGAGGCCCGGGCCTCGTCGGTGACGAGCAACGAGGCGTGCTCCCAGACGTGGCCGGGGGTCGAGATCACGTCGACCTTGGTGTTGCCGAACTCGACCCGCTCACCGTCGGCGAGGGGGTCGAAGTCGAACTCGACCGGGGCCCCCTCGGGCAGGCGCAGCTCGGCCCCGGCGCGCTCGGCGAGCTCGCGGGCACCCGAGCGGTGGTCGGCGTGAACGTGGGTGTCGAAGACCTGGCCGATCTCCCCCCCGGTCCGCTCGGCGTCGGCCAGGTAGTCGTCGATGTGGTCGGGATGGGGGTCTACGACCGCGAACTGCCCGGTGCTCGGGCAGCCGAAGAAGTAGGAGGCGCAGCCGGTCCCCTCGACGATGTACGGACGGAGGATCACGACCACAGGAGCTTACGGCCTCGCCCCGGCCACCCCGGCGTCCCGGCCGTCGCCGGCGGGCTACGCGTCGACCCGGCCCGCCTTCTTTCCCGGATTGAGCAGGCCCTTCGGGTCGAACGCGCGCTTCACCTCCTCGTGGAGGCGGATCGCGGGCGGGCTCCACTGGCGCGCGAGCTGCCCGCGCTTGAGCCAGCCGAGGCCGTGCTCGCCGGAGACGGTGCCGCCGAGCCGGACCGCGAGCTCGAACAGATCCTCGGCCGCCGCCGCGGCGCGCTCGAGCTCGGCATCGCTCGCCGGGTCGACGAGGAAGGTCGCGTGGAGGTTGCCGTCGCCGGCGTGGCCCCAGCTCAGCGCCTCGAGGCCGTGCCGGGCGCCGATCGCCACCGTCTCGGCGATCGCCTCCCGGAGCCGCTCGACCGGCACCGCGATGTCCTCGCTCAGCTTCCCGCCGCGCCGGGCGGTGACCGCGAGCGAGACCCCGCCCCGCCAGCGCCACAGCGCCTCGACCTCGCCCCTTCCCGAGAGCGCACGGACCGCGAGCGCGCCGTCGCCGAGCGCGTCGGCGAGCTCGCGCTGAAGCGCCTCGGCGGCCGCACGGTCGCCGTCGGCCTCGCTCGCGACCATGAACCCGGCTCCCTCCGGCGCGCCGCCGGGAAGCGACCCGGACGCGGCCGCGAGGGCGCCCGCGTCGAGGTACTCGAGCGCCGCCGGCACCAGCCCGCTCTCGAGCACGCGGGCGATCGCCGCGCAGCCGGATCCGGCGTCGGGGTAGAGCGCGACCACCGGCAGCGCCGCCTCGGGCGCGGGGATCAGCCGCAGCCAGGCGGCGGTGATCAGTCCCAGCGTCCCCTCGGAGCCGACGAGCAGCGAGCGCAGGTCGTAGCCGGCGACGTCCTTCCGCACCGGGCCTCCGACCGCGATCAGCTCGCCCGGGGCGACGACCGCCTCGAGCCCGGTGACCCAGGCGCCGGTGGGCCCGTACTTGAACGCGTGCGGCCCGCCGGCGTTGGTGGCGATGTTGCCGCCGATCTGCGACTGCTCGGCAGCGCCCGGGTCGGGTGGGTAGAAGAGGCCGTTCTCGCGCGCGAGCCGGCGCACCGTCGCCGTCGTCACCCCCGCCTCGGCCTCGATCCGCCAGGCGCCGGGGTCGAGGGCGCGGACCCGGGCAAGGCGCTCGAGGGCGACGACGACTCCGCCCCCGACCGGGACCGCGCCGCCGGTGTAGCCGGTGCCACCGCCGCGCGGCACGATCGCGACCCCGCGCTCGTAGCACCAGGCGACGACCCGGGCGACGTCTTCGGCCGATCCCGGGGCGACGACCGCATCCGGGGTCCCGCGCAGGCCGCTCGCCTCGGCGGCGTCGGATCCGTAGCCGCGGGCGCGCTCGGGCACCGAGTCGGCGCCGATCAGCGCCGCGAGGTCGCGCCGGAGCGGCCCGCTCTCACCGCTGCCGCTCAGTCAGCCTCCCGCGGGCGGCGCCGCTCGTACATCGTGAACCGGAACGCGGTCTCATACCCGAGCGCACGATAGACGGGCTCGCCGAGCGCCGAGGCCTGAAGCGACGAGGTCGCGCAGCCGCGATCACGGGCGTCGGCGAGGGCCGCGGCGAGCAGGCGGGTGGCGAGCCCGCGGCGTCGGAAGCGCTCCGGCGTCGCGACGAAGTAGACGCCGCAGTCCGGCCCGGCTGCACCGTGAGCCGGAGCGTGGTCGATCGTCGCCAGCACGCACGCGGGCTCCCCCTCGACCCGGGCTTGGTGGATCCGCACCGCGAGATCGCTCGGCGGGTGGCGAAGCGCCGGGGCGAGCCCGCCGCCGGCGACCGCTCCGTACGCCTCGTCGTTGAGCCGGCCGAGCAGCTCCCAGCCGCCCCCCGCGTCCCAGTCGAGGTCGCCGACCTCGGCCGCCGGCAGCTCGCCGAGATCGAGGACCATCGCCGCCGGGCGGCCGTCGAGTACGTGCCCGGCGCGCTCGAGGGCATCGATCGCGTCGCGATCGTCCTCGGGGGCCCAGACCGTCCACGCGCGGACGCCGAGCAGGTCGTAGGTCGCGGCGAGGACCTCGAGGCTCGCCGCGAGCGAGGCGGGATCGCGGTAGGTGACCGAGTTCGCGATCGAGCGTCCGGGCACCGCGGGAACGATCGCGGCACGGACGTCGTCGTCGAGCTCGAGCACCCGCGACTCCGGCGCCGCGCCGCCGAGCATCGTCACGAAGTCGCGGAACGCGCGCCGCTGGATCTCAACGGCAGCGTCGCGATCGATCCCGGCCGCCATCGGTCCCGGCGAGCGCGTCACCTACCGCTTGCGGGCGAGGATCAGGCCGTCGGCGACCGCGACCAACGCCGTGTCGACCCGATCGTCGTCGCGGACGCGGTCGTTGGTCGTCCGGATCGCCTCGGTCGACTCGATCCGGTTGGGGTCCTCGCGTCCGGGAACCACGCGGCCGCCGTGGAAGACGTTGTCGATCACGATCAGCCCGCCGGAGCGCACGCGGGGGACGACGAGGTCGTAGTAGGTCGGGTAGGTCTGCTTGTCGGCGTCGATGAATGCGAAGTCGAACGCCTCGGCCTCCGGGATCGCGCTCACCGTCTCCGCCGCCGGGCCGATCCGGATCTCGATCCGGTCGGCGACTCCGGCGGCCTCGAAGTTGCGCGAGGCGATCTCGGCGAACTCCTCGGAGAGCTCGCAGGCGATCAGCCGCCCCCCCGGGTTGAGCGCGCGGGCGATGCAGATCGCCGAGTAGCCGGTGAAGGTGCCGAGCTCGAGCGCGTCGCGGGCGCCGGCGATACGGCAGAGGACGCCGATCAGCGCCCCCTGCTCGGGCGAGACCTGCATCTCCGCGAGGTCCCCCATCGCCTGCGCCTCGTCGTGGACCCGCCGCAGGACGTCGTCCTGGCGCGCGTGGGCGACCATGTAGTCGTAGAGCTCGTCGTCGAGGGTGGTGAACTTGGCCATCTGCGGGCTGGTCGGGCGACCGGTTGGAGCGCTCAACGTACCCGACTCGCGACGAGACCGCCCGCCGCTCCGACCACGCCGCCGGCGATCCCGACCCAGGCGCTCGCCGCGTCGTCGAAGATCGGGATCGCGAGCAGGACGACCGCGGCGACGGCGACCGCGATCCGCTCGTAGCCCTCGTCGGGGTCGGCCCGCGCCTCGCTCTCGCGGATCACGGTCCAGGCGCAGAGCGCGCCGAGCGCGACGCCGTTGCCGCCCCAAGTGACGAGGGCGCCGTCACCGATCGCCGCCTCGATCAGCTCGGCCCCGCCGATCCCGCCGACGGCGGTGGCGAGGACGAGCGCCAGGGCCGCGCCGGCCCCGAGGCGGCGCTCGATCCCGGTGAGGAAGATCGCCAGCGCGAGGCCGTAGGCGAACAGGAAGCCGACGTCGTCGAAGACGAAAGAGGCGGTGAGGAGCCGCCACGGCTCGCCGTCGAGCGAGCCGTCGAGGGCGCCGAAGTCGAACACAGTCAGCGCGGTCGCGCGCTCGACGACCAGCAGCGCCGCCGGGATCACGATCGCGGCGATCGTCACCAGCGGGTACTCGGCTGCGAACGCGAGCCGCTCGCGGCGCTCGGCCGCGCGGGCGCGGCGCTCGGCGGCCCGCCGGCGGCGGCGCTCGCGCCGGCCCTCGCGCACCCGGACCTCGTCACCGACGCGCTCGAGCCTCGGTGCCCGCTTGCGGAGCCGGGTGCCGCAGTACGGACACTCGGTCACGTACGGGCTGACCTCCGAGCCGCAGCTCTTGCAGACGACCGAGAGGTCTGGGCCGGCCTCGCTCATACGTCAAAAATACGCCAGCGGCGCCCGGGGATCGAGCCCGGGGCTCCTCAGGCCCGGCTGCGATCGACGATCTCGCCGACGAGACCCTGAAGGTCCCCGTTGCGTTCGAACATCCGCAGCTGGCGATGCGCCCCTGTTCGCCCCCCGAGGAAATCGCCCACGCCCTCGAGCTCGGCGCGGCAGCCGAGCTCGGTCGCGTGGTCTGCGAGCTGGTCGATCAGCCGCCGGGCCATCTGGTCCGCGGGGACCCGCTCGCCGCGGTAGAAGTCGACGAGCTCGCCGTCGGTGCCGCGCACGGCCGCCCTCATCTTGTTGTCGTCGACGAGCTCGGACGGGTACTCGACCAGTGCCTCGCCATCGTCGAAGGCGGTGCAAAGGCGGTGGGCGAGCGAGACGGTGAGGGCGGCGAGCGAGACCGTGTGCTCGACCCGGGTCGACTGGTCGAAGATCCTCGTCTCGACGGTGCCGAGATTCGGGTGCGGGCGGACGTCCCACCACAAGAACGTGTAGTCGTCGATCGCCTCGGCGCGCACCATCAGCTCGACCCGGTTCGAGTAGACCTCCCAGGTGCCGTAGTGGGGCGGCACGCCGCTGCGCGGGAACGCCCGGAACACCGGCGTCCGCGACGAGAGCATCCCGGTCCGCTGGCCGCGCCAGAACGGCGAGTTCGCCGACAGCGCGAGCAGCAGCGGAAGGTAGCGGCGGATCCCGTCGGCGACGTAGATCGCCCGGTCGGCGCCCTCGATCGCGACGTGGACGTGGGTGCCGAAGATCAGCTCCCGGCGGACGATGTATCCGAGCTCGTCGACGAGCTCCCAGTAGCGCGGGCGATCGACGATCTCCTGGTCCTCCCAGAGCGCGAACGGGTGAGTCCCCGCGGCGGCAAGCAGCAGCCCCCGCTCCTCGGCGAGCTCGGAAACCGCCCGGCGCAGCGCCGCCAGCTCTCGCCCGGCGCCCGGGACGTCGTTGCAGGGCTTCGTCGCGACCTCGAGCACCGACTGGAACAGCTCCGGCTTCACCTGACCCTCGCGCTCGGGGGGCACCGCGTCGAGCAGCGACTCGACCTCCTGGGCGAGGTCGAGCGACCGCCGATCGAGGATCATCAGCTCCTCCTCGATCCCGACCCGGAACGGCGGTCCGGCGAAGTTGTGCTCGAGCACGAGACCTATACTGGCAGCGTCAGAGGAAGTAAGGGCGCATCTCGCCGGGTCCAGCCTCGCACGTCCTGGAGCTACCGAGATACGCCCTGAGAAAAGGAACGCCAATGGAACTCACAACCGCTGCCGAGCAGAAGTCCCTCCTCGCCACCCTCTCCCCCGGCAAGCGCACCCGTCTGCGCAGGCTCCTGTTCGAGTTCGGCCCGGGCAACGGCACCCTGATGCTGCTGCCGATCGATCAGGGGATCGAGCACGGACCGCGCGACTTCTTCCCCAACCCGGCGTCGAAGGACCCGGAGTACCAGTTCCGGCTCGCCGCCGAGGCGGGCTACTCGGCGATCGCCTGCCAGATCGGGCTCGCCGAGAAGTACTACCCCGACTACGCCGGCCAGGTGCCGTTGATCCTCAAGGTCAACGGCAAGACCGACGTCCCCCCCGACGATCGCGCGCTCTCGACGACGAACTCGTCGGTCGAGGACGCCGTCCGCCTCGGCGCCGACGCGGTCGGCTACACGATGTACCTCGGGACCCCGCGCCAGGACGAGGACCTGCACCAGCTCAAGGGCGTGCGCGAGGACTGCGACCGCTACGGGATGCCGCTGGTGATCTGGGCCTACCCGCGCGGCGAGTACATCGAGCAGAAGGGCGGCCGCGACAGCTTCTACGCGGTCGACTACGGCGCCCGGATGGCGATGGAGATGGGCGCCGACGTCGTCAAGCTCAACATGCCGAAGCTCAACCCCGATCGCGAGAAGGAATCCCCCGCCCCCTACAACGAGGGCGGCTTCAGCCAGGAGGAGGCGATCCGCCACTGCGTCGCCTCGGCCGGCCGCTCGCTGGTCGTCCTCTCGGGCGGCTCGAAGGCCGACGACGAGAAGGTCCTCCAGCAGACCCGGTTCGTGATGGAGGCCGGCGGCTCCGGCGTGATCTACGGCCGCAACGTCTGGCAGCGCGAGTGGAGCCAGGCGCTCGAGATCGTCGAGCAGATCAAGGAGATCATGCTCTCGTCCGTCACCCGGATCCCCTAGCGCCGGCCGCCCGGGCTAGCGACGAAGTCGCGAAAACATCGAGTCCGCTGAGTGCCGGACGCCTGAGCCAAGCCCGCCGCCCCCGGACGCGGGAGGGGTGTGTTGGCCGGCGGCGTTGCGCCGCCGGAGCGGCATGTGAGGCGCCGCAGGCGCCGCAGGTGACTCAAAATGTGCGCGGCGTAGCCGCGCACCAGGTATTCCATGCGGGAGCGGAGGAGGCGGCGGAGGTGTTCCCCGCTAGCCCGAGCCATGAGGCTCGGTAGATCCGGACCGAGCCTCGGGGCGCTGGCGCTGCTCGTGGTCCTCGTCGCCGTGCTGGTCAGCGGCGGCGAGGATCCCGAGCGGACGGTGGGGGTCGACCCGGAGGGCGACGAGGTCACGGCGACGGTGACCCGGGTCGTCGACGGGGACACGGTGGCGGTCGAGATCGACGGGAGCGAGGACAGCGTCCGCTACATCGGCGTCGACACGCCGGAGTCGGTCGCCCCGGGCGAGCCGGTCGAGTGCTTCGGCCCCGAGGCGTCGCGCTTCAACGCCCGCCTCGTCGAGGGCGAGGAGATCCGGCTGGTGTTCGACGCCGAGCGCCGCGACCGCTACGGGCGGCTGCTCGCCTACGTCTACGCCGGCGACGTGTTCGTCAACGCCGAGCTGATCCGCCGCGGCTTCGCGACGACGCTGACGATCCCACCGAACGACAGCTTCGCCGACCGCTTCGAGCGGCTCGCCGATCGCGCCTCGGAGGCCGGGCGAGGCCTCTGGGGCGCGTGCTGAGCGCGAACCGGGCCGCAGCGTTTCCAGCCTCGCGGCGCGGGTATCCGGGCTAGCGCAAGCGAGGAGGTGTTGAGGATGGCGACGTATCGTGCCAGCCGCGCACGGGAGGCTTACGGGGGAATCAACTGGGGGGCCGGATTCTTCGGCTGGCTGGTCGCAGTCGCGGTCAGCGCCCTGCTCACCGCGCTGCTCGCCGCCGCCGGAGCGGTGATCGCGCTCGGTGAGGTCGACGTCGACGTCGAGGGACTCGAGACCGACGAGCTCGGGATCGGCGGCGCGATCGGACTGGTCGTGACCGCGCTGATCTCCTACTTCACCGGCGGCTACGTCGCCGGGCGGATGTCGCGCTTCGACGGCGCCCGCCAGGGCTTCGCCGTCTGGCTGTGGGCGATCATCGTCGCGATCGTGCTCGCGATCCTCGGCTGGCTCGCAGACCAGGAGTGGAACGTCCTCGCCGAGCTCGACCTGCCGCGGATCCCGGCCGACGAGACCGTGACCGGGCTCGGGGTCGCGACCCTGATCGTGATCTTCCTCGGAACCCTGCTCGCGGCGATCGGGGGAGGGATCGTCGGCGTCCGCTACCACTCCAAGGTCACTGACGCGGCGCTCACGGGTGCGCCGCCGGCGCGCGACGGGGAGGCCGCGCGCCGTGATCACGAGGCCGCAGCGCGAGAGGACCGCGTCCGCGACGAGGACAGGCCCCCGGCGGATCGAAGTGCCGAGGAGGAGGGCCGGCGACCGCCGCCGCCGCGCGAATGAGACCTGAAGCCGGGCAGGCGCGCTAGCCCATCAGCCAGGCGAGAGTCTCGAACATCACCACGGTGACGACGACCACCGTGGCGCTGAGCGAGGCGAGCAGGACGCCGAAGCTGATCTTCCCGCGCTGCTCGGTCCGCTGGATGCGCCGGGCTCTCGACCGGGCGACCGCCCGCTGGCGAAGCTGCTCGCGGCGGCGTCGATCCTGCGCCATCTCTTGCTCGAGGGCGACCTCGAACTCGGACAGCGTCTGGGTCATGCGCATGGTCATCTCGGGCTGATCCCTCTGTCTCCTGGACCCCGGTCGGGGTTTCGCCCGGAGTGTCCGTCCCGGGCGGCGTCAGACTAGCAGCAGCGGTCTCTGATTGCTAATCGACAGCTTACTAAATGCTAATCCTCATTAGGGAACCCGTCGAGCGCCCCCCGCACGGCGTTCGGGCTTGAGCCGTCACGGCGACCAAGCTCCTCGCCCTTGATCGAGAGGTAGACCTCCTTGCGGAACACCGGCACCTCGCGCGGCGCGGTGATCCCGAGGCGGATCTTGTCCCTCGACACGGCGAGGACGGAGACCTCGATGTCGTCTCCGATCATGATGCTCTGATTCGTCTTGCGGGTCAGAACCAGCATCTCGCCTCCATTCGAGCGCGGCGTTGACACCCCCTAATACGACGAGCGATTCAGGGTAGCTCCTGACGGCGCTCGGTGCCACCCACAACCCGCGGCCGTCTCGCGCCGTCGACTCCAGCGGCACTTGCGACCACGTGTACTAGTATCGCCCGCCCGGAGACGCACGATGGCCAAGTCCCTCCGCCCCCAGCTCAACCAGATCCGCGCCTGGGTCCGCCAGGGGCGAACCGACGCCTGGATCGCCCACCAGCTCGAGGTCTCGACCTCGGAGCTGCGCGAGTTCCGCCGCCGCCACCGGCTGAGCGCCGAGGACGAGGGCGACGTCGAGGCCGACCTCCGCGACGAGATCGAAGCCGAGATCGCCGCCGCCGCCGAGGAGGAGGAAGAAGAGGAGGAGGAGGCCGAGGCGCCCGAGGACGAGGGCGAGGAAGAGGCCGAGGGCGAAGCGCGTGCCGACGAGGACGGCGAGGAGCCGAAGGGCCGCCGGCGCGGCCGCCGGCGCGCCCGCGGCCGCGGCCGCAGGCGCGCCGGGACCGCGCTCGAGGCGACCTTCGACCACGGCGAGGACGAGGGCTACGGTCTCTGGCTCGACCCGGCGGTCGCCGACGACGCGGTCTACTCCGAGCACTGGGCGGGCCACCGCAAGATCGAGGTCACGATCGAGCCCGACCGGATCGTGATCAAGCGGTCGGAGTAGCGGCCGGACGCCCGAAGAGCCCGGCGCGGGCTAGCGCTTCGACCCCGCGCGCCGCCGCCGACGCCTCCTCCCGCGCTGGCTCGTCGACTCGCTCGCCTTGACCCCGGCCCAGGCGTCGTCGGGAACCTCGCGGAGGTGGGCGACGAGGTCCTCGAGCGCGCGCAGGTCGCCCGACTCGGCACCGGCGGCGATCAGACCCCGCATCGTCGCGTTGCGCACAGCGGTCGGGGCGTCGGCGAAGAGGAAGCTGGCGACGGTGGCTTCGTGGTCGCCCGGCTTTGCGACCTGCATCCCGCCGCGCCGGCCGGCACGGCGGAGGATGGCGACCAGCCGGACCGCCGCCTCGGTATCGGCGTTCGGCCCGGAGAGCCGGTCGGGCGGGATCCGCTCGGTGACCGCGGCGCGAAGCTCGACCCGCTCGTCCGGATCGAGCGCGCGGATCCCCCGCCGGGGGTTGAACCGGTCCGCCCGGCCCCCGACCACCGACCGCGCCATGTGCGCGAGCGCCGGCCAGTGGTTGGCGGGGATCACGCGGAGGATCAGCAGAGCCGCGACGTAGGCGATCAGGAAACCCGCCGCAAGCGCCGCCTCGGCGCCGACCGGCAGCTCGGGCACGAGCTGGAAGCCGAGGCCGAGAACCACAGCGACGACGAGCGCAGTTGCGACCTCCCGGTACGGGAACTCGACCCGGCGATCGCTGCGCTGGCAGCGGGCGAAGAACCAGATCGCGGGGCCGACGAGCGCCGCGATCATGGCCGTCGGCGCCGCGTAGATCCCGATCACCGGGGCGAGCAGGATCGTGCCGACGATGAACCCGACCGCCGCCCCGACGGCGGTGAGGATGAAGACGAGCTTCGTCTTCCCCGGCCACGACGTCTGCTGGTTCACCGTCCGCAGCAGCGGCGGGGCGACCATCGCCGCCGCGGCGAGCGGGACGAGCGGCGCCGCGTCGGCGAACTCGGGCGGCGCGACGTCGACGAGCAGGCGCCCGGCGAGGACCATGATCAGCACCGCGGTGATGCAGAGCAACATGAAGTAGCCGAGGATCTGGCCGCGCTGCACCGCCTTGCCGTACTGCTCCTCGACCGCCTTGAAGATCGCCGCCTTTCGCAACGGGCGCAGGGCCATCCGGAACCCAGCCGGCAGGAACGCGCCGACGAAACCGAGTCGCGAGACGAGCATGTAGATGCCGAGGTCGGCGTCGGTCACGAACCGCGAGAGGACGAAGATGTCGGAGTTCTGGATCACCCAGAACGAGGTCAGGATCGGCCCGCGCGGCCCCCCGCGGGCGATGATCCGGAGCGTCTCACGCGGGTCGAAGGCGAGCTCGAGGCTGCCGTAGAGGAGGAAGCTCGCGAGCAGGCACGAGACCAGGGTGCCGAGCGCGGCGCCGGCGATCGCGTCCTCGAGCCCGCCGCCCCCGGCGAGCATCGCCGTCACCCCGGTGAGGGCGAAGACGGGACGCAGCCCCTCGGCGATCGCGTACGCGCCGGGACGCCGCTCGAACCAGAGCACGATCGTCGCCACCCGCATGAACCCGCTGCCGGCGCCGAGCACCGCCGCCCAGGCGACCGCGTCGGCAAGCCCGGTGTCGGCGAAGAGGATCTCCGCGATCGGCTCGCGCAGCAGCGCGACCGCGCCGCCGACGGCGACCGCGAACAGGACCGTCCAGATCAGCCCGACGCCGAGGCTGCGCTCGGGCGAGATCGACGTGTCCTCGTCCTCCTCGTCGTCCTCGTCGTCGCCCTCGTCGTCGGAGGCGCCGAAGGTGCGCCGCAGCACGCCGGGCTTGGTCCCGATCACGATCAGCTGGCTGGTGAAGGCGGCGAGGAAGAACAGCAGGCTGTAGCGGCCGAGCTCGCCGGCGCCGAGGAAGTGCCCGATCACGAACAGCGTCGCAAGCTGGAAGACGGCCGCGGTCCCGACCGTGATCCCCTGGACGCCCGAGTAACGGAGCAGGCGGACCCCGAGCACGGCCCCGGTCCCCCCCGGATGGCCCGGCCCGCGGTCGCCGTTTGCGGCGCCCCCCCGGCCGCCGCCGTCGCGCCGGCTCACCGTTCCCAGATCGACCAGCGCTCGAAGCCGCGACCGGTCAGCTCGCGCAGCCGCTCGGCGTCCTCGCGCAGCTTCGCTAGCACCTCGCCGGAGAGCGCCTCGCGCACGTCCGGGGTCTCGATCCGGCGCCCGAGCGGCCACCGCTCCGATGCCAGCGCCCAGGCCTCGTCGGGCAGCACGCGACGGCGGGAGCGCGCGCGTCGCTCGCCGAGGCGCCTGCCGAGCGGCGTCGCCCGCGCCTTGCGGCCGGTCCTGTGCTGCTCACGGCGGAAGTCGGGGTGGACGAACCCGGAGTCGACGCCCGCGAACTCGAACACCGTCCGCAGGGTCTCGACCCGGCGGTGGCGGAGGTCGTCCTGCTCGAGGATCAGGATCCGCTCGAGCGGGTAGCGGCGCAGGAAGCGCCGCAGCTGCATGTGGTAGCGGCTGCGGGAGACGTAGTTGCGGCGGTAGGCGAGCGACATCTCGCCGAGGTGCTGGTCGACGCGACCGTTGGCGTAGTTGTGAACCCAGTGGGCGCCGATCCGCTCGAGCGGGTCGCGGACGAGGTAGATCAGCTTCGCGTCGGGGACGACCGAGTGCATCCGCTTCGGGACGCCGCGGAAGAGCGGATAGGCGGTGTAGTTGGGCGACGACTCGCCCCGGATCGTCGCCTCGGGATCGAACTGCGCCCGGTACCACTCGACGCCGCGCCGC
>DATHVI010000098.1:0-15258 GCA_035461385.1 Solirubrobacterales bacterium
GGGGTCCCGGGCTCGCCCCGCCGGCTGCCGTGAGCGACCGGGGGGGTCCTACTCCAGGTTGATCATCACGTGGTTGACCTCTGTGTAGTCCTCGACCGAGTACATCGACATGTCCTTGCCGTAGCCGGACTGCTTGTAGCCGCCGTGCGGCATCTCAGAGGCCATCGTGATGTGGTTGTTGATCCAGACGGCCCCGAAGCGGATCGCGTTCGCGACCCGCAGCGCGCGGCCGATGTCGCGCGTCCAGACCGAAGCCGCGAGGCCGTAGCGGGTGCCGTTGGCCCACTCGATCGCCTTCTGCTCGTCGTCGAACGGCTGCACGGTCATCACCGGACCGAAGATCTCGTTCTGGATCATCTCGTCGTCTTGCTCGAGGTTCGCGACGACGGTCGGCTCGTAGAAGAAGCCGGGCCGATCCGGGCGCTTGCCGCCAGTCACCACTTCGGCGTGGCCCGGCTTGCGCTCGATGAACCCGCCGACGCGCTCACGCTGGCGCTCCGAGATCACCGGTCCGAGCGTCGTCTCGGGATCGTTGAGATCGCCGATCTTGTAGCCCTTCGCCTCGTCGGCGAGGCCGGAGACGACGTCGTCGTAGACCTTCTTCGAGGCCAGGATCCGCGTCGCCGCGGTGCAGTCCTGGCCGGCGTTGAAGAGCGCCGTCGCAGCGATGAACTCCATCGCCGCCTCCATCTCGACGTCGTCGAAGACGATCACCGGCGCCTTCCCGCCGAGCTCGAGGTGGACGCGCTTGAGCGTGTCCGAGGCCGCCTTCGCGATCCACTTCCCGGTCTCCGGCGAGCCGGTCAGCGAGACCATGTCGACCTCGGGGTGGGTGACCAGCCGCGCCCCGGTCGGCTCGCCGTGCCCGCAGACGACGTTGAAGACCCCGGCGGGGAAGATCTCGGCCGCGATCTCGGCGAGCTTCACGGTTGAGAGTGGGGTGTTCTCGGCCGGCTTCAGCACCGTCGCGCAGCCGGCGGCGAGCGCCGGGCCGATCTTCCAGATCGCCATCATCAGCGGGTAGTTCCACGGGGTGATCTGGCCGACGACCCCGACCGGCTCCCGGCGGACGAACGAGGTGTGGTCCTCGACGTACTCGCCCGCCGCCTTGCCCTCGAGATTGCGGGCCGCTCCGGCGAAGAAGCGCAGGTTGTCGGCGCACATCCCGAGCTCCTCGTCGATGAACGCCTGCCGCGGCTTGCCGGCATCGGCCGACTCGATGTCGGCGAGCTCTGAGCCGTGCTCCTCGATCGCGTCGGCGAGCTTGAGCAGCATCTCCGACCGCGCCCTCGGCGTCGTTCGCGACCAGGTGTCAAAGGCCTTGCGGGCGGCGTTGACCGCGCGGTCGACATCCTCGGCGGTCGACAGCGGTGCCTCGGCGATCACCTCCCCGGTCGACGGATTGACCACCTCCTCGGTCTTCCCCTCGGCGGGGTCGACCAGCTGCCCGTCGATCAAGTTCTTGAGCTTGGTTACTGTTGCGGTCGCGGTCTCCATTCGTCCTCCTGTCGATCAGTCCGTTTCCTGTTCAGTTCGCATCCGGGGTCGCCCGGGAAGCCGTCGCCCCGCTGCCGTCGATCCTGGCCGGCCGCTCTTCCGGCACCGTCGGGATACCGAGTACCTCCTCGGGCGCGGCGTATTCGAGCCCGACGTCGGCGGCGACCGCCGGGTGGGTCACCTTGCCGCCGGCGACGTTCACGCCCAGCTTCAGCCCGGGGTCGCGCCGGGCCGCCTCGGCGACGCCGAGGTCAGCGAGGGCGAGCACGTACGGCAGCGTCGCGTTCGTGAGCGCGTAGGTCGAGGTGATCGGGACCGCCCCGGGCATGTTGGTGACGCAGTAGTGGATGATCCCGTCGACCTCGAAGGTCGGCTCGCTGTGAGTCGTCGGCCGCGAGGTCTCGAAGCACCCGCCCTGGTCGATCGCGACGTCGACGAGGACCGCGTGGCGCTTCATCAGCCCGAGTTGCGAGCGCTTGATCACGTGCGGAGCCTTGGCGCCGGCGACGAGCACCCCGCCGATGATCAGGTCCATGTCTCCGAGCCGCTCCTCGACCGACAGCGTCGAGGAGAACACTGTCGAGGCGCGGCCGCCGAAGGCGATATCGAGCTCGCGCAGCTTGTCGATCGAGACGTCGTAGACGAAGACGTCGGCCTCCATCCCGATCGCGATGAAGGCGGCGTTCATGCCAACCGCGCCGCCACCGATGATCATCACGTTCGCCGGCGCGACGCCCGGTACGCCCCCGAGCAGGATCCCCCGCCCGCCGAGCGGCCGCTCGAGCATGAACGCCCCCGCCTGGGTCGCGATCTTGCCGGCGATCTCCGACATCGGCGCGAGCAGCGGCAGCCGTCCGTGGGCGTCCTCGACCGTCTCGTAGGCGACGCAGGTGGCGCCGCTCTCACACAGCGAGCGGGTCAGGTCGGGCGCGGGCGCGAGGTGCAGGTACGTGAACAGCACCTGCCGATCGCGCAGCATCTCGACCTCGGCCTCGAGCGGCTCCTTCACCTTCAGCACCAGCTCGGCCTCGCCGAAGACGTCCTCCGCTCCGGGCGCGATCCGCGCACCCTGGGCGGTGAAGTCGTCGTCGGAGATCGCCGACCCCTCGCCCGCGCCCCGCTCGATCAGCACCTCGTGCCCGTGCTCGATCAGCTCCCTGACGCCGATCGGAGTGATCGCGACCCGGTACTCGTCCGGCTTCGTCTCGGTGGGGACCCCGACGATCATGCGATCGCCAACCCCGCCGTCGGAAGGGCCCGGAACCTCATCCCTTCGCAAGCCCAGTCACCCCCGGACGCGGGAACAGCATCAAATGCCCGACGCGTAGCGTCGGGCCGGTTATTCCGGGCGGGAGCGGAGGAGGTGACGGGCAGGTATTGCTGGTTCATCGAACCAGCTCTCTCGCTCGCATCGCCAGCCAGAGCTCGATCCGGTCGGTGGCACGGCCGAGGTCGCGCCCGGTCAGCTCCTCGATCTTCCTGATCCGGTAGCGCAGCGTGTGGCGGTGGCAGTAGAGCTGCCGCGCCGCCCGCTCCCAGTTGCCGTTGTTGTCGATGAACGCTTCGAGCGAACGCAGGAGCTCGCCGCCGTATTCCCCCTCGGTGCGCTCGATCGGGTCGAGCAGGCCGTCGCTGTAGAGCCGCAGGGCATCATCGTCCTGGAGCGAGAGCAGCAGGGTGAACGCGCCGACGTCGGCGTGCGAGGCGACCTCCGGGGCGTCGCCGTCGGCGACCGACGTGGCCTCGAGCGCGCACCGGGCCTCGTGGAAGGCGCGGCGCAGGGAGCCGACCCGGAACGGCCGGCTGGCCGCGGCCCGGACCTCGGGGTCGGCGGCGGCGATCGCGTCGCGCCCGGTTCGCGCGAGCTCGACCGGGTCGCCGGCGCCGGCATCGACGACTGCGCACAGGAGCGGCCGCCCGGCGGCCGAGCTGGTCGCGACGAGGGCGGTCACCCCGGCGTCGGCGAGCGCCGCCTCGAGCGTTCCCTCGGCGGCGGTCGGGTCGGCGAGCTGGTAGACGAGGACGGCGGCCTCGGCGCTGATCCCGAACGGGCGCAGGCGCCCCGTGAGCTCGTCGGAGTCGAGCCGCCCCCCGAGGGCGTCGGCGAGCAGGTCTCCGGCGAGCCGGCGCTCGGTTTCGCGAACGATCCGCTGCCGCATCAGCTCGAGCCCGACCACGATCGCCGCCTGGCGTGCGCACAGCCGCTCGAACTCACCCAGCGGCGCCCGTTCGGCGGCGACGGTGAGCCAGCCGACCGGGGCGCGGCCTCCGGGAACCGGCACCGAGAGCGCTCGATCGGCGAGCTCGGGGTGCTCGGGTACGAACGCGACCGAGGCGGCGCCGTCGCGCCTCTCCCCAAGCTCGCGGGCGAGGTCGTCGGCGACGGCCGCGGGCGGCTGGTCCCCGTCGGCGTGGCGGGCCAGCTCGCGGCCGGCCTGGTCGTGGACCAGGGCGGTGCCGCTGACCGCGGCCGCGATCGACGCGAGGACCTCGTCGAGGCCACGGTCCTCGACCACCAGCCGCTCGAGCCGCTCGTGGACCGCGCTGCTTCGCTCGAGGACGTCGTACTGCTCGTTGATCAACCGCGTCGCCGCCCGCTCGGTGATCGCGATGAACGGCATCTCGTAGGGAACCTCGAACAGCGGCAGGCTGCGCTTGCGGGCCTCGTCGACGAGTGCCTTCGGCAGCTTGTCGTGGTCGAACCCGGTGCCGAACCCGATCCCGGCGGCATCGCCGGAGGCGAGCAGGGAGATCAGCCGTCGCTGCTTGGCCGCGGTCGGGAGGCTGATCCCGGTGGTCAGCAGCACCTCGCCACCCGACAGCCACGGAGTCGGGTCCTCGAGCTCGGAGATGTGGACCCAGCGGACATCACGGTCGGCCGCCTCCGCGCCTGCGACCAGCTCGAGGCCGCAATCGGAGACGAGACTGCCCACCGTGAGCATCAGAAGTCCTCGGGAACGGCCCCTTTCGAGATCCGGTCTGCGGCCTCGGTGAGGACCGGACGCAGGACGGCCTCGATCTCCTCGAACTGCTCGGTGTCGCAGGTCAGCGGCGGCGAGAACTGGATCACGGGGTCGCCGCGATCGTCGGCGCGGCAGATCAGGCCGCGCCGGTACAGCTCGCCGGAGAGGAACCCGCGCAGCAGGTGCTCCGACTCGGCGGAGGTGAAGCCGGCCTTCGTTTCCTGGTCCTTGACCAGCTCGATCGCCTGGAAGAAGCCCGCGCCGCGGACGTCGCCGACGATCGGGATGTCCCGCAGCGACTCGAGCGTCTCCCGCAGCTCCGACTCCTTCGCGCGGACGTGGCCGCAGAGGTCCTCGTTCTCGAACACGTCGAGGTTCGCGAGCGCCGCAGCGGCGGCGACCGGATGCCCGGCGAACGTGAACCCGTGGGCGAACATCGCCTTGTCGGCGAGAAACGGCTCGATCAGCCGGTCGGAGGCGATCATCGCCCCCATCGGCGCATAGGCCGAGGTCAGCGCCTTCGCGCTGGTGATGATGTCCGGCTGGTAGCCGTAGCGCTGGCATCCGAACCACTCTCCGAGCCGGCCCCAGGCGCAGATCACCTCGTCCGAGATCAGCAGGACGTCGTTGGCGTCGCAGATCTCGCGCACGCGCTGGAAGTAGCCCTCCTGCGGCGGGATGCAGCCGCCGGCGTTCTGAACCGGCTCGAGGATCACCGCGGCGACCGTCTCCGGCCCCTCGAAAGCGATCCGCTCGGCGATCTTCTCCGCCGCCCAGAGCGGATCGCGGTCGTCGGGCCAGTGATAGCTGTTCGTGTTCGGGACGTGGCAGCCCCCCGGGGCGAACGGCTCGAACGGGGCGCGGAGACCGGTCAGCCCGGTCGCCATCAGGGCTCCCATCGTCGTCCCGTGGTAGGCGACCTCGCGGGCGATCACCTTGTGCTTCTGACCCTTGCCGAGCATCCGGTGGTAGTTGCGGGCGAGCTTGATCGCCGATTCGACGGCCTCCGAGCCGCCGGAGGTGAAGAAGACCCGGTTGAGGTCGCCGGGCGTGTAGCCGGCGATCCGCTCGGCGAGCTCGATCGCGCGCGGATGGGCATAGCTCCAGTTGGTGACGAAGTCGAGCTCGCGCACCTGTCGCTCCATCGCTTCGCCGATCTCGCTGCGGCCGTGGCCGGCGTTGCAGCAGAACAGGCCCGAGAGGCCGTCGAGGTAGCGGTTGCCGTGCTCGTCCCAGACGTACGGGCCCTCGCCCCGGACGATGATCGGGATGTGATTGACGTCGTCGTAGTCGCCCATCCGGGTGAAGTGGAGCCAGAGATGGCGGCGCGCGGCCTCCTGGAGGCCGGTCGATGCGGTCTGCGGGGCGGCGCCGGTGGTGGCCATCGTTCTCCTCTCCCTCGGACTGGTCTACACGTTGTCGGTCGTTACCCGGCGCTTTCGGCACCGGCCTCGACTGTCAGTACAACGTTAGCTGGCCTCATCGCCCCATACAACCTGGATTCGGTTCAAGATCCCGGCTTTGTGTTATACAAGCTGCACAACGCGTGTTGGACTTTTTGAGGGAATCGCCCCTTGCACACGATGCGACAGCGACTTAGCCTGAGTGGCGCCTCGCCGCGGCAGTCTGTCGCCGACCTGGCGAGGGGGAAGCGAGAGAAGGCCTTGGATCAGGACCAGAGCGAGGTTCAGGTGGCGAAGCCACCGGCGGGATCATGAACGCGGTCGACCCGAGCGTCCGCCTCGAGACCGTGACGAAGAAGTTCGGTGACCTCGTCGCCGTTCGCGAAATCGACCTCGACATCTCCCAGGGGGAGTTCTTCACCATGCTCGGCCCGAGTGGCTGCGGGAAGACCACGACCCTGCGCCTGATCGCCGGATTCGAGGAGCCGACCGCCGGCCGGATCCTGATCGCGGGCCAGGACGTTTCGACGATGCCGGCGTACAAGCGGCCAACCAACACCGTCTTCCAGAGCTACGCCCTCTTCCCCCATCTCAGCGTCGAGGACAACGTCGCCTTCGGCCTGCGGCGGAAGAAGGTTCCCAAGGACGAGATCCGTGGGCGGGTGCGCGAGGAGCTCGAGCGGGTCGGGCTCGGCGGCGAGGCGAAGCGGCGGCCCGGACAGCTCTCGGGCGGGATGCAGCAGCGCGTCGCCCTCGCCCGCGCGCTCGTCAACCTCCCGAAGGTGCTGCTGCTCGACGAGCCGCTCGGGGCGCTCGACATGAAGCTGCGCAAGGGCCTCCAGATCGAGCTCAAGCGGATCCAGCGCGAGGTCGGGATCACATTCGTCTACGTCACCCACGACCAGGAGGAGGCGTTGACGATGTCCGACCGGATCGCGGTCATGAACGAGGGCCGGATCGAGCAGGTCGGCGGGCCCGAGGAGGTCTACGAGCGCCCGGCGACGACGTTCGTCGCCGGCTTCATCGGCGTCTCGAACCTGATGCCCGGAACGGTCGAGGTCGCAGACGTCGGCACCGGCCGTGCGCGGGTGAGGCTCGACGCCGGGGTCGAGATCGAGGCCGACGCGGACGGCGTCGAACGCGGCGAGCGCTGCCACGCGGTCGTCCGCCCGGAGAAGCTTCGCATCGACCGCGCCGACGAGCCGGCGCGCGATGGACTGCCGAGCGTCGACGGCATCGTCGAGGCGTCCGTCTACCTCGGCACGTCGACGCAGATCGTGGTCCGGATCGCCGACGAGGTCCGGATGACCGTCCTCGTCCCGAACGCCGACGAGGCCGAGCGGGGGCGCCTGCCCGGAGGCGGGGTGCCGGTTCGCCTGAGCTGGTCCCCGGATCACATCCACGTGGTCCGCGAATCGGGCAATGGGGTGGCGGCCGCTGCCGCCGAATCGTCAGTTGAGACGATCCCCGCGATGACAACGCAAGACAGGGACCAAGGAGGCAGTTGAGATGAGGATCGAGATCAGCTTCAACGGGCCGCTGCGCCGAGTCGCGCTCGGCGCGCTGGCGCTCGCCGCGGCGCTCGGGATCGCGGCCTGCGGAGGCGGCAACGGGATCGGCGAGGAGGCCGAGGAGGTCGACGTCCCGACCGCCGAGGCCGAGGGCGAGGCGAGCGGCAAGCTGACGATCTCGAACTGGCCGTTCTACATCGACGGCAAGACGGTCGACGACTTCGAGGAGGAGACGGGGATCTCGGTCGAGTACATCGAGGATGTCGACGACAACGCGACCTTCCTCGGCAAGATGCAGCCGCAGCTCTCCCAGGGGCAGTCGGGAGGGCGCGACATCTTCGTCGTCACCGACTGGATGGCGAAGAAGATGTACGACCTCGGTTACCTTCAGAACTTCGACCAGGAGGCGCTCGAGCCGGCGTACGAGAACCTGGTCCCGGCGCTCGAGAGCCCGAGCTTCGACCCCGACCGCAACTACTCGCTGCCGTGGCAGAGCGGGATGACCGGGCTCGTCGTCAACACCGCGCGGGCGCCCGACATCACCTCGATCAACGACCTCTTCGACCCCCAGTACGAGGGGCAGGTCGTGTTCCTGACCGAGATGCGCGACACCGTACCGCTGGTCCTCGCCGCGTCGGGGATCCACCCGGCTGACGCGACCGAGGAGGACTGGATGGAGGCGATCGACAAGATCGAGGAGGCCGCCGGCTCGGGGCAGATCCGGCGCTTCGCCGGCAACGGCTACACCCGCGACATCGCCAACGGCGACGCGGTCGCGGCGATCGGCTGGTCGGGCGACGCGATCCAGCTCCAGGCCGACAACCCCGACATCGAGTTCGTGATGCCCGACGAGGGCTGCAGCCTGTGGGCGGACAACATGGTGATCCCGGTCGGGGCGCCGAATCCGACCGCCGCCTACGAATGGATGAACTACGTCTACGAGCCTCAGAACCAGGCGCAGATCGCGAACTACAACTACTACTTCACCCCGGTCAAGGGCGTGAAGGAGATCCTCGAGCGGCGCGGCTCCGACGCGGCCGAGAGCGAGCTCGTCTTCCCGACCGACGAGTTCACCGCCGACTGCTTCACCCAGGACACGCCTCCGGGCGGCCCCGAGGCGGAACAGCGGGTCGAGCAGGCGTTCGAGGCCGTGATCACCGGGTGATGAGCAACACCGCCGACATCCTCCGCTTCGCGTCCGGTGTCGGCGGGTTCGGCGCGTCACGTGTGGCGCACCCCGTCAGCGCTCTCTCCGGGACTTCGTCCCCAGCCCTGGCGGGGTGCGGCCGCGACCGATGACGATATTCGCCGCCGCCCTCGCAGTTCTCGCGACTTCGTCGCTAGCCCTGGCGAGGTGATCGGGTGACCACCGTCCGCCGCCGCCTGATCCCGTACTTCCTCCTCGGGCCGGGGCTGATCTGGCTGCTGCTGTTCTTCGTCATCCCGATCGGGTACATGGCGGAGCTCTCGCTGCGGTCGGGGAGCCTCGAGACCGGGTTCCAGTTCACCTGGGCGTGGGCGAACTTCACCGACTCGGTGTCGCGGTTCGACACCCAGTTCACCCGCTCGTTCTTCTATGCCGGGGCGGCGACGCTGATCGCGCTGCTGATCGCCTACCCGCTCGCCTATGCGATCGCCTTCCGCGGCGGGCGCTGGAAGACGGCGCTCCTGCTCGCCGTGATGGCGCCGTTCTTCACCACCTACCTGATTCGGACGATCGCCTGGGGCACGATCCTCGGCGACGCGAGCCCGGTGACCGACGTCCTCGACGCGCTCGGACTGCTCGGGTCCGAGGGTCGGATCCTGGCGACGACCGGGGCGGTGATCGCGGGGCTGACGTACAACTTCCTGCCATTCATGATCCTGCCGATCTACGCCAGCCTCGAGCGGATCGACACCCGGCTGATCGAGGCTGCGAAGGACCTCTACTCGTCGGCCCGGTCCGCGTTCTGGCGCGTCACGCTCCCGCTCTCGGCGCCGGGGATCGTCGCCGGGACGCTGCTCACCTTCATCCCGTCGGCGGGCGACTACATCAACGCCGAGTTCCTCGGCTCCACCCAGCAGGCGATGATCGGCAACGCGATCCAGTCGCTCTACCTCCAGCAGCGCGACTACCCGACCGCGGCGGCGCTCTCGTTCGTGCTCATGGCCGCGATCCTGATCGCGGTCTTCGTCTACATCCGCTTCGCCGGCTCGGAGTCGCTGATGGGCGAGGAGGCGAAGAAGGCCTGATGGCTGCTCCGCCGCTCACCGCCGCCGCACCAGCCGCGCGGCGCTCGCTCCCGGCCCGGGCGTGGAAGTGGCTGCGCGAGCACGGGATCGTGATCTACGCGGGTTTCGCGATCGCCTACATGCTGATCCCGATCTTCATCATCGCCGTGTTCTCGTTCAACGACCCGGCCGGGAAGTTCAACTACACCTGGCAGGGCTTCAGCCTCGCGACTTGGGAGGATCCGTTCGCGCTCTCGGCGCTCACCGATTCGTTCCTGTTGAGCCTGAGGCTTGCGGCGCTGTCGACGCTCGGGGCGACGATCCTCGGGACGCTGATCGCCCTCGCCCTGGTCCGCTACGAGTTCTTCGGCCGGCGGACCGCGAACTTCCTGATCGTGATCCCGATGGCGACGCCCGAGGTCGTGATCGGAGCCGCGCTGCTGTCGATGTTCCTGCTCTACTTCGGCCCCGGGATCCTCGGCTTCACCAGCCTGCTGATCGCCCACATCATGTTCTCGATCAGCTTCGTCGTCGTCGTCGTTCGCTCACGATTGATCGGCTTCGACCGCAGCCTCGAGGAGGCGGCGCGCGACCTCGGCGCGAGCCCGTTCCACACCTTCCGGCTCGTCACCCTGCCGCTGATGCTGCCCGGTATCGTCGCCGCCGGCCTGCTGGCGTTCGCGCTCTCGATCGACGACTTCGTGATCTCGAACTTCAACGCCGGCACCGCGATCACCTTCCCGCTCTACATCTACGGCGCCGCCCAGCGGGGGATCCCGGTCGAGATCTACGTACTGGCGACGATGCTGTTCGTGGTCACGGTCGCGGCGATGATCCTGACCGTTTGGCAGCAACGCCGCGCCGAGCGGATGACGGCGACCCTTCCCGAGGCCGAGGAAGAGCCCTACGCCGGCACGCCGGCGGCTCCCCCGGTCCCCGGCGCTGCCGGCGGCTGACCCCCTCGACCACACGGTGACGATCCTCGGCGCCCCGCTCGGCGACCGCCGCCTGTTCCGCGGGCGCACCGACCGTTCTCGCGCGCCCGGTGCCGCCTCTGGGCGTGCCCCGGCAAGATGTCGGCATCGATGGCGTCCCCGTCCACCCTGATCGAGCTGCGCCGCCGGATTCGGGTCGGCTGGGGCCTGCGTCGGATCGCCGCTCACGAGCGCGTCGGAGAGCGAACCGGTCGCAGGTTGACGACCTTCTCGCGGCGGTGGGCGATCGCCCGGGCGACCCGCCGCGTGGCTCCGCTGCAGCACTCCGAAGGTATGCCCGAGCGCAGCTTCCGCCGCTACGCCCGCGGCGGCAGCGCGGTGCGGATCGCGAGGCTGCTCGACCTGGTCCCGCCGCGAAGCCGGATCGTCGACATCGGCATCGGCCACGGCTACGTCGCCGGGGTGCTGCTCCGCGATCTGCGGCCCGAGCACTACTGCGGCGTCGAGCTGCGCCGGAAGTTCGTCGATCACACCCGGGCGGTGCTCGCGGCGAACGAGCTCGACGATCGCGCCGCCGAGCTCGTCGTCGGCGACATCTTCGAGCTCGACGAGAGGTTCTGGCGCGACCAAGATCCCGATTTCGTGCTCCTGCTCGAGGTCCTCGAGCACCTCGATGACCCCGGTGCCGCCCTGCGCGCGGTCGCCGGCGCGCTTCGCCCGCCGACCCGGCTCCTGCTGACGGTGCCGCTCAATCGCCGCCTCGAGCGGGTGTGGGGGCATCGATCGATCTTCGACCGCCGGCGCCTCGAGCGCCTGTGCGCGGAGGCCGGTCTCGTGATCGAACGTGCCGAGCCGGTTCAGAGCACCTGGTCGCTGATCCTCGCCACACCGGGCGGGGCGCCGGTTGCCTCGTCGCCGGCCGAGCCCGATCCCGCCTACACGTTCACGCCGGCGCGGGTCGCGGACGAGACGGGAGTGATCGAAGGCGCCGCGAGGGTTGAGGTGGCGAACCCCCGTGTGATCAGGCTCGACGTTGGCCTCGAGCCCGCGGGCGCCGTTCGGCGGCTGCGGATCGAGGGGCGCGACGGCGCCGGTCACCTGCGACTCGAGTGGGCCGGGGCTCCAGCGCCGGGGCGACGTGCCACCTACGTGCTGCGACCGGGCGAGCGCGCTGGATCGCTGGCCGCGATCCACGACGGCGACCCAGAAGAGGTGACGTCGATCAACGTCGTCGCCGAGCCGCGTCCGGGCACCGACGTCGCCGTGGCCGTCAACCGCGCTGCGTACGTCGGCCGCGGGCCGGCTTCGCGCGCTTCGTCCTAAGCGCCACGCTCCGGCGACATCGGTCAGCGCGGCCGGCGCGGGCGCGGCTTCGCCTTCGCCGCGCAGACCGCCCGCACCTGGGCCCGCCTCAGCGCCGGCAGCAACTCGTCGGGCATCTGGCGGGTGACCGTGAAGGTGAGCGAGCGGCGCCCGTTGCGGGTCGAGGCGATCAGCTGCGTGTAGCCGGGGATCGACCCCGTGTGCCCGAAGACGGTTCCGCAGCGTGTGCGGTAGCGAAACAGGGCGAGGCCGCCGGCGTTCGCACCCGGTCCGGGCGGATGGGACTCGGCGCCGGGGATGAACCGGTACTGGCGCCGTCGCGCCTGCCCCAGGAAGAGCTCCCCGCCCGCATACGCGCGAACGAAACGGTTGAGGTTGCCGGGCGTTGAGACGATCCCTCCCGAGGCCCAAGCCCAGCCGCCCCAGCCGATCTGTTGGCTCTGATCCTCGAGCCCGCCTGCCCCGACCCGCTCGTAGCCGTGGATGAACGGCCGCGGCAGCAACGCGCCCACTCCCATCGCCGTCCGCCGAAGCCTCAGCGGCGCAGCCACCTTGGCGCGGATCGAGCGCTCGTAGCTGGCGCCGAGCGCCGCCTCGACGATCAGTCCGATGGCGATGTTGTCGGAGTTCGAGTAGATGTACCCGTCGCCGGGGACGAGCCCATCCTCGGCGACGTACCCGAGTAGCTCGCGCGGCGGCGGGGCGATCACCGGGGAGGCGGTGATGCCGTCGACCAGCCCCTGGCTTCCGGTGTAGTCGGGCAGCCGGCTGGTGTGGGCGAGCAGCTGCTCGAGGGTGACCGGATGCCAGTCGGTGGGGAGGTCCGGAAGCAGGTCGCCGATCGTGTCATCGAGCGAGAGCACGCCCTCGTCGACGAGGGTCAGGGCAACCGCGCCCGAGAACGCCTTCGAGACGCTCGCGATCCGCATCTGCTTTCGGATCCGCAGCGGCGCACCGGTCCTGACATCGGCGACCCCGGCGACGTGGACCTTGCGGCGCTGGCCGCGCTGGACGACCGCGATCGCCCCCGGCGGACCGCCGGGCATCGCGACGAGCCCCCGGAGCGCGCGGTCGAGCGCGCGGTCGGCCTGCGACGCCGGGGGAGCCCCGAGGGCGGGAGCGACGCCCGCCCCCCAGAGGCCGGCGACGACCGCCAAGCCAAGGAGAAGGCGCCGCATGCTGCCGGCACGGTAGCCATCGCCGGGTTCGCGGTCAAGGGGCGGACGTGATCGGCGCGACGACACGGGTAGGCGGTAGGTGAACGAGAAAGGAGCCGAACATGGGCATCATGGACAAGCTGACCGGAAAGGCGAAGCAGACCGCCGGCGATGTGGCCGACGATCCGAAGCTGCGCCGCGAGGGCCGCGAGGAGGAGCGCAAGGCTCGCAAGAAGGAAGAGCTGAAGCGCGCCGAGAAGCAGGCCGATCGCAAGGCGGAGGAGGTTGCCGACGCGGAGCGCCGGACGTCATAAGCCCGCGCGCTGCTGCTCCGGCGTGCGCCGGCGGCGAGGCGCCGGGCTGGCAGCGGGGGCACCAGTAGGCGGTCCTGCCTGGGCGCCGGAGCTTCGCGCGGGCGAGCGCCCGGCCGAGCCGCTGCGGGGTCGTGTTGCGGACGATCGCCGGCGACGGGACGTCGACCCGCTCGACCTCCCACCCGGCCGCGTGGCGGGCGTAGTAGCGCTTGAGCCCTTCGACGTCGGGAAGCTCGGGCACCGCCTTTCGCCTGCCTGCAGACCGCATGGCGACGCGATTCGGCGGGTCGGAGCGGGCACCGTCGGACCCGGCGAGCCGCGATCCGGCGCTAGCCTTGAACCGAATGGCGGATCCGGAGACACGCCTGCTGATCGGCGGCGAGCAGGTCGCCGGCGAGGGGCCCGGCCTCGAGGTCGAGAACCCCTACACCGAGGAGACGATCGTCACCGTCGGGACGCCGTCCGCGGAGCAGCTCAACGCCGCGATCGCCGCCGCCGCCGGGGCGCAGCGCGGCTGGGCGCGAACGCCGGCGGTCGAGCGCGGGGAGATGCTGCACGAGGTCGCGCGGCGGCTTCGCGATCGCACCGACGAGCTCGCCGAGCTGATGACGCTCGAGGGCGGCAAGCCGCGGATTGAGAACGCCGACGAAGTCGGCTGGACCGCGGCGGCGTTCGACTACTACGCCGAGATCGGCCGCGACTCGGCCGGGCGGGTGATTCCCTCGATCGAGTCGACGCAGCTCTCGCTCGTGGTCAAGGACCCGGTCGGAGTGGTCGGGTGCATCGTCCCGTGGAACTACCCGCTGCTGCTGCTGGCGTGGAAGCTCGCGCCCGCGCTTGCCGCCGGCAACGCGACGGTCTCGAAGCCCTCGGAGCTGACTCCCGTTTCGACCCTCGCCCTGGCGAGCTGCTTCGACCACCTCCCCGCCGGCGTGGTCAACATCGTCTGCGGCGCCGGCGACGTCGGCGAGCGGGTCATCGGCGACGAGCGCGTCGCCTGCATCGCGTTCACCGGCTCGGTCGAGACCGGGAAGAAGATCGGTGCGGCGTGCGCCGAGCGGGTCGCGCGGGTCAACCTCGAGATGGGCGGCAAGGACGCGTTCATCGTCTGCCCCGACATCGCCGACCGGGTCGAGGTCGCCGCGAAGGGTGGCGCGTGGGCCGCCTTCCTCAACGCGGGCCAGGTGTGCACGTCGGCCGAGCGCTTCTACGTCGCCTCCGAGGTCTACGACGACTACCTCGACGCGTTCGTCTCCTACACCCGCGACCTCGTCGTCGGCGATCCGCTGGACCCTGCGACCGACATCGGCCCGATGGTCTCCGCCACCCAGCGCCAGAAGGTCCGCGACCAGGTCGCGGCGGCGGTCGACGCCGGCGCCGAGGTCGTGATCGGCGGCGGCGACGGCGGCAACGGGCGTGGCCACTTCTACTCCCCCGCGGTCGTCACCGGCGCCCCGGCGGAGACCGACCTGCTCCGGGAGGAGACCTTCGGGCCGGTGGCGCCGCTGGTCCGAGTCGGCTCCCTCAACGAGGCGATCGAGCTCGCGAACTCGACCCGCTACGGCCTCGGCGCCAACGTCTACACCGCTGACCTTTCGAGCATGGTCAAGTGCATGCGCGAGCTCGAGGCGGGGACGGTGTGGTTCAACGACCCGCTGACCGACAACGACGCCGGCCCGTTCGGCGGCTTCAAGCAGTCCGGCCTCGGCCGCGAGCTCGGCCGCGAGGGCCTCGAGGCCTTCCAGGAGACCAAGCACGTCCACCTCGAGACCGAGATCGCGCCGAAGCAGTGGTGGTACCCCTACTCGGAGTACGCCGGGGCAGAGTAGAGCCGACGCGATCCCTGCCGACTCGGTGACATGCCTCCACCAAACTCGGCAACCAAGGACGAGACGATGAGCACCGCCGAGACCCAGAAGACGAACACGCGGACGCTGGCGAACC
>DATHVI010000099.1:0-6281 GCA_035461385.1 Solirubrobacterales bacterium
CGGGTGCTCGCGATCGACCTCGACCCCCAGGGCAACCTGACCATGAGTCAGGGCGTCGACCCCGACAAGGTCGAGAAGAGCATGTTCGACGTGCTCGTCCATCGGACCCCGATCAGCGAGGTGATCGTCGAGCGCGAGATCGACGTCGCGGTTGCCTCGATCGATCTCGCCGGCGCTGAGATCGCGATGAGCACCCAGATCGGTCGCGAGCGCGCGCTTCAGAAGGCCCTGGACGAGGTACTCGACGACTATGACTTCGTCTGCATCGACACCCCGCCCAGTCTCGGGCTGCTCACCGTGAACGCGCTCACCGCGGCGAACAAGGTGATCGTGCCCGTGCAGTGCGAGTACCTCTCGATGCGCGGGCTCGTCCAGCTGCAGAACACGCTTCAGATGATCCGGGAGAACCTCAACCCCGGCGTCGAGATCGAGGGAATCCTGCCGACGATGCTCGACTCGCGGACCGTCCACGCCAAGGAGGCGGTGGAGATCCTCGAGGAGAACTTCGGCGAGCTCGTCTTCAAGTCGCGGATCCGTAAGGCGATCAAGTTCGCCGAGGCGCCCGTCCGTGGCAGCAGCGTCCTCAAGTACGATCCGAGCGGGAACGCGGCGAACTACTACCGTGAGCTGGCGAAGGAGGTTCTGACGAATGGCGCGTCGTAAGCGGGCCAGCATGCGCGAAGGCCCGCTCGCCGACCTCTTCCGCTCAACCGTCGAGCCCGAGGATCCACCCGAGGCGCCAGGCCGCTCCGAGCCGCCGCCGGCTGACGAGGAGGCCCCGGCCGTCGCCGGATCCGAGCCCGCGGCCGCCTCTGCCTCCGCGGACCCGACCGCTCCCGAGCCTGAGCCGGCGGCCGGTCCCGCCGAGCCCAAGGAGGAGCCGGCGTTCGGCCGCGAGGAGCCGCTGCCGCCTGACCCCGAGCGCGTGCGCGCGTACCGGGTCAGCGACGATGCATCGAGCATCCCCGAGGCGAAGGAGCGGCTGAGCCGGATCTTCGGCGAGGACATGCCCGACTACGAGGGCCCCGCGTTCGGGCGCGAGGAGCCCGCGCTCGGGGCCGGGGGTGCCGATACGCGCCCGCACACCCCCGTGATCCGGGTCATCGGCGTCGGCGGCGCCGGCGTCAACGCGATCAACCGGATGATCGAGGCGGAGATCCCCGGGGTCGAGTTCATGGCGATCAACACCGACCTCCAGTCGCTTCAGCAATCCGCGGCCGACGTCACCGTCCACCTCGGAAGCGGGGTCGCGCGCGGGCTCGGCGCCGGCTCCGACCCCGAGCTCGGCTACAAGGCGGCGTTCGAGGAGCAGGACAAGATCAAGCGCCTGCTCAAGGGCTCCGACATGGTCTTCATCACCGCCGGCGCCGGCGGCGGCACGGGCACCGGCGCCGCGCCGGTGGTCGCGCGCCTCGCCCGCGACGTCGGCGCGCTCGCGGTCGGGATCGTCACGAAGCCGTTCCGGTTCGAGGGCACGCGCCGAGCGAAGCAGGCCGACGACGGGATCGATGCCCTCGGCGCCGAGGTCGACACCCTGATCGTGGTCCCGAACGAGAACCTGCTCGCGGTGCTCGCGAAGACGACGACGATGGTCGAGGCGTTCCAGGTCGCCGACGACGTCCTCCGCCAGGGCGTCCAGGGGATCACCGAGCTGATCACCCTCCCCGGGATGATCAACCTCGACTTCGCCGACGTCCGGACGACGATGCGCGACGCCGGCCACGCGCTGCTCGGGATCGGCATGGGCATTGGCGACAACCGCGCCGTCAACGCCGCCGAGCGTGCGGTGTCCTCACCGCTGCTCGACACCTCGGTCGACGGGGCGCGCTCGATCCTGCTCTCGATCACCGGCGGGCCCGACCTCAGCCTGCTCGAGGTCTCCGAGGCCGCGAAGGCGGTCCAGGAGTCGGCGCACCCCGACGCCAACATCATCTTCGGCGCCAACGTCGACGAGTCGCTCGACGAGCAGGTCTGGGTGACGGTGATCGCCACCCGGTTCGACGGTCGCGGCCGCCGCGCCGACGGCAGCCCGACCGCGAAGCGGGCCGCGGGCACGACCTCGACTTCGACCCGGCGCCCCGAGGACCGCCGCGCGGGCACCGCGCGGAGCTTCGAGCAGCGCCCCCGCGACCTCTCGATCGACGTCCCGGAGTTCGTCCCCAACGGCTAGCCGGCTCGGCTTAGCCGGCGCCGTCGTCCCCGGCGCCGTCGGAAGCCTCGTCGTCGGTTTCCTCGCCGACGACGTTGAAATCGCGGTCGAGCTGGACGTCGACCTGGCTGCCGTCGGCGAGCTCGACCTCGACCTCGTAGTAGCTCTCCTCGTCCCCGACCTCGGTCTCGGTGACGCTCCCGCCGCCGGTCGCGTCGAGCGCCGCCGCGCTCGCGCGCTCGAGCGCGGTTCCGGTGATCGGCCCCTCGGAGTCGTCGCCGCCGCCGGTCGCGACGGCGACTCCGGCGCCCGCGACCGCGACGCACAGCGCCGCTGCTCCGACCGTGATCAGCTTCGTCCTGGTCATCGCCTGCGATCCTCCTGGTCTCGGTCTCGACTGTCGCCGTCGTTTCTACCGCGGCGTCGTGAAACGGCGATGAAAGCCGGGCTCACCCCGCCGGAAGCTCGATCCAGACATCGGCGCCGTCGCGCGGGACGTTGGCTGCAACCGCCCGGCCGCCGTGCGCGCGGGCGATCGCGTCAACGATCGCGAGGCCGAGCCCGGCGCCGCCCGGGCCGCGGCCGCGTCCGGCGCGGCTGAAGCGCTCGAAGACGCGGGGGAGCAGCTCCGCCTCGAAGCCCGGCCCCCGATCGCGCACGTGGAGCTCTACTCGCTCGGGCGCCGACCTCGCGACGACCGTGACAGCGCCGCTCCCGTGGCCGAGGGCGTTGTCGATCAGGCTCGTCAGCGCTTGGTCGAGGCGTTGCCGGTCAGCCTCGACGATCAGCCCGCCGCCGTCGACGGCGAGCTCACGCCCGTCCGCGCTCGCTCGCGCGCGAAAGCGGTCGGCCACCTCGGCGAGGAGACGGTCGAGCGCGACCGGCTCACGCTCGAGCTCGATCCCCTCCTGCTCGGAGCGGGCGACCACGAGCAGGTCCTCGGCGAGGCGGATCAGGCGATCGACCTCGTCCATCGCCGAGACGATCGCGGCCCGGAGCTCGTCGGCGCCGGCGGCGTGGCGAAGCGCGAGCTCGAGCTCGGCCCGGTGCAGGGTGAGCGGCGTCCGCAGCTCGTGGCTGGCGTCGTCGACGAACCGCCGCTCGCGCTCGATCGCCGCCTCGAGGCGATCGAGCATCTCGTTCAGAGTCTCGCCGAGGCGCCGCAGCTCGTCGTTCGCGGTCGGCAGGGGAAGGCGTTCGGTCAGGTGGGAGGCGGAGATCGCGTCCGCGCGCGTTCGCATCGCCTCGACCGGCCGCAGCGCCGCCGCCGCCGCGCCGTACCCGGCGAGCGAGGCGAGCGGCAGCGCGATCAGGCCGCCGACGAGGAGCAGGGTGGCGAGCCTCGCGAGCGCCTCGTCGCGGTCCTCGAGCGAGGTGCCGACGACCGCGACCGCCGGCCCGTCGGGGCCCTCGACCGGCGCCACGAGCAGCCGCAGCCGACCCTCGAGGCCGGGCACGGAGTCGCGCTCGTGGAAAGCGGGGGCGCTGGTGGCGCCGGCGACCTCCGCGGGGCTCAGGATCTGCCGCGAGCCGAGCTGCGGCGTCGAGTCGAGCACCCGGCCATCGGGAGCAACGATCTGGGCGAAGCTCTCCTCGCCCTCGATCAGCGACTCGGCAGCGGGGTCGCCGAGCCCGGAGCCGGGGGCGCGGGCGAGGGCGGCGACCTCCCCGGCGCGGGAGCGAAGACCCTGTTCGATCGATCGGTCGAGCTCGGTTCCGAGGCGCAGATAGACGAACAGGCCAAGCCCGGCGAGGACGACGGCCATCGCCAAGGCGAAGACCGCGGTGATCCGCAGCCGGATCGGAACTCGGCTCAAGGCGGCGCTCCGCCGTCCTCACGCAGCCTGTAGCCGGCGCCGCGCACGGTCTCGATCGAGCTGACACCGAACGGCCGGTCGATCTTGCGCCGCAGGAACCGCACGTAGACGTCGACGACGTTCGAGCGGTTCTCGTACTCGTAGTCCCAGGCGTGCTCGAGGAGCTGGAAGCGAGACAGCACCTCGCCGGGACGGCGCATCAGCGTCTCCAGCACGGCGAACTCCTTCGGCGACAGCTCGATCGGCTCCTCACCGCGCCACACCCGGCGGGTCGCCGGGTCGAGCCGGAGGGTCCCGACCCGCAGCTCGGACGGCCGCTCGGGGCGCCCGCGGCGGACCAGGGCCCGCAGGCGCGCGAGCAGCTCGGCGTAGGAGAAGGGCTTGGTCAGGTAGTCGTCGGCGCCGCTGTCGAGCCCGGCAACCCGGTCACGGATCGCGTCCCGCGCCGTCAGCAGCAGGATCGGCGACCAGACCCCCGCGGCTCGTAGCCGCCTGCAGACCTCGAACCCGTCGACGCCGGGCAGCATGAGGTCGAGGACGATTGCGTCGTAGTCGGTTGCCTGAGCTCGCCACAGCGCCTCCTCGCCGGCGCCGACCGCGTCGACCGCCATCCCCTCTCGGGCGAGGCCGCGGTGCAGCAGCGCGAGGAGCTTCGGCTCGTCCTCGACGATCAGTACGCGCATGGCTGCGGCCACCCTCGGGCTCGACGATGAAAGCCAGATGAAAGCCGAGATTCGGCGCTGGTGCCTGGTCGACGCCGCGACCGAGCGTTCACGAGCTTTTCATCTCGCCGCGGGATAACCGCGAACGCCCGCCGGAACCGTCCCGCGACCAAGGAGGCACGCGATGACCCCTGAAGCCAAACCGCCCGCCAGCGGCGCCCGCGTCGCGGGGTGCGCGACGATCGCCGCCGCGCTCGCGATCCTCGGCCTCGGAGCCTGCGGGAGCGGGGGCGGCGGCGGGGAGCCGGCGCTCCCCCGGGGCGACGAGCCGGTCGAGCTCGATCCGACCGACTTCAGCGTCGCGATCGACAACCCCTACTGGCCGATGACCCCAGGCACGAGGTGGGTCTACCGCGAGGTCGAGGGCGACGCAGTGATGCGGGTCGAGGTGACGGTCACCGCGCGCACGAAGATGACCGCCGCCGGGATCCCGGCACGCGTCGTTCGCGACGTGGTCACCGAGCGGGGCACGAAGGTCGAGGTGACCGACGACTGGTACGCGCAGGATTCCGACGGCAACGTCTGGTACCTCGGCGAGGACACGGCCGAATACGAGGATGGCAAGCCGACGACCACCGCGGGTTCGTTCGAGGCCGGGGTCGACGGCGCCGAGGCCGGGATCGCGATGCCCGCCGACCCGCGGGTGGGGCTCCGGTACCGGCAGGAGTACTACGAAGGCGAGGCCGAGGACGAGGCCACCGTCCTCAGCCTCGACGAGCGGGTCGAGGTGCCGTTCGACCGCTACACCGGCGTGCTGATGACCAAAGACCTCGATCCCCTCGAGCCCGCGGTAAACGAGCACAAGTTCTACGCCCGCGGCGTCGGCCCGGTGCTGACGCTGAACCTCTCGGGTGGCGTCGGCCGGGAGGAGCTGGTCGACTACGTGCGAGACTGAGCATCGCTCTCTGAGCGCGGGCTGTAGCTCGGCGGCTCTCCCGCCGCCGGCGCGAACTGGCTTCTCGCCGCCCGCGGGCGTAGGTTCTGGCCATGAGCGCGCGCGGAGTGGTCGCCGCCGGGCACCCGCTGACGGCGGAGGCCGGCGCGCGGGTGCTGCGCGAGGGCGGGAACGCGGTCGACGCGGCGGTCGCCGCCGCGCTGACCTCGTTCGTCACCGAGAGCCCGCTCACCGGTCTCGGCGCGGGCGGCTACATGCTCGTCCACACCGGCACCGGCTCGGCGCTGCTCGACTTCTTCGTCGCCGTTCCCGGAGCCGACGGCCACCGGCGCGAGGCGGAGCTGGTGCCGATCCCCGTCTACTTCACCGAGGAGGTCCCGCAGATCTTCCACATCGGCGCGGCGTCGTGCGGTGTTCCCGGGACCCCGGCCGGGATCGAGCTCGCGCTCGAGCGCTTCGGGTCGGTTCCGCTCGACGAGCTCGCCGCTCCCGCCGCGGCGCTCGCCCGCGATGGCGTCGTGGTCAACGAGGCGCAGGCCTTCTTCCTCGCGATCCTCGAGCCGATCCTCACCCACTATCCCGAGGCACGGTCGATCTACGCGCCCGAAGGCCGGATCCTCGGCAGCGGCGACACGTTCCGCTTCCCCGAGCTCGGCGACGCGCTCGCGCGGCTCGGCGCCGGGGGCGCCGAGTCGTTC
>DATHVI010000100.1:0-2751 GCA_035461385.1 Solirubrobacterales bacterium
GCCGCCAGTTGCGCTTGGTGAAGAAGTTGAGCTCCTTCGTCTGCGACATCGCGATCTGCGGATGCAGCCCGAGGTAGAAGTGCAGCGCGCTGGTGCCGCACTTCTGCGCTCCGATCACGATCAGGTTCGGAAGCGCGCCGGGCGGGCGCGCTTCGCCCGCCGCACCGGCAGGGCTTGCGGCGAGACCCGGGCCGCGTGCGGATCGAGCGTCCATCTCCCGCCGATGCTAGTTGCAGCGGGCTAGGCTCGATCGGTCATGAGCCCGCAGGACCACCGGCCGCCGAACCGCCCTCGCGACGCCGACCCGTCGGCGAAGCCCCCGCCGATCGTCTTCGTCGGCGGCACCGGGAGGAGCGGCACACACGTGATCGCGGAGCTGCTCGGCCGCCACCCCCACTACGCCGACGTCAAGGTGGAGGCCCGCTTCCACGCCAATCCGCGCGGGCTCCCCGACCTGCTCGCGGGCGAGGTGACGGAGGCCGAGTTCGTCCACAAGCTGCGCAGCTTCTGGTGGTACCGGGTCGCGGCCGGCGAGCCGCTGCCCGCGATCGCCCCGCGCATCCGCCTCGGGCGCTCGGTCCGTGGCCTGTTCAAGGTGATGCCGCGGAAGCGCTTCGACCGGGCGCTGGAGCGGTTCCCCCAGCGCTACGCCCGCGACCCGGAGGCGGCAGCGCGGCGGCTCTTCCTCGACCTGCTGTGGCCGATCGCGTCACGGGCGGGAAAGCCGGGGCTGGTCGAGATGACGACCGCGAACGTCGCCCAGGCGCCGACGCTGGCCCGCCTGTTCCCGGAGGCGAGGTTCATCCACTGCATCCGCGACGGCC
This sequence comes from Solirubrobacterales bacterium, assembly GCA_035461385.1. Taxonomy (GTDB): domain Bacteria; phylum Actinomycetota; class Thermoleophilia; order Solirubrobacterales; family 70-9; genus DATHVI01. Next base: position 825 of record DATHVI010000100.1, read on the forward strand.
GCGACGCGGGCTCGTCCAAGGTCGCCAAGCGCCAGCGGCGCTCGCATCCACGCGACGCGTTCGAGGGGCTCGGGTGGTGGCTCGCTCGGCTCGAGGCGAACGAGCGCGCGATCGCCGCGACCCCGCCCGAGAAGATCCTCCACCTGAGCCTCGACCAGCTCGCCGCGGGCGACCGCGAGGCGACCTACGCGGAGCTGCTCGGATTCCTCGGCCTCGATGACGAGCCGGGGATCCGCGACCACTTCGAGGCCGACGTCAACGCGGCGCACGCCCACCGCGGGCGCTGGCGCGATGGCCTGTCGGACGAGCGCCAGCGCGAGCTCGCCGGGCGCTACGAGCAGGCGCTCGAGGCGATGCGGGCGCGCGGCTTCGCGAGCGCGCCGATCCTCCTCGAGGCCTACCGGCGGCTCGGCTGAGCGGCGCCGAGAACCGCCGCGGGGACATGCCCGAGGGTCAGGACCCGGCGCCGCCGCGGGCGATCGGCGAGGATCAGCCGCACGCGCTCGGACGCGAATCGCTCGTAGTCGCCGCCGGCGAGCTCGGCGTGGCGGTGGCGGGGCCCGGGGACGTGCTCGAATCCGACCCCGAGGGCGAGCAGCGGTCCGAAGTCGAGGCTGTCGGTGACCACCAACGCCCGCTCCGGCCGCTCGCCGGCTCGCTCGAGCGCGCCGGCGAGCGGGCCCGCGAGGTCGTCCCGCTCGAACCCGAGTGCGATCACCACCGTCCTCACTCGCGGCCGCGTCAGCACCTGCCTCGCGAGCCGGACCACCGTCGGCGGCACACTTGCGGCGAAGATCCACGCCCGGCGGACCCTCGCCGCGCGAGACGGCGGACGGCGGCGACCGGAGGCGGCGGGCCCGGAAGGGGGCGCCGGCCCGGCGCCGAGCTCCTCGAGCCAGCGAGCGGCGTCGGCGGCTCCGTTCGCGAGCTCGACCGAGGCGAGCCGTTCGCGGATCGCATCCCTGCGCACGGGATCGAGGAGGTCGTCGAGCCGCGCCTCGAGAGCGGGATCGTCCGGCCCCGCCACCGCCACCCCGACCCCCGATTCCGATGCGTAGCGGGCCCGGGCGGCCTGGTCGTCGGTCTGCCGCGGCATCGGCACGTACAGCGCCGGAACGCCGAGGTGGATCAGCTCGTGGTAGGCGTTGTAGCCGGCGGCGGCGACCGCGACGTCGAACGCCGCGAGGTAGCGGCTGACCGGGTAGGTGCCGCGGAGCCGCAGCACCCCGTCGGGGACCTCGTCGAGGGTCGCGAGGGCCGATGCGAGGGCCGCGACCTGGACCTCCGGGCGCGCGGCAAGGTGGCGCAGGCAGCGGCGGTTGGCCGCTCGCACTCCGTCTCCCTGTCCGAGCTGGACGAGGACATTCGTCCGCCCCGGCTCGAGCCCGAGCTCGCGCTCGGCCTCGTCGCGGGGGAGGAGGTCCGAGCGGTCGAGGAGGACGACCGGGTCGACCCGATGCGCCTCCCCCCGGCGGGCCACCGTCGGGCCGGTGTCGGCCGCGGCCGCGTACTCGCCCGGCTCGAGGACGGCGTCGAAGAGATGACTCCTCCACAGCGGCGCGGTGTCGGAATCGCGGCGCCACATCGCCCGCCGGCACCAGACGAGCGCCGCGCCCGAGGAGCGCAGGGCCGGCAGCAGCCGCTCGTACGGGTGGGTGCCGTCGAACGCGACGACCTCCGGGCGGACTTCGGAGACGATCGCCTCGAGACGCGCCCGGACCCGCCGCGTCCACCGCCAGTCATTCCCCGCGCCGGGGCGGTCGTAGGAGGCGACGTACTCGACCGGAAAGCCGAGCTCACGGACCGCGGGGGCGGCGGCCGAGAAGGTCACGAACAGCGGCTCGCGCGTCGGATCGAGACGCTTCGCGATCGCCATCGAGCGCGACAGGTGCCCGAGCCCGGTGCCGTTCGAGGTCACGAACAGGAT
>DATHVI010000101.1:0-2839 GCA_035461385.1 Solirubrobacterales bacterium
GTTCGCGCCGCGGCGGCCGCTGCGATCAACCGCCGGTCGTGCCGGGGGTCGCTGCGTCTCGGTGCTCGTGCGCGTACCGGTCGAGACTCTCCAGCACCTCGCTCCACAGCCGCCCGGCGACGCGAGGGCCGAACAGCCGATCGACCACGCCGGTGAGGCCGCCCGCGGGCTCCCACTCGGTCTCGAGGCGGACGCGGCAGCCGTCACCCTCCTCCTCGACGGTATAGGTCGTGACCGTCGAGCCGTCGATCTCGGCCTCCCGCAGCACCCTGCCGGGCTCGGGTTCGTCGACCCGCATCCGGTAGGTCTGCGACACGCCGGCCGCCTTGATCGTCACCCGGTGGATCGTCCCGGCGCCGACGCCGCCCTGCTCGAGGGTGAAATCCGGGACCGCCTTCGGCGGCAGGAATCGGGGATGGTGGTTCTTGAAATCGGCGATCAGCCGGTACACGGTCGCCGCGGGGACGTCGATCGAGCGCTCGGCCTCGGCGTGCAGTGGCACCGGGCGATCATATTCCCGCCGGCCTCCGCGGCCGGCCTCCGTTAGGCTGCGCGCCGATGGGGACCGAGAGCGGCGATTCGACGGCCGAGCGCGATCGGGCGGCGGTCAGCGTCGACGGGATCGACGGGCTGCGGGAGCTGATCGGGAAGCCGGTCGGGCCTACCGACTGGGTCGAGGTCACCCAGGAGCGCATCGACGGCTTCGCCGAGGTCTCGGGCGACCACCAGTGGATCCACGTCGACCGCGAGCGCTCCGAGCGCGAGAGCCCCTTCGGGACGACGATCGCGCACGGCGACCTCACCCTGGCGATGATCAACGGCCTTCGCGAGCGGCTGATCGAGCAGCGCGGGGTGGCGATGGCGATCAACTACGGCTGGGACCGGGTCCGCTATCCGGCGCCGGTGCCCGCCGGCTCGCGGATCCGGGTCGGCGCCGAGGTGGTTTCGGTCGACGATCGCGGCGAGGGCTGGTGGCACGTCGTCACCCGGCTGACGGTCGAGCGCGAGGGCTCCGAGAAACCGGTCTGCGTGGCCGACAGCGCGACTCGGCTGCTCGCGCAGTCGAGCGCCTAGCGCCGGAATGCCGCCGCGGGGCAGCGCCGAGCGCCGGTAGCGATGGCGCGACGCGTCGACACCGGGATCGACGGGCTCGTCCTGATCGAGCCGGAGGTCCACCGCGACGAGCGCGGCTTTCTGGTCGAGACCTACCGCGCCGACACCTGGCGGGCACTCGGGGTGGACGCCGAGTTCGTTCAGGACAACCACTCGCGCTCGGCCGCCGGGACCCTCCGCGGGCTCCATTTCCAGCTCCGCCCCGGCCAGTCGAAGCTGGTTCGCTGCGCCCGCGGTCGGATCTGGGACGTCGCCGTCGACCTCCGGCGCGACTCGCCGACGTACGGGCGCTGGGAGGGCCACGAGCTCGACGACGGCTTCCACCGTCAGCTCTTCATCCCGGTCGGGTTCGCGCACGGTTTCTGCGTCCTCTCGGACGAGGCCGACGTCGCCTACAGGCTCTCGAGCCGCTTCGATCCCGCCACCGAAGCCGGGATCGCATGGAACGACCCCGAAATCGGCATCGAGTGGCCGGTCGCCGAGCCGCGCCTCTCCGAGCGCGACCGCGGCGCCCCCCGCCTCGCCGAGATCGCCGGCGACCTGCCCTGGTGAGGGCCGTCCGGGCCGCCGGGCGGCGCGCGGGACGGGTGCCGCCCTCGCGCGCCGCGACCCGCCGTTACTGGACGGTGAGCGGCCCCTCCATGCCGGCCTCGCGGTGGCCCGGCACCGAGCAGAAGAACGTGTAGTCGCCGGCCTCGAGATCGAGGGTCACCGAGGCCGAGTCGTCGGTGATCACGTCGGTCCCGCCGATCTCGTTCTCGTCGGCGTCCTCGACGATGAAGTCGTGGGGCACCGGCGCCGGGTTTTCGAACTCGAACGTCACCGAGCCCGCCTCGGCCTCGAGCGACGACTGCTCGAACGCCAGCGCCCCGTCGGGGTCGGAGCTCACCTGCACCGTCGCCCCGCCGCCGTCGCCGCCACCGTCGCCGGCCTCACCGTCGCCGGCGGGCTCCTCGGGCTGCTCGGCCGGAGCCGCGTCGTCACCGCCGTCGTCGTCGTCCCCGCCGCACGCTGCGATCGCGAACGGCACCAGCGCCAGCAGCGCCAGCACCACTACTAGCTTTCTCATTCAGGCCCCTTTCTGGGTTGCTTCCCGCAAGGTACAGCTAACGGCCCCGCAGCTCACGGATTCCCGAACGTCGGCTCGCGACCCTCGAAGAACGCTGCCACCCCCTCGCGCAGATCCGCGGTCGCCATCGCATCGGCGATCCCGTCACGCTCGAGTTGGAGGTGCTCGGGGAGCGAGTTGTCGAGGCTCGCGGCGACCAGGGCCTTCGCCATCCGGACGTAGTGCGGCGCCTTCGCGGCGAGCTTCCGCGCCTTCTCCGCCGCCGCCCGCGCGAGCTCGTCGGCGGCGACGACGCGGCTGACGAGCCCCGCCTCGAGCGCCTGCTCGGCCGAGAGCACGGGGTCGTTCAGCAGCAGCTCGGTCGCCTTCGCCGGGCCGATCACCCGCGGCAGGAAGTAGGTCATGCCGCCATCGGGCGAGGCGCCGATCCGCCCGTAGGCGCAGACGAACGAGGCCTCGGATGAGGCGATCCGGATGTCGCACATCAGCGCGAGCGAGAACCCGGCGCCGGCGGCGACGCCGTTGACCGCGGCGATCACCGGATAGGGAATGCGGCGGAAGTCGACGATCGCCTGATGGAGGGCGTCGGCTCCCCGGCGCACGCTCGCCGGGAGATCGAGATCGGGCTCGTCGATCCCGCGCTTGAACCAGTTGACG
>DATHVI010000102.1:0-10141 GCA_035461385.1 Solirubrobacterales bacterium
TCAAGCACCCGGCCATCACATCCGTCCCAAGCGCAAGCCTCGTTCGCGACACCAGACCGCGCTGGACGCTGGCACGTCGAACAAGCCCAGATCCTGTACGTCACGTAGCTGGTGTCGCCGTTAACGGTGCTCAAGACTGCCCCTCGGTTGGCGATCGGCCGGCGCCCATCACGCGCCGCTCGAAAGCGCCCCTAGGCATGCCGTTGATGTGGTGAAGCCGGCGACATCTCCGCAATCGGAGCGCTCACTCTGAACTACTGAAGTGACCCCTATTCGTGCGGCGTGAACGCCGACCGCGGCTAGAGTTGCCGCGACGACCAAAGCAACGCGGCCAGGATCACCGAGGTCAGCCCGATGACCAACCCGACGATCCAGCCGGCAACGTCCTGGCCGACGAGCACCGCGCCCAGGACCACTGCGATGCCGATGATCCCGCCGGTCGCGACCAAGCGCATCGAGGCGCGCTCCAGCTTGGTGCGGCGCCTTTCTCGGCCAGGCACCATGCCCTGGGGCCGCTCGCTCCGCCGAGCCTCGCGATCGCGGTGGCGAGCCTCGCGCGGACTGAGCTCAGGCTCAGGCTCCATCGGCGAACTCTCGGCCGATGGGGGGCGTTCGCCGGACTCTGAGTCGGCCACGCCCGAAGGATAACGGCCTTGTCCGCCTGTCACGCGGACGGGATGCCCGATCCAGGGGGCGCTCCTCCATTGCGCGCGACGAGCAGGAGCCAGTCGGCCGTTGTCGCTTTGCATGCGCATACCCTGGTAGCTCCCGCACCTCAGGCCTCGGCGCAGGTCTCGCGGCTCAACCCGAGACGCCCACCGCAGGCAATCGTTGGACGCGCGTACTGAGCATCCGGCCGCGCAGGCGGCCGGTCGGCGCCCGCGGCTGATGCATTCCGAAAACGGCGACGAGATCGGCGCTGGCGCGGCTAGCGGCTACGCGGCACTCGGCGCTCCGAACCACGTGGTCAGCGCCTCAGAAAGCCCCACGTCCGTGCCATCTCCAACCCACGCGACATGTCCGTCGGGCCGGATCAACACCGCAGTGGGCGCAGTGACCATGCCAAGCACCGGAAGCTCCCACGCACCGTCGTATTCAGCGTCGACGGGCTGAACCCGATCCGCCCACGGAGTGATGTCGAAGGCAGCGGGCTCACCGAGGTTGAGCAGCGCCGGCCGGGCGTCGTGCAGCAGGGCGAACACGCGCAGCGGGCCGTCGGCGGTGACCAGGTCGAGGTCGGGCATGCGGCGCCCGAGCAGCGGGTGTCCCTCACCGAGGTCGTAATGGATGTCCAGCCCGGACAGCATCGCGGCGAACCGCCTGCGGGGCTCGTCCATGCCGAGGAGCTCGGAGATCGCGTCGCGCAGCGCCTCGATGCGCGGGTCGGAGCGTTGGAGCGCGGTCTGCGCCATCGTCGTGCGCAGCACGCGGGCGGCGACCGGGTGGCGCTCGGCGTGGTAGGTGTCCAGGAGGCTTTCCGGCGAGGTCAGGTTGACCACCTGGGCCAGCTTCCATCCCAGGTTCACCGCATCCTGCACACCGGTGTTGAGACCCTGCCCGCCCACCGGGGAATGCACGTGCGCCGCGTCGCCGGCCAGCAGCACCCGTCCCTCCCGGTAGGCCGCGGCCTGCCGGGTCATATCGGTGAACCTCGAGATCCAGGTGGGACTGTGGATCCCGAAATCGGTCCCGTAGACCGTGACGAGCGCCTCGCTGAGATCGCGCAAGGTCGGTTCGGTCGTGTGCCCGACGTGCTCTTCGGTCACCATGACCCGCACCGGCCCCCCGTCCTTGAAGACCACCTCGCCGTTGCGGATCTCGTACTCCGCCTTGCCGAGGGCGTGCGTGCCGAGCTCGTCCCTGCGGATGCCTAACCCCGGCTCTTCTTCCATCTCGACCTCGGCGATTAGGAAGCTGGTTGACGGGTCCCACCCGGAAAACTCGATTCGGGCTGCCTTGCGGACCAGGCTGCGTCCCCCGTCACATCCGACGAGGTATCCCGCCCGCACCTGCTGGCCGTCGGACAGCTCGACGTCGACGCCGGCGTCGTCGTGCGCGAAACCCTTCACGTCACGTCCGCGATGGATTGGCACCGCCAGCTCGCCGACCCACCCGGCCAGGATGCGCTCGATGTGGTTCTGCCATAGCCCGAGTCCGTAGTTGTGCCGGGTGGGAAAGTCGCTGATGTCCAGGGCGCTCCCCCCAAAGCTCTGGACCTGGGCGACCTGCCCCTCCGAGAGGAACCGGTCGGCGATCCCGCGCTGATCGAGGACTTCGATGGTCCGTGATTGCAGGCCGCCCGCGCGCGAGCCGGCGAGTTCCTGGCTGGCGCGCCGCTCGACGATCGCGACGTCGATTCCCGCCAACGCCAACTCGCCCGCCAGCATCAGCCCGGTCGGACCTCCTCCGGCGATCACCACCGCTTGCTCGGTCATCGACACACCCCGTCCGGATTCGTCGCCCATGCCACCCATATTTCGCCTCTCCCATTTCCCTTGGTTCTGGCTTGCGGCGGGCGTTTATACAGCACGACCCGCGGCTTGTTTCAAGGCCCTTGTCCGGTATAGATTGGGAGTGGAAAGGCGCGGGAGCGTCGTTCTCCCTTAAGTGCGGGCGGAACCTCCTCGCCGTGCAGCGGCGCGCCACCACTGCCGCTATGCGCGGAACTCAGCATCGGATCCGGCGCCCGTTCGCCCGGCCATCCGTGCGCTTCGCGAACCGCGCTCGCGTCGCGCCCGGCTCACCGAGCACAGGGCGTAGGCCGATCCGGACGCGCGTTCGAGCCCCGGTCGGTCATCCCGTTTCGCCGAGCACCGTCTCGACCATCACCTGAGTGAAGTCCTCGGGTTGCTCGAAGAGCGGCCGGTGCCCCGAGGTGTCGAGGACGGTCAGCTGCTTGTCCGGCGCGGAGAGCGAGCGAAACCACTGATCGGCGAGCACAGCCCTGCCGCGCGCCTCGTGGCGGCCCTGGATCAGGTAGACGGGTACCTCTAGCTCGGTCGCGGACTCGCGGAGGTCGACGTCCTGGATCTGCGGGTAGAGGACAGTGAACGTGTCGAGGAAGGCGCCCAGGTTGTGGACCTGCTCGAGCAGCGCGTATTCCTCGACGAACAGGTTCTCGGAGAAGCCGCCATCGCCTTCGAAGTTGCCGCTGCGGTCGTAGGGATAGACGTCCTTCTCGTGGGCGAGGGCCGGCTCGTAGTCGAGGATGCTCTCGTACGGTGGGGGGCCGTTCTCCGTCAGCGTCTCGACGATATCGTCGCGGCCGGTCTCCCGCGCCCATTCCAAGGTGTCCTCGTAGAAGATCCGATCGGTCTCGCGCGGGCTGACCATCTGCCCGGTGCCGATGTACGCCAGGTAGAGCTCCGGCTCGCGCTGGACCGCGAGGATGCCGAGGATCGTGCCCCAGGACTGACCGAGGAGGTAGATCGCGTCCTCGTCGAACCTCTCCCGCAGGTACTTGGTCACCTCGATCGCATCGCTGACCGCCTGATCCGGAGTCAGGGTCGACGTCGGATCGAGCTCGCCGTAGGACTTGCCGGTTCCGCGCTGGTCCCAGGTCGCGACCACGAAGTCCCGCTCGAGCCCCGCGAGATGACGACGCATGGCCCCCATCTCGCTGCCGCCGGGCCCGCCGGCGAGGAAGAGCAGCACCGGGTCCTCGGTGCTGTGGCCGCGGATCATCATCGCCAGGTCGTGCCCGCCGACCTCGACGCTGGTCAGCTCGGCGATGCTGCCCGGAAGGGGCTCACCGTCGGGGCCGACGATCGGGTCGGTGCTCGCCGGGCGCGCGATCCCCACCGCGAGCACGACCAGGCCGATCCCGACGAGGCCGGCCACAGCACGCCGGGCGTATAGGCCCGCCGGCGCTCGGCCGTGGCGGATCGCCGGGCCGCCGGCGATCCGCCGCGCGAGGCCGGCGCCGAGCGCTGCGCCAAGGACCATCGGTGCCAGGGCGAGGGCGCCGTGGATGCCGCGACCCACGGTGAGCGCGACGAGCCCGTACGTGCTCGTTTGGATGCCATCGACGGTCGGGCCGCTGACCCGGATTCGGGCGAGCTCGAATACGATCACGAACACGACGGGGGCGAGGAGCATCGCCCATCGGGAGCGCATCGCCAGCCCGGCGAAGACCCCGACGAGGAGCGCCGCGACCATCGTGATCAGCCCCTCGGCTGCGGTCAGCGGCCCGCGGGGCGTGAGCCAACCGGCGAGCGCGCCGGCCAGCAGCGCGGCGCTGGCGCCGGCGAGCACTCCCCAGCGCCAGTCGCGCCAAGTGGCACGGATGAGCTGAGCGGCGCGCTCGCGCATGCGGGCACGCTATCGCGAACCGGAAGGCCCTCTTCCCGCGTGCCGCCAGCGGAGCGCGACTGTCGGGGAGCTCAGGAGTCGCCGGAGGCGAAGTCCTCCGGCGTGACCTCGTCGAGGAAATCCTTGAACTTCTCGACCACTTCCTCCTGGTCCTCGACCTCGTGCTCGAACTCGATCGACGACTCCTCGATCACGTCGTCGGCGGCGAAGATCGGCGCCTGGCAGCGGACCGCGAGGGCGATCGCGTCGGATGGCCGGGAGTCGATCTCGAGCTCGGAGCCGTTGACCGAGATCGTGATCGAGGCGTAGAAGGTGTTGTCGCGAAGCTCGGTCACCGAGACCCGCTCGCACTTCGCCTCGAGCTGCTCGAGCATCTCGTTGAGGAGGTCGTGGGTCATCGGGCGCGGCGTCGATGCGCCCTGCAGCTTCATCAGGATCGCCGCCGCCTCGGGATGACCAATCCAGATCGGCAGGAAGCGGTTGCCGTCCACGGTCTTCAGCAACACGATCGGCTGCTTGCCGACCATGTCGAAGCTGACGCCGTAGATCTGCATCTGCTGCATGGCTCGAGACTCCTGGCTCAACGCGGCGGGGTCGGGCGGGCTGCGGCCATTATAGGTCGGCCACGATCCCGCCCCGACGGCCCCGGCCCGGCGATCTCGCGGGGCGCGAGCGCGGGTCGTGGCAGTGGGCGATCCTGGACTCGAACCAGGGACCTCGTCCTTATCAGAGACGCGCTCTAACCAGCTGAGCTAATCGCCCGGGAGCGCCGATGATAGCGAGGGTCAGGCGGCCGTCAGCGGCCCGCGCGGCGCGCGAACTCGAGCAGCTGATCGAGGTCGTCGAAGCGGATCTCCGCGCGCAGTCCTCGTCGCGCCGGGCGCACCTTCACCGCGGTTCCGAGCGACCGCTCGAGCTCCTCCTCGGCCCGTGCCAGAGCAGCCTCCTGGTCGGGGTGAGGGACGACCCGGGCGCGGGTCGGCGGCTCGGACGCCCGCTTCGCCTGCCGCTCGGTCTCACGCACCGACCAGCCTTGGTCGGCCGCCCGCCTCGCGAGTCGGGCGCGGCCCTCGGCGTCGCGGACCTGGAGGATCGCTCGCCCGTGGCCCTCGCTGAGCTTGCCCGACTCGAGCAGCGAGAGGACCCGGTCGGGGAGGTCGAGAAGGCGGATCAGGTTCGAGATCGCCCCGCGGCTGCGGCCGACGCGCCGGGCGAGCTCCTCCTTCGTCAGCCCGAGGTCCTCGACCAGGGCCGCGCACGCGCGCGCCTCGTCGACCGGGTTGAGCTCCTCGCGAGCGACGTTCTCGATCAGCGCGAGCTGGAGGCGGCGACCCTCGTCCTCGTCGCGGACCAGCGCCGGGACCGTCTCGAGACCGGCCTCCCGGGCGGCGCGCAGGCGGCGCCCGCCGGCGATCAGCTCGTAGCGCCCATCCCCGAGCGGGCGAACGATCAGCGGCTGGATCACCCCCGCGTCGGCGATCGACGACGCGAGCGCGCTGATCGACTCCGGGTCGAGGCGCTTGCGCGGCTGGTCGGGATTCGGGAGCACGAGCCCGATCGGCAGGTCGCGGAGCTCGGCCTCGCCGGACTCGGACTCGGGCAGGATCGCGGCGAGCCCGCGCCCCATTCCTCGCTTAGCCACTCTCAACCTCAACTTGAGCCTGAGTGTTGTCGTCGAGGAGCCCAGCACCGGGGAGCGGAGCTGCCGACTCCCGGACGGCGAGCTCGTCGACGAGCGCCTCGAACGCGACCGAGCCCGGCGACCCCGGGGCGTGGTCGAGCACCGGGAGCCCGTAGCTCGGGGCTTCGGCGATACGCACGCTGCGGGGGATCACGGTGTTCAGCACCTGGCCTGGGAGGTGGTCGCGGAGCTCCCGCTCGACGTCGCGGGCGAGACGGGTGCGCTCGTCGTACATGGTGATCACCACGCCGGTCAGAACCAGCCGCGGGTTGAGCTCGCGCCTGACCAGCTCGAGGGTGTCGAGGAACTGGACCAGGCCCTCGAGCGCGAGATACTCGGCCTGAACCGGGACGATCACGCGGTCGGCGGCGACGAGCGCGTTGACGGTCACCGGGCCGAGCGAGGGAGGGCAGTCGAGCAGGGTGGCGGCGAAGCGCTCGCGGACCGGGCCGAGCGAGTCGCGAAGCCGCTGCTCGAAGTGCTCGATCCGTGGCAGCTCGACCGAGGCGCCTGCGAGGTCGTCGCTCGCCGGGACGATCCAGAGGTTGTCGGGACCGGCGGGCCGGGCCGCCTCCGCGACCGAGGTCTCGCCGGCGAGGCACTCGTAAGCCGACGGCTTCAGCTCCCGCCCGAGGCCGAGCCCGACCGTGGCATTGCACTGCTGGTCGAGGTCGCAGAGCAGGACCTGGGACCCCTTCGCCGCCATCCCCGCCGCGACGTTGACCGCGGTCGTCGTCTTGCCCACGCCGCCCTTCTGGTTCGCGATCGCGTACACGGCGCCCATCGAGCGGACGTTAGCGCGCGCGCTGGCGGCGCCGGCGCGCACGGCTCAGGAGCGCCCGAACGGCCGCTTCTTCGCCATCCCGGCCCGTCGCGGAAGTCGCTCCGGCGTCGGGCCGCGCTTGCCGACGACGTGCAGGTGGCGGTGGCGCGAGCCGGCGAGCTCGCCGACCGCGAGCACCTCCCCCGGAGCCATCGCGAGCACCTCCCCCGCGCGCTCGAGCTCGGCCTCCTCGCCGGGATCCCGGCGCCCCTTCCAGGCGACGAGTGCTCCCCCGTCCCGGAGCAGGGGCGAGGCGAGCTCGGCGAGGGTCGCGAGCCTCCCGACAGCCCGAGCGGTGACGACGTCGTAGGCCTCGCGGCCGCCGGCCGGAGGCTCGCTGCGAGCCCAGTCTTCGGCCCGCTGCTGGATCACGCGGGCGTTCGCGACCTCGGCAGCGGCGATCGCCCGGCGGATGAACTCGCACTTGCGGCCAACCGACTCGATCAGGTCGACCGACGCGGCCGGGAGGGCGATCGCGAGGACGAGGCCCGGGAACCCGGCGCCCGCGCCGACATCGGCGATCCGCCGGGCGCTCGCCAGCGGCTGCGCCTCGGGGCCGCTGAGCGAGTCGGCGACGTGCAGGCGCCAGGCGTCGCCGGGGTCGCGGACCGCGCTCGGGGCGCCGCGGTCGCGGGCGAGCAGGTCGAGCACCGCCCCGAGGCGGGCGCGGTCGTCGCTCGAGAGGCGCGCGAGCGTGGCCTCGAAGCTCAACTCCCGGCGGTCAGCCGCCGACCAGGGGCGCGACGATCACGCAGCGATCGTGTCCCTCGCCCTCGCTGAAGGTCTCCAGCCCGGGGCGGTCCTTGAGCCGGTCGTGGACGACCTTGCGCTCGGTCGCCGTCATCGGCTCGAGCTCGATCTCCCGGCCGGTCTCCAAGGCGCGCTCGGCGGCCCGGTCGGCCTGGCGCTCGATCACCTCGCGGCGGCGCTCGCGGTACCCGGCGGCGTCGACGACGACGCGCTTTCGCTCCTGGCGGCCGCGGAACGCGATCCGGTAGCAGATCAGCTGCACCGCGTCGATCGTCTGCCCGCGGCGACCGATCAGCCGGCCGAGCTCCTCGCCGTCGACGCGCCCGACGATCTGGTCCGGCTCCTCCTCGACGCTGACGTCGCCGTCGACTTCGAGCGCGTCGACGACCTCCTCGAGCACGATCCGGACCCGTTCGGCGGGGGCGTCCGGGAGGGTGATCGAATCGAGGTCGGCGGCCGGCACGCGCCGAGTCTATTCCAGCCGCTCGCTCGCCGTGCCGGAGGGCGCCCGGGCTAGCGCCGGCGCTTCCTCTTTCGCGGCGGCGGGGGCGGAGGCTTCGCCGCCGCCTCGAGCTCCTGCTGCTCCTTCGGGTCCGGTGGTGGCCAGAAGGTGTAGACGACCCACTGCTGGCCGAGGGTCCAGACGTTGGTCGTGATCCAGTAGAGCGCGAGGCCGGCGGGGAAGGTGGCGATGAACGGGACGATGATCAGCGGCAGGAGCATCATCAGCATCTGCTGCTGGCGGTTGATGCGCGAGGTCATCACCAGGGTCGCGCCGATCTGGGTCCCGATGAAGAGGACGATCAGGATCAGCAGCTCGGCGCCGCTCGCCGACTCGGTCAGGTTGTCGATGAACAGCCAGCCGACCGGCGGGTCGGCGGCGACGTCGTTGCTGAACTCGTCGCCGCGGAGGAGGTAGAACAGCGACAGGAAGACCGGCATCTGCAGCAGCAGCGGCCAGCAGGAGGCGAGCGGGTTGACCTGGTTCTCGCGGTAGAACTTCATCATCTCCCGCTGCAGGCGCTCCTTGTCGTCCTTGTAGCGCTCCTGGAGCGCCTTCATCTCCGGGGCGTGCGCCTGGAGGTGGCGCATCGACCTGATCTGCTTGATCGACAGCGGCAGGATCAGGATCCGGGTGATGAATGTCAGCCCGACGATCGCCATTCCCCAGCCGAAGCCGACGTCGTCGTGGAGGTACAGCAGCACCGCCTCGGCGAGGTCGATCAGCGGCTGGAGGACGTTCGCGACCGGGATCAAGCCGCCGCCCCGTGGTGATCGTCGCGCGCCGAACGCAGCGGCGTCTCCTGGAACAGGCGCCGATCGGACAGCTCATCGACGCCACCGTGGCTCCAGGGGTTGCAGCGGGCCAGCCGCCAGGCGGCGAGGATGACGCCGCGGACGATTCCGAGCTCGCGAACCGCCTGCTCGGCGTACGCGGAGCAGGTCGGGTAGTACTTGCAGCGCGCCGGAAGCGCGGGCGAGATCAGCCGGCTGTAGATCCGCAACGGCAGCAGGAGGGTGAACGCGAGGGCGTCGGCAACCCGCCGCGAGGCGCGGCGGAGGACGGCGAGTGAGCGTTTCACGTGTTACGCCTCCGCTCGAGGCCGGATTCGGCGACGAGCTCGGCGAGCGCGGCGTCGAGGCCCTTCGTTCCCTCGCGCTCGACCAGGCCGGCTGCGTCCGGGCGCGCGACGAGGACGTAGTCGTGGCGGTCGGGCAGCCGGTCGCCGAGCGCCCAGAAAGCCTCGCGCAGCGCCCGCTTGACCGCGTTGCGGTCGACGGCGCCCCCGACCTTGCGCCCGACCGAGACCCCGAGGCGCGGCTCGTCCGGGCCCTCGTCGCCGCGCGGAAACGCGTACAGGACCACGTAGCGGTTGGAGTGCGAGCGGCCCTCGCGGTAGACGCGGTCGAAGTCGCCGCTGCGCGACAGCCGGCCGCGGCGCCGGCGCCCACCGGATGCAGCCATCAGCGCACCGCGGCGCACCGCGCCGCCCGCGTGCCTGAGGTCGCGCGATCAGCCATCGACTACCGGGTCAGCCGCTTGCGGCCCTTGCGGCGCCGGCGTCGCACGATCTCGCGCCCCGAGCGGGTGCGCATGCGGCTGCGGAACCCGTGCGTGCGGGCCCGCTTGCGCTTCTTCGGCTGCCAGGTGCGCTTCATCGGTCGGTCGGGGCTCTCGGTAGGCCGGCCCCACGGCCGGGCCAGTATACGGATCGCCGATCCCCTCCCACCGCGAAACCGTCCCTCAACCGTCCGTCCATGACGCGGGCGTTTTTCGCGGCATTTGCGCGGAGGCCCGGATTGCCCGCCGCGACCCGGGCCTATGATCGGCCGCCGTGGCCGACGACCCCGCAGATGAGCTCGCCTCCCTCTGGCAGCGCGTTCGCGACGACCTTGGCGCGTCGATCCCGTCCTCGACCTTCGACCTCTGGATCGAGCCGCTGCGCGCGGTCACGGCGCGCGGATCGATCCTCTATCTGAGCGGGCCGGCGACCGTCCGCAGCTGGGTCGAGCGGCGCTACGCGGCGCGGATCGGCGACAGCCTCCGACGCCATTCGCCGAGCATCGACTCGATC
>DATHVI010000103.1:0-12596 GCA_035461385.1 Solirubrobacterales bacterium
CCGACCGGGAGATCGCCGCCCGCCTGGTCCTCAGCCGGCACACCGTCCACCGTCACGTCGCAAACGTGCGCACGAAGCTCGGCCAGCCATCCCGCGCCGCCGCGGTCGCCGAGGGCACCCGGCTCGGCCTCATCTAGTCCCGGGTCGGGTGGCCGAAACCGGCCATCGCACGATGGCCGCGTTGGGGGAAGAAACGGCGCGCCCCGGCCGCCAGAGTGAAGCCGCTGGATGCGGTTCACGAACGGAAGGCAGAACATGGACGAGAGCAGCGCACTCGAGCGGACCGCGGTGGTCTTCGCGGCCGGAGGCGAACGGGTCGTTCCCTGGGAGATCGGCGTCGTCGCCGGCCTCGCCGACGCCGGGATCGACCTCCGGCGGAGCGCGGCGATCGTCGGCACGTCGGCGGGGGCACTGGTGGCGGCGCGGTTGGCGCTCGGCGAGGACTTCGAAGCCGACGCGAGCAGGATCGCCCGCGAGGGCGTCCACGAGGTGCCCGCGGAGATCACCGCCCGGGCGGCGGTCGCCCTGCCGCGCCTGATCGAGCTCGATGCGAGCACGAGGCAGCTTTCCGGCGAGGAGCGCGGGCGCCGGGTCGGCCGCTTCGCCCTTGCCGCCGAGACGATCCCCGAGGGACGGCATGTCGCCGCCGTCGCGAAGCGACTGCCGGCCGCCGAGTGGCCCGAGCGCCTGTTGCTGACCGCGGTCGATGCCGAGACCGGCGAGCGCGTCGTCCTCGGCGCGCACTGGTCGATCCCGCTCGCCCGCGGCGTCGCCGCGTCGCGGGCCGTCCCCGGCGTCCTGCCCGCCGTGAGCGCCGGCGGGCGGCGCCTGATCGACGCCGCCGTTGTCTCGGGTACGAACGCCGACGCCGCGCCGGCCGATGGGATCGATCGGATCGTGGTGATCACCGCCGCTCCGGCCGATCCGGAGCCGGGAACCGTCGACGCAGCGCTCGAGCTAGGCCTCCGGCGGGAGCGCACGGCGCTCGCCGCCCGCGGGATCGAGGTCGAGGTGATCCGCGCCGACGAGGCCGGGCGGGAGGCGATCGGCTCGGCGCTCTACGCGGTCGCCGATGCCGCCGGGGCGGTGGCGGCCGGGCGGCGGACGGGGCGCGCGGCGGCGGGGCAGCGACTCGCCGTCGGCGCCTGACCGCCGCGACCGGCCCCAGCCTGAAGCGAGACCAACTCGAACCGAGAGGAGCACGAATGAGCACCACAGACCACGCAGGCGCGAACGGCGCCTTCGACCACGGGGCGCGGAGCCGGTTCAACGCCTGGTTCTTCGACGCCTTCCACGGCTACATCAACCACGTCAGCCGGCTCCACAAGCGGGCGGCGTTCGACGACATCGGCGGCGGGACGGTGGTCGAGATCGGCGCCGGCGTCGGCGCCAACGTCGACTATCTCCGTCCGGGGACGAGGCTGATCGCGATCGAGCCCAACCTCCAGATGCACGAGCGCCTGCGGGCGCGATGCGAGGAGCGCGGCATCGAGCTGACCCTTGTCGCCGGGGGGGCCGAGGCGATCCCGCTGCCCGACGGGTCGGTGGACGAGGTGATCTCCTCGCTCGTCCTCTGCACGGTCGCCGACCCGGTCCGGGTGCTGAGCGAGATCCGCCGGATCCTGCGGCCGGGCGGGCGGTTCCGGTTCGTCGAGCACGTCGAGGCGCCGCGGCCGGCGATCAGGCGCCTCGTGCAGCGGGCGATCCGCCGACCCTGGGGCTGGGTGTACGAGGGCTGCAACCCGGCGGCGCGGACCGTCCCGCTGCTCGAGCAGGCCGGCTTCCGCGACCTTCGCCTCGAGCACCGAAAGCTCCGCCGGTCGCTCTTCTGGCCGGTGAACACCGCGATCTGGGGGCTTGCCCTCCGTTAGGCACCGCCGCCGGCGCCGCTGCCGCCCGCCGGGGTCGCGTCCCCGCCCGCGGCTGAGCGCTCGACCAGCCCGAGGAGCTCGCGCGCCCTCCCGGCCGGCGCCGGTTCGCGGTCGAGCAGGGCCGCGAGCGCGAACGCCTTCTCGACCAGCTCGGCGTTCGAGGAGGCGCGGCGGTCGGCGCTGACACGGAGGTTGTCCTCGAGGCCGACGCGGACGTGCCCGCCCATCATCAGGGCGGCGGCGGCGAGGTGGAACTCGCCCGGATAGCCGACGCCCGCCGCCGACCAGCTGAAGGCGTCCTCCCCGAACAGCGACACGGCAGTGCGCCGCATGTGTACGAGCTGCTCGACCGTCGCCGCGTTGGCGCCGAGGACGCCGAGGACGAACTGGACGTGGAACGGGAAGTCGACCAGGCCCGCCTCGGCGAGGTGGTGGAGGTTGTAGAGGTGGCCGGTGTCGTAGACCTCGTATTCGGGCTTCGTCCCCGCCTCGCGGAAGAGCTCCGACAGCCGGTACATGTCCGCGAACGTGTTCCGGAACACGTAGTCGCGGGTCGACTCGAGGTACTCGGTCTCCCACTCGGCCATCTCGGGCCGGTGACGGACCCCGAAGATCCCGAAGTTGAACGAGCCGCAGTTGAACGTCGCCATCTCCGGGCGGCACTCGGTGACGACGCGGGCGCGCTCCTCGATCGTCATCCCGACGCCGCCGCCGGAGGTCGGCTGCAGGATCGAGTCGCAGCGCTCGGCGAGGCCGTCGAGGACCTCCCGGAAGAGCCCGAGGTCCGCGACCGGCCTTCCGGTTTCGGGCTCGCGGACGTGGATGTGGAGGATCGCCGCCCCGGCTGCATTGGCGGCGACGCCGGAATCGACGATCTCGTCCGGCGTCACCGGAATCGCCGCGCTCTGCCCCGGGACGCTCATCCCGCCCGTGAGCGCGCAGGAGCAGAACACGGGCGCGCCCTCCGCGCTCACAGACCCTGGATCGCGCTTCGCCCCTGAATCACCGCTCCCTTGTCGAGGCTCCGCGCTCACGGCCGAACGATCACCTTCAGCGCGCCGTCGCGCCGCTCGGTGAACGTCGCGTAGGCCTCGGCGAAGTCCTCGAGCGCGAAGCGATGGGTGACCAGCTCAGCCAGCCGGATCCGCCCCGCCGCCGCGAGCGCGATCGCCTCGGGCATCTCGCCCGCGGCCGCCCTCACGCCGGCGATCTCGATCTCGTCGAGGACGACGCGCTGGAGCGGAACCTGCGCCTCCTCCATCGGGATGCCGATCACCGCGACCCGCCCGCCCTTGCGCAGCATCGCGACGCACTGCCCGAGCGCGGCCGGGTCCCCCGAGCACTCGAGCGCCACCTCCGCCCCGAGCCCGGCGGTCGCTTCGCGGACCGCCTCGACCGGATCGGCGGCCGTGAAGTCGAGGGTCTCGTGGCCGAGGGCCGCCGCCTTCTCGAGCCTGGCGCCGCGGCCGATAACGATCACCCGCCCTGCTCCGAGCGCCCGCGCGCACTCGGCGACGAGCAGCCCCATCACCCCGGGGCCGACGACGACCACCGTGTCGCCCGGAGCGTGGCCACCGCGCTTGACGGTGTGCAGCGCGATCGCCGCGGGGTCGAGCATCGCCACCTCCTCGTCGGAGAGCGAGTCGGGCACCGGGAAGACGCTCTTGATCGAGTGGACGACGTAGTCGGCGTAGGCGCCCTGGGTGTAGTGGCCGTACTGGCGGTGGACCCGCTCGTCGCCGAACCGCTCGCAGAGGTTGTAGCGGCCCTCGACGCACTTGCGGCAGAACCCGCAGCCGGCGTGGGAGGTTCCGGCGACCCGGGTGCCCACCTCCCAGCCGAAGGCGGCGGCGCCGGGGCCGAGCTCGACCACCTCGCCGCACCACTCGTGGCCGGGGATGAACGGGAACGACTTCGGCCAGAACCCGGGGTAGTGACCCTGGATGATGTGGGGGTCGGTGCCGCAGATCGCGATCGCGTGCACCCGGCAGAGGACCTCGTTGCGGCCCGGCTCGGGTCGCGGCACGTCCTCGACGCCGAACACGTTGGGCGCCTTGACCACCAGCGCCCGCATCACGCCACCGCGATCGGGTCGACCATCGAGCCGGTTGCCCCCCGGATCGCGAGCGGCAGGGCGACGAACAGGAACTCGCGGGCGCCGGCCCGCGCCAGCTCCTCGAGGTCGAGGCTCTCGAGGATGTAGATCCCGCGCTCGATCAGCAGCAGGGTGTGAACCGGCTGCGGGTTCGCCGGCGTCCCGCGGTCGGGAGCCGGCTGGACCTCGTAGGTCTCGGTGTCGGAGCCGGTGGCGATGACGCCGCGATCGGCCAGCAGCCGGGCGGCAGAGAGATCGGGCCCGCCCCCCCGGTGCGCCTCGAGCGCTTCGCGATCGGGCCAGTGGGCGAGGTAGCCGGTGCGGACGAGGGCGACGTCGCCTTGACCCGCGGCGACGCCGTGCTCGCGCTCGATCGCCTCGAGCTCCGAGGCGCTGACCGCCTCGCCGGCGCCGAGCGAGCCGACGCCGCGAAAGCCGGGGACGTCGTAGAGGACCCCACGACGCCAGAGCGGAGGGATCTCGGTCGCGTCGCCCTTCAGCGGGCCGAAGTCGCCGAGGTCGGTCCGCGCCGATCCGCCGTGCCAGCGGTCCTCGTCGCCGACGGTCATGTGGGCGTGGGCGTCGATGTGCGCGCCGGTGTGGGTGGTGCCGATCACCAGCTCGCTCATGTAGCCGAGGCCGGCCTTGTTCGGCGGGCCCCACGGCTCCTCGCCGGCGGCCCGGATGCCCTGCGGGCTGCGGTAGGAGACCACCTCGAAGCTCGGGTGGCCGGGGAACAGCGGCATCTTCGGAAACCGGTCGCGGGCGAGGCGGAAGATCCGCCCCGTCCGGACGATCCCGGCGAGGCGGCGAACGGTGTCCGGCGCGTTCGCGGCCCGAACCCGGGAGAGCGCGGGGGTGAGCATCGCCGCGGCGATCTCGCGGGCGCGCGGGAGGTCGGAGCTGATCCGCGATGCGCTGTGGCGGAGCTTGCCCTCAGCCCGCTCAGGAGGCGCCTTCCCGGTCTCGACCCAGGCGACGATCAGCGGCACCATCGTCTCGAGGAACGACAGCGAGTCGGCGGCCTGGACGAGGTCGGCCTCCGGCCAGCCGCCGTCCTCGTGGGCGCGGACGAGCGCTTCGACGTCGCGGGAGAGCTCCTCGGGAGCCCCCTGCTCGGCGAGCCAGTCGGCGATGATCGCGGCGCAGCGGTCCTGGTGCCAGCGGTTGTATTCGGGATCGTCCCAGTGCTCGGCGGAGTCCCAGCGCACGTCGGGGTCGGGAAACGCCCGCTCGATGTCGTGCGTCACCGCCGCGATCCGCATCGCGTCGGAGGCCTCGGGCTCGAGCGCGACGAGCCAGGACTCGGCCCGGTCGAGGTGGTGTGCGTGCGGGTGGATCTCCGCGATCCACGCTCGAGCGGTGTCGAGCAGCGCGCGCCCCTCGGCCCCCGGACGAGCGGCGGCGGCGTCGCCCTGCGGCTGGGACCCCGCACGCCCGGTCATGCCGTCACCGGTCGGGCCTGGAGCACGTAGAGGCGCCCGTCCTCGTAGGCCCATTCGATGTCCTGCGGCCCCCCGAGCCGGCGCTCGAGCTCGTCGCCGACCCCGGCCAGCTCGCGGAGCTGCTCGTCGCCGAGCTTCTGCGCGCCCCCCGCTTCCGGCTCGAGCTGGCTCTGGACCGTCCCGCTGGCGTCGGGCGCCGGGACGATCTCGAACGGCTGCGTCGCGACCCGGCTGCGCTTCAGCGTGCCGTCACGCTTGATCACGTAGTGATCGGGGGTCACCTGTCCCGACACCGCCGCTTCGCCGAGCCCGAGCACCGCCTCGACCACCATCCGGTCGCGACGGCCCTGAACAGGGTTGCAGGTGAACAGGACGCCGGCGACGTCGGCTCGCACCATCCGCTGGACGACGACCGCCATCCCGAGGTCGTCGAGCGAGCCGTGCCGCTGGCGGTAGAACAGCGCCCGCTCGGAGAAGAACGACGCCCAGCAGTCGCGAACCCGCTCGCGGACCGCGCCGGCGCCGCGAACGTAGAGGAACGTCTCCTGCTGGCCGGCGTACGAGGCGGCTTCGGAGTCCTCGGCGCAGGCGCTCGAGCGAACGGCGACCGGGACGTCGTCGCCGAGCTCCTCGTAGGCGGCGGCGATCTCCGCCGGCGGCGCCGCCCGAGCGACGGCCGCCTGGGCCCGGCCGGGGTCGGGCAGGGCGGCGCGAAGCTCGGCGCCGCCGTCCGGCAGCGAGGCGACGAGCCGGCCGGCTGGAACGACGAATCCGGGCGGGACGGGGAGGCCGAGCGCCGCGAGTCGGGCGAGCGAAGCACCCTTTCCTCCGGCGCGATCGACGTCCGCGCACGCCGGCTCGGTGAGCGAGAGCACGGCCGGACCCTCCGACGTGGCGGCCGTCCGCGGGCCTTGCCGGCGCGCGGCCATCACGCATCCTCCTCGTCGACGATCGCGACCGCCCGCACGGGCGCCGCCGTCGTGCCCACCCACTTCACCGGCAGCACGCTGAGCTCGAAGCCGTACGGACGGCCGATCTGCTCGAGGTTCATCAGGTTCTCGAGGTGCCAGTACTCCTCGTCCCACATCACCCGGTGGGCCTCCCAGAACATCTCGCGCTCGAACATCGCCCAGACCGGGGGGTCGAACGTGATCGCGTCGCAGCCCATCATCCGCACCCCGCGCTCGATCAGCCAGCGCGTCGCCTCGGCGCTCATCCCGGGATGGTCGGTTCGGTAGCGCTCCTCGGTGTTGTAGGCGCCGGCGCCGGTGTGGATGAGGACGATGTCGCGCTCCTTGAGCGCGTAGCCGATCCGGTCGAGCTCGGCCTCGACCTCGGCGGCGGAGATCACGTGGCCGCTCTCGGCGTCGGTGAAGTCGAGCAGGACGCCGTCGGAGATGCAGTAGTCGAGCGGGATCGTGTCGGCGCCTCCGGCGTCGGGCACGATGTGGCGGCGCGAGTCGCAGTGGGTGCCGATGTGGTCGTTCAAGACGACGAGGTTGCTCGCGGTGAGCGACGTGACGCCGTGCGCGGCCGCCCCGATCCGCTCCGCGAACTCCTCGTGGCTCTCGTACACGCACAGCGCCGGAGGCGGCACCCGGGGGAACGTGAGCATGTCGGCGTGGACCGGCATCGAGAGGTCGACGATCCGCCTCATCGAGGCTCCTCCTCGGTCATCGGCGCAAGCAGCTTCGCGGCGTCGATCAGGTGCCGGTACATCGCGTCGGCGGCGGCGTCGGCGTCGCGCGCGCGCAGTGCCTCGAGGATCGGCACGTGGCGCTCCGAGAGGGCGAGCAGGTCGAGTCCGGGCTGCGAGACCGAGATGTAGGTGCGCGAGTAGGGCTCGAGCAGCGACCACTGCCGCTCGAGCATCGCGTTGCCCGAGGCGTGGACGATCGTCGCGTGAAACGAGGCGTTGGCGAGCGACTGATCGTGCGCATCGCCGCGCCGCGCGGCGGCGCGCATCGCGTCGAGGAGCTCGGCGAGCCGCGCCAGCTGCGCCTCGGTGATCCGCTCGGCGGCGAGCCGGGCGCCGAGCGCCTCGAGCGCCGCCCGCACCGGGAACGCCTCGAGCAGCTCCTCGGCGGAGAACGCCCGCACCGAGCAGCCTCGATGCGGCTCGCGGACCACGCAGCCGAGCTGCTCGAGGCCGTGGAGGGCCTCGCGGACGGGCGCCTGCGAGACGCCTAGCTCCTGGGCGATCCGGGTCTCGACCAGCCGCGACCCCGGGGGATAGGCCCCGGAGACGATCCGCTGCAGGATCAGGTCCTTGATCTGCTCGCGGAGGTTCGCGCGGCTGATCTGGGCGTCGTCACCGGAGGTCGGCGGCGCCGCGCGGCCGCCGTCGGCGGCCGGTCCCGGGCGGACCGAGCCGGGCGCGCGGGGGCTCTGCTTCGAGACCGTCAAGGCAGCGTCTCGTAGAACTCGCGCTCGCGCGCCTCGAGGTTGGGGATCGCCTCGCCCTTGACGAGGCGGGTGAAGTGCTCGGACTCCATGTGCGCCTCATAGCCGGCCTCGTCGTCGTACTGCTCGTAGAGGTAGAAGAGCCGTGGATCCTCGGGCGAGCGGTGGGCCTGGTAGAAGCGGTTCGCCGGCTCGGCCCTCGAGGGCTCGGTCATCTCGGCGCAGATCCTCGCGATCCGGTCCTCCTCGCCGGGCTTGGCGGTCCACTTCGCGGTCACCACGTAGGTCATCTAGGTCGCTCCTTTCGCTCCGATTGCGTTCCTCAACACGCCGATCCCATCGACCTCGAGCTCGACGACGTCGCCCGGAGCGAGCCGGCGGTCGAGCTCGAGCCCCGAGCCCCCGGCGGCGGTGCCCGATCCGAGGACCTCGCCGGGGCGGAGGGTCTGCGAGCGCGACGCGTAGGCGATCATGTCGGCGAACGTGTGGTGCATGCTCGCCGAGGTGTCCTCGCCCCAGAGCTCGCCGTTCACCCGCACCCGCATCGCAAGGTCGGATGCGTCGAGCTCGTCGGCGCTCACCAGGCAGGGACCGAGGACGTTCGATCCATCCCAGTCCTTCGCCTTGCCCGGGCCCATGCCGACCGGCAGCTCGCGGGCCTGCACGTCGCGGGCGGAGACGTCGTTCCAGATCGTGTAGCCGAAGATGCAGGCGTCGGCCTCGGCGGCCGATACGTCGCGGACCTCGCGGCCGATCACGGCGGCGAGCTCGAGCTCGTGGTCGAGGTGATCGGTCCACTCAGGCCACGGGATCTCCTCGTCGGGCCCGATCACCGTGTCGGGCAGGCCCTTGTAGTAGGCCGGGACCTCGTACCACTCGTCCGGGATCGGCCTCCCGAGGCGGGAGAGCGCCGCCTTGAGGTGGCCCTCGAAGGCGAGGAAGTCGCGCAGCGAGCGCGGCCGCAACGGCGCTTCGAGCCGAGCATCGCCGACCGCGCGGCGCTCGCCGGCCGGGGCGCCGGCGGCGATGTAGGCGACCATGTCGCCGTCGAAGCCGAGGTCGAAGACGCCGTCGTCGGTGAGCTCGCCGACCCGCGGCCCGGCTTCGGAGTCGTAGGTCACGAGGCGCATCGACGCACCGCCTCGGTGATCTTGAGGTAGGAGCCGCAGCGGCAGAGGTTGCCGCCGAGGGCGCGGGCGATCTCCTCGTCGCTCGGCTCGGGGTCCTCGGCGAGGAGCGCCTTCGCGGTGAGCACGAACCCCGGCGTGCACCAGCCGCACTGGAACGCGTGCGCCTCGCTGAACGCGCGCCCGACCGGATCCGAGTCCTCGAGCCCCTCGGCGGTCGTCACCTCCTTGCCCTCGACCTGCGGCGTCAGGGTGAGGCAGGCCGAGATCGGCTCGCCGTCGACGAGGACCGTGCATGCGCCGCAGACCCCGATCCCGCACGTCAGCCGCACCGACCCCAGCCCCTCGCGCCGCAGCGCGTCGACCAGCATCTCGTCGCTGCTTGCCTCGATCGTCGCCGGGCGGCCGTTCAGGAGCAGCTCGACCCTCATCGCTGCGCCTCGAGCGCGCGGGGGTGGCCGGCGCGCGAATCGATCGCCGCGAGCACCCGCTCGGCGCTGATCGGGAGCTCGGTGACGTGGAGGTCGAGCGATGCGAGCGCGTTCCCGATCGCGGCGGGACCGGGGGGGAGGGCCGTCTCGCCCAGTCCATGGACCGCGGCGCCGTCGCGCTCGATCAGCTCGTGCGTGAGCGCCGGGACGTCGCCGGCGGCGGGCAGGTTGTACTCGGAGAGGTTGGCGTTCGTGACCTGCCCGTCGGCGAAGTCGATCGCCTCGAACAGCGCCGTGCCGAGGCCCATCAACATCGAGCCCTCGTTCTGGAGCTCGGCACCGGGGCGGTTGACGACCCGGCCCGCGTAGGTCGCGGCGTGCAGGCGCTCGACGGCGATCCGGCCCGTTTCCTCGTCGACGCTGACGCTGGCCGCGGCGGCGCCCTGATGCCAGTGGGTCGACGCGATCCCCTGGCCGGTGTCGGGGTCGAGTCCGCCCTCGTTTCGGATCTCGCCGAACCCGCGCTCGCCGCCGTTCTGGCGCAGGTCGCGGACCGCCTCGGCCAGCGCACGACCCATCATGTAGGTCGAGCGGCTCGACGTCGTGCGGGTGTCGAACGGGGATCTGTCGGTGTCGGGATCGGGGATCACGACCTGTCCGGGCTCGCAGCCGAGCATCTGCGCGCCGAGGAGCTGCAGCGAGCGCCGCACCCCCTGGCCCATCTCGCACGAGGCGCTGCGGATCACGTAGCCGACCGGGGTGCGCTCGACGGCGATCGCGGCCCGGCTCGGCGTCTGCATCCCCTTCAGCAGCACGCACAGCCCCTTACCGTGGGGATCGGCCTCGTAGTCGACGGCGTCGGCGGCGGCCTGGAGGCACTCCTCGAAGTGGACGTCGTGCATCACCTCACCGGTGGCGAACTCGTCGCCGTCGCGGAGGAGGTTCCTCCGGCGCAGCTCGAGCGGGCTGATCTCGAGCTCGCGGGCGAGGATGTCCATCGTCCGCTCCGACGCCCACACCGACTGCATCGCCCCGTAGCCGCGGAAGGCGCCATTCGGGGGCAGGTTGGTGTAGACCGCGAGCGAGTCGACCCTGACGTTGGGGATCCGGTAGGGCCCGACGCCGGCGTATCCCATCTTCGTCGCGACGCCCGGCCCGCAGTCGGCATACGCGCCGGTGTCGGCCCAGCACTCGACCTCCTTCGCGGTCAGCTCGCCGTCGCGGCGGGCGCCGACCCGCACCCGCACGACCGCCGGGTGTCGGTTGAGGGTGAGGAACTCCTCGGCGCGGTCGAGCACTGCCTTCACCGGCCGCTGCGCCTTCCGCGCCAGGCAGGCGACCAGCGCCTCGAGCCGGACGAAGGTCTTCGCCCCGAACGACCCGCCCATCGGCGGGGCGATGACTCGGATCGACTCCTCGGGAATCGAGAGCATCCCCGCGAGGTCGGTACGGGTGTTGAACGGCGTCTGGGTCGCGGTCCAGAGGGTGAGCCGCTCCCCGTCCCACTCGGCGAGCGCCGCGTGCGGCTCCATCGGCGCGTGGGCCGCGCTCGCCGTGCGGAAGGTCTCCTCGACGACCACGTCGGCGTCGGCGAATCCCCGGGCGATGTCGCCGTGGCGGACCCGGAACCGGTGGCAGGCGTTCGAGCCCTCGATCGGCCGGACGCCGATCGAGACCGCGTCGTCGGCCGATCGACCGCCGCTCTCGTGGACGAGCGGCGCCTCGGGGGCCATCGCGTCGACCGGGTCGAAGACCGCGGGAAGCTCCTCGTAGTCGACCTCGATCAGCCGCGCCGCCGCGATCGCCGCCGCCCGGGTCGTCGCCGCGACCGCCGCGACGACGTCGCCGACGTGCCGGGCCGGGTCGGCGAGCACCCGCTGGTCCTTCACCTGGCAGCCGTAGGGCCCGAGGTCGGCGACGTCCTCGGGGAGCAGCGCGACGCAGTCGGCCGGTAGCGCCGAGGCGTCGATCGAGCTGACGCGCGCGTGCGGATGGGGTGCGCGGACGAACGCCGCGTGGAGCATGCCGGGGCGCTCGGCGTCGACCGCGTACCGAGCCGCACCGCTGACGCGGGGATCCATCAGCTGACAGCCTCCACCGCGCGGCGGACCTCGGCTGCGATCACACGCCGGCGGTAGGCGGCCGATCCCCGCGCATCGGCGAGCGGCTTGATCCGCTCCCCGTAGCGCGCTCCGACCTCGGCCGGATCGCCGTCGCAGAGCTCGGGGAAGCTCTGCGGCGTCCCGGCGACGGCGCCGACGACGACGCGCCGGCCGCCGGACCCACTCGTCGCCGCGACCGCGACGCAGGGTCGGTCCTCGACCGAGCGGGAGCGGAACTTGCGGTACGCCGCTCGCGGGGGATGCGGCGGCACGCGGACCTCGACCAGGAGCTCGTCGGGCTCGATCGACGTCTGGTAGTGGCCGACGACCAGCCCGCCGATCGGCAGCGAGCGCTCGCCACGCGGCGAGCGCAGGACCGCGCGGGCGTCGAGGGCGGCGAACGCCGCCGGGGGGTCGGAGGCATAGTCGGCATCGGCGAGGACGCCGCCGACGGTGGCCTGGTTTCGCACCCGCGGACTGGCGACGAGCGAGAACGCGCGCGCGAGCATCGGCCAGCGCTCGCAAACGACCGCCGAGCGCTCGACCTCGCGGTGGGTCACCATCGCGCCGAGGCGGAGCTGTTCGCTCGCGACCTCGATCGTCCGCAGCTCCTCGACCGCGCCGAGCGACAGCAGCGCCTGCGGGGCGAGGAAGCCCTGGTTCATCAGGATGCCGAGGAACGTGCCGCCCGCGAGCACGGTGGCTTCGTCGCCGCGCTCGGCGCGCAGCGCAACCGCGTCCTCGACCGACCGCGGAGCGATCCACTCCGGCTCACTCACGAGGACACCTCACGGCACATGTCGGTCTCGCGACACAAGTGTCGCTCACCTACGGAACCACTTCACGGCACATGCTGCGTTCGCGACACAAGTGTCGCTCACCTACGCCAGCACCTCGACCACCCCCGTCGTGCCGTTGACCCGGATCCGGTCGCCGGTCTTGATCCTCTCACCCGCGTTCGTGGTTCTGACCACCGCCGGAATCCCGAACTCGCGGGCGACGACCGCCGGGTGGGAGACCGCGCCGCCTGCCTCGGTGACCAGTCCGGTGATCTTCGTGAACAGGACCACCCAGGCGGGGTTGGTCATCCGGCAGACGAGGATCTCGCCGTCGCGGACCTGG
>DATHVI010000104.1:0-3882 GCA_035461385.1 Solirubrobacterales bacterium
GCCCGCCGGCTCTGCGGCGCGCTCGGGCGGGATCTGCCGCAGGCGCTTGCCGGCGCGCGGATCGCGGAACGAGAGGCTGGCGAAGCTCGCCAGCATGTGGACGGCCTTCGTGTAGGGGATCGCGGCGACGAACGTGAGCGCGAGGATCCCGTGGAACCACCACAGCGAGAGCCGGATCGGCTTCATCGCTCCCTCGCCGAGGCCGAGGCCGGCGAAGAGCTGGGACGCGGCCCAACCCGCGGGATGGAACTCCTCGTACTCGTAGACGCCCCGGTCCATCTCCAACCGAGCGCCCTCGAGCAGGTAGCCGGTGACGACCAGCACCAGCAACACGCCGACGAACGTCCAGTCGCCGATCACGTAGGCGCGGCGGTCGTACTGGGGCTCGTCGGGGTCGCGGTCGGGGCGCGAGTAGTCGAGCTCCCGCGGTCCGCGCAGCCGCCGCACCAGCATCATCCCGAGGCCGACGAACAGCGCCAGTCCGAGGACGTCGAGGACGATCGAGTAGCCGAGGAAGAAGTTGCCCTCGAAGAACCGCCACCCGAGCACCGGCTCGGTGAAGTCGGTGTTGATCGCGAGGATCACCGTGCCGATGAACAGGACGACGAACCCGTAGAAGATCCCCCGGTGAGCCCAGCCGACGTAGCTGTTGCGGCGGGCGATCGTCGCGTGGGAGAGCAGGAGCTTGACGCCCGACCACAGCCTTCGTAGGGCCTCCGACCGCGGCGGCCAGCCGAACCGCAACCCGCGGCGGTACTTCGACACCGGCCTCGCGACCCCGTAGAAGAAGACGATCACCGAGACCGCGATCAGGACGTACCAGAGGACCTTCGCCCAGGTGGGAAGGCCCCAGAAGATCTCGCGCGTCTTCTCCGCGGTCTCGGTGGCGAGGAGCATGGGCGAGGGCAGGCCGTGCACTACTCGAACTGCTTCTCGAGCTCCTCAGCCACCTCGAACATGTCAGCGACCGCGCCGTAGTGCGCGATGTTGAAGATCGGCGCCTCCGGGTCGGTGTTCACGGCGATGATCGTGCCGGCGCCCTTGATCCCCGCCTGGTGCTGGACCGCCCCCGAGATCCCGAACGCGAGGTAGACCTCCGGCTTCACGGTCTTCCCCGACTGGCCGACCTGACGCGCGTTCGGCATCCAGCCGGCATCGACCAGCGGCCGCGAGACGCTCAGGGTCGCGCCCATCGCCTCGGCCAGCTCCTCGAACTGCTCGATGTTGTCCTTGTCCTCGACCCCGCGTCCGATCGAGAGCAGGAACTCGGCGGCGGTGATGTCGACGTCTCCGGTCGCGACCTCGCGGAACTCGACGTGCTCGGAGCGGGCCGCCCCGGCGTCGAGCTCGACCTCGACGGCCCTCGCCGGCGCCGAGCCGTCGCCGCTCGCCGGCTCGAAGGCGCCGGCGCGGACCATCAGCAGGGTGCACTCCTTGTCCGGGAACTCGAGCTCGGTGACGAGCTTGTCGCCGTAGGCGCCGCGCCTTGCGACCGGACCGCCGTTCCAATCGATCGCCGTGACGTCGGATGCGAATCCGAGCCCGCCGAGCGCCGCGACGGCGGGGCCGAACCCGAGCGAGTCGATCGAGTGGCCGAGCAGCACGAGGGCGGGCCGTTCGCGCTCGATCAGCGCCTCCAGGGCCTGGCTCGCCACGTGGGGCTCGAAGTGCTCGGTCGGCGAGGTCACCGTCAGCACCTCGTCGACGCCCTCGGTGGTGAGCGCATCGGCGAACCGATCCGGCTCCGCGGCGACGATCGCGACGGCGAGCGAGGCCCCGGCCTTCTCCTTAACCTGCCGCCCCGCGGCGATCAGCTCGAAGCTGATGTCGCGGATCTCACCGCGCCGCGCCTCGGCCACGACCAGGACCGTCGTCATCCGACTCGCTCCCTGACGATCTCGGCGATCCGCGTCGCGAGCTCGGCCGGCGAGCCGGTCAGCATCTCGGCCCCCTCGCCCTTCTCCGGATGGGCAAGCCGCACCCGGCGCGCTCCGGCGGCCGAGGAGACCGCGCCGGGATCGAGCCCGAGATCGCCGAGCCCGACCTCGGCCAGCGGCTTGTCCCGGGCCTGCTTGATCGCCCGCAGCGTCGCGTAGCGCGGCTCGTTGATCCCGGTCTGAATCGTCAGCAGCGCCGGGCACTGGACCCGAAGCACCTCGATCAGGCCTCCCTCGAGCTCGCGCTCGACGGTGGCGGTGTTGGTCGCCTGGTCGTAGTCGAGGCTCGTCACCACCGCCACCCGCGGCAGCCCGAGGTGGGCGGCGAGCGCTACCCCGGTGGCGCCGTTGACGGCGTCCGACGACTGCACCCCGCAGAGCACCAGGTCGGGCGACTCACGCTCGACCGCGGCGGCGAGCACCCGCGCCACGGCGAGCGGATCGGCATCCTCGAGCCCCTCGTCCCAGATCCGGATCGCGCGGTCCGCCCCCTTCGCCAGGCACGACCGAAGCCCCTCGTCGGTCTCGGAGTCCCCGACCGAGACGGCGACCACCTCGCCCTCGCCGGCCGCCTCGCGGAGCTGGAGCGCGGCCTCGAGCGAGAAGTTGTCCCACTCGTTGAGCTCCCATTCGACGAAGTCGGGGTCGACGTGGAGGTCGTCGGCGAGCTCGAACTCGTCGTCGAGCGCGGCGACCTGCTTGACGGAAACGACGATCCTCACGGAATTGCTTCGGTCGCTCGCGGGCTTCCCGGGCTAGCCCGCGGCTACGCGCAGCTCCTCGAGCGGCGTCGTGTCGGGCTCGACCTCGAGCTGATTCATGTAGGTCTCGTTCGTGGCCTCGCCCCACAGGCGCCGCTCGCGGATGAACGGCAGCGGCATCGCCGGGTTCGGGGAGTCGATCTCGCGCGCGAGCCGGTGGGCGTCGAAGATCGAGTCGACGATCATCCGCGGCGCCGCGGCGTCGCCGACCACGTACACCGATTCGATCCCCTCCCGCTCGAGCCGCTCCGGATCGGACTTGAGCTCCCGGTAGAGCTCGTCGTTGGAGAGGCGCTGGGTGCAGAGGACCACGGAGTCGACCTCGAACTGCTCCTTGTGGTCGGGGTTCCAGATGTTGTAGCCGTGGCATACGCCCGGCTCGATCTTCTCCAGCATCGTGTAGGTGTGCATGTGCACCCCGAGCCGGTGCAGGTCGCGGTGGAGCATCGGCCCCTCGAGCGTGTACTCCATGTAGTTGGCGATGTCGCCCCGCTGAGTGACCAGGTAGACCTCGTGGCCCTCGCCGGCGAGCTTCTGGGCGATCGACGCGCCGACGAAGTAGGCCTCGTTCTCGAGCACCAGCACCCGCTTGCCGATCGACTTCGAGCCTGCGACGACCTCAGGCGGCGTCAGCTGCCACTCCTGGCTCGCGTCGGCGCCCGGGATCGGCTCGTGGCTCTCGGGGTTGAGCCCGTCGGCGGCGAACCGGTATCCGGTCGCGACGACGACGATCTCGGCCCCGTACTCGAGCACGTCGTCGGCGCTGAGGCGGGACTTCAGGTGGACCTCGACGTTCTTCAGCTTGTCGAGCTGGACCGTCCGGTAGTTGGTGATCCGCGCCCACTCGCCGAGGCCGCGGGCATCGCCGCGGAACAGGTTCGGCTTGCCGTCGGAGTGGCCGAGCTGGGTGATCCAGCGCAGCGAGCCGCCCATCTCCGCCTCGGCCTCGACCAGGTGCACGGCCGACATGCCGCGCTTGCCGAGGACCGTCGCGCACTCCATCCCCGCCGGGCCGGCGCCGACGACGAGCACGCCCTTGTCGGCGTTCTTCGCCTCGGTGAACTTCTCCGGGTGCCAGCCGCGCCGGTACTCCTCGCCGGCGGTCGCGTTCTGCGTGCAGACCATCGGCGGGCCGCCGATCTCCCAGCGCGAGATGCACTGGTTGCAGCCGATGCACTCGCGGA
>DATHVI010000105.1:0-2566 GCA_035461385.1 Solirubrobacterales bacterium
GTGGGGGAAGGGAGTCTGCGAGAAGCCGAACTGTCGGGTCGGAAGTCGCAGCAGACTCCCTTTCCCCACGCCTCAACGCCAGCCATTGGATGGCAGCGGCAGCCGTGGCGATGGTGATCGCCGCTTCCAGCCTCCCGTTCCTGTTCAACGAACGCTTCGGCGTCCTCGGGGAGGGGGTTTACACCAACGACCACGCCGCCCAGCTCTACTGGGCCGACTGGCTCCAGCACGGCTTCGGCGAGGAGCCCGACGCGGTCCGGTTCGGCTACCCGGTCGGCCCGCAGGCCGTCGCCGCGATCGCCGCGACCGCGACCGGAGCCGACCTGGTCGAATCGTTCAACGGCCTCCTGCTCGCGATCCCGGCGCTGACCGCGCTGACCGCGCTGGCGCTGCTCGGCGGCCTGCCGCCCGGGCGCCGGGTCGCCGCCGCCTCGCTGACCGCGCTCCCGTACCTGGGGGCGTCGTTCCTCGCCCAGAGCGCGTTCAAGGAGACGGCGATGGCGCTGCTCCTGCTCGGCTTCGTCGTCACCCTGCGCGGCCTCGCCCGCGCCGAGCTCCCGCGCCGCGCCGCCCTCGCCGTCTTCGCCCTGCTCGCGCTCGCCGCCGTGCTCACCTACAGCATCCCCGGCATCGCCTGGTTCGTCCTCGCGCTCGCGATCTGGCTCGCGATCGAGCTCGCCGCGGGGCGGCGCCCGCTCGGGATCCGGTCGGTGCGCGACGCGGTCGCGCGCCACCGCCGCCTCGCGGTCGTCGCCGGCGTCCTCGCCGTCGCGGCGCTTGCGGTCGCGATCGGCCCGGCGACCGCGTTCTTCGAGCGGATCACCGCCGTCCAGGAGTCGGTCGGCCGCCTCGGCTCGCCGGTGTTCGCCGGCGAGGTCTTCGGCGTCTGGCCCGAGGGCGACTACAGGATCGTCCGGGGTGACGTACCCGGCG
This sequence comes from Solirubrobacterales bacterium, assembly GCA_035461385.1. GTDB lineage: Bacteria > Actinomycetota > Thermoleophilia > Solirubrobacterales > 70-9 > DATHVI01. The sequence goes on from DATHVI010000105.1 coordinate 934, forward strand.
CGGTCCCGGCGACGCTCGTCGGCTTCGCCGCGCTCTGCATCGGGGTCTGGGCGCTCGCCCGCCGGGGCGAGGTCGCGCTCGTCGCGGCGCTCGCCGCCGCGGCGGCGGTCTACGCCGCCACCCGGCTCGAGGCCCAGATCCACGTCCAGGCGAAGGCGCTCGCGGTGATGGCGCCGCTGGTGATGCTGGTCTCGCTCCGCGCCCTGCTCGCCCCGGTCGAGGGGGCGGGCGGCGAGCGCCGGCTCGCCACCGGCCGGCTCGCGTTCGGGATCGTCTTCGCGCTCGCCGCGGCGGCGTCGACCCTGATCGCGCTGCGCGCCGCCCCGGTGGGGTTCGACGACCGCGCCCGCGGACTCGAGCGGCTCGGGGAGCGGATCGAGGGCAGCTCGGTCGCGTTCCTCGGCGTCGACCGGTTCGGTGCCTACCGGCTGCGCGGCACCGAGGTCAGGAGCCCTGGCGGCTACGTCCCGCCGAAGGTCAGGGCCCGCGAGCGAAAGCGATGGCGCCAGGGGATCGCGATCGACTTCGACACGCTTTCGCCGGGCGTCCTCGACCGGTTCGACTACGCCGTGACGACGACCGCAGCCTTCGCGTCGAGCCCGCCGCCGAACATGCGCCTCGTCGCCACCGACGGCGACTACGCCCTCTGGGAGCGCAACGGCCAGACCCCGCCCGGGAACGTCCTCCCGGAGGAGGACGCCGATCCTGGCGCGGTGCTCGATTGCGAGCTGCGCCCGCCGCGGCGTTTCCGGAGCTCGGATGCCGTCGTCATCGGTCGCCCTGTCACCCGGCCGGCCGATCGCTGGAGCGGCACCGAGCCGATCGACCCGAAGGACGCAGCCGCTGGCCAGGAGAACGCGTTCCGGGCGCCCGGTACCGGCGGTCAGGTGCTCGAGCTCGGTGAAGGGCGGTGGCAGCTCTCGCTCCAGTACCACAGCCAAGTCCCGCTCACGATCGAGGTCGATGGCGAGGGGGTCGCCGAGCTGCCGGCCTCGCTCGACGGGATGTACCTCGTCGGCGCGGGACGGGGGGCGTTCTGGCCCGCCGGCGAGGTCGACGTCGCGGCGGGGGCCGGGCGTGAATCGGTCACCGTCACCGTCGCCGCCGCCGAGCCGACCTGGCTCCAGCGCACGCTCGGCGTCGAGCGCCGGGTCTGGCTCGGGCGCCTCGCCGCGAGCCCGGCCAGCGAGCCCGAGACCGTCCCGGTGGCAGACGCCTGCGACCGCTACGTCGACCGCATCGTCCGCGCCCGCTAGCCGCCGTCGTCCTGGGCGAAGCCCATCCGGCCTCTAGACTGCGCCCCGTGTCTCTGCGACTCCTCGAGCGGGTGCGCTCCCGCGCCCGCGGGTCCTCCCGCGCCGGCGCCGGCCGTACGCCGGTGCCGTTCGTCGTCGGCGCCCCGCGGTCCGGGACGACGATGCTGCGGCTGATGCTCGACGCGCATCCCGACCTCGCGATCCCGCCCGAGACGTACTTTATCCCGAAGTCGGTGAAGGCGTGGCGGCACGCGAAGCGGCCGCCCCACCTGCGCTCGCCGGTCGAGGCCTACCTCGACACCGTCACCGGGCATACCCGCTGGACCGACTTCCACCTCGACGCCGACGAGTATCGCCGCCGGGTCCGCGAGCGGCAC
>DATHVI010000106.1:0-1843 GCA_035461385.1 Solirubrobacterales bacterium
GTCCTTGAACATGCCCATCGCGGGCTCCTCTCTCCGGCCGCAGGCCGGCTCAGTGGTGATCGGCAGAGCCGGGCCGCGGCTCGCCCGCCGGCAGTATCGCCCACCGGCGTGTCGGAATCCACCCCGCCGCCGAGGCGATCAGTCCCAGTTGAGCTTCCATTCACCGCGCTCGCGGACGAGCGTCGCCGGTTGGCGATGGGCTTTCGCGAACACGTCGGCGCTGCGGCCATCGGAGGCGATCTCCACGCTCAGCTCGAGCGAGTCGACGTCGTCGGCGGTGACATCCTCCTCGCCGAGCCGGATCGTCTGACCCGAGGCCCCGGCGATCAACTCGAACGTCTCCGCGCAGTCGACGGGCCCGTCGGCGGTGGGGGGCAGGGAGGCCTCCACCGACGCGCGCCCGTCCTCGGAGAGGAGCTCGCACGCCCCCTCGCCGTCGCCGCTGAGCGCGGCGCGGAGGAACGCACGCACGGCGCGGTCGACCTCCGCCTCGGGGCCGCGCTTGGGTGTCGGCTCGCCTTCCTCGGCACTGCCCTCACCGGTCGCCCCGGCCGGCTCGCCGCCGTCGGTGGTCGTCCCGACTTCCGCCTCCGACTCGCCGTCGGAATCCCCGCAGCCGGCGGCGAGGAGCCCGATCGCGAGGATCACGGCGACGAGGGTCGCGAGCTTCGATCGCACGTCCACGGTCCCGTCGTCCTCAGAGCGCTCAGGAGAGCCCGAAGACCCGACGCACGTCGTCGAGCGCGACGACGAGCCGGTCGATCTCCTCGTGTGTCGTGTAGACGCCGAAGCTGGCCCGGGCGGTTGCGGCGACGCCGAACCGATCCATCAGCGGCTGGGCGCAGTGGTGTCCGGCGCGGATTGCGACCGCGTGCCGGTCGAGGATCTCGGAGACGTCGTGCGCATGGACGCCCTCGAGCTCGAACGAGATGATCCCGGTCCGGCCGGGGCCGCGGCCGGGGCCGATCACCCGCAGGCCGGGGATCTCGTCGAGGCGCTCGAGCGCGTAGTCGGCGAGCTCGTGCTCGTGGGCGAGTGCCGCATCGAGACCGAGCGCGTCGAGCCAGCGGATCGCCGCCGCCATCCCGATCGCCTGGGCGATCGCGGGGGTCCCGGCCTCGAACCGGGCCGGCGGGTCGGCATAGGTCGTCCCCGTCTTGGTCACCTTGCGGATCATCGATCCGCCGCCGAGGAACGGCGGCATCACGCGCAGCAGCTCGAGCCGCGCCCACAGCGCCCCGATGCCGGTCGGCCCGTAGGCCTTGTGCCCGGTGATCGCGTAGAAGTCGACCCCGAGCTCGCCCATGTCGAGCGGCAGCTTCGGCGCCGCCTGGGCGCCGTCGGCGAGCACGAGGGCGCCGGCGTCGTGCGCGAGCCGGACGATCTCGCGCAGCGGGATCTCCGACCCGAGCACGTTCGAGACGTGGGCGACCGCGACCAGCTTCGGCTCGCGCTCGAGCAGGGCCGCGAACGCGTCAATCTCGAGCCGCCCCTCGTCGGTGACCGGCACCCAGTCGACCTCGGCTCCGGTCCGCTCGGCGAGCTGCTGCCAGGGGACGATGTTCGAGTGGTGCTCGAGCTCGGTGAGCAGGATCCGGTCGCCGGCGCCGACGTTGGCGTCGCCCCAGGCGCGGGCGACGAGGTTGATCGCCTCGGTCGCGTTGCGGACGAAGACGACCTCACGGCGGTCGGCGGCGCCGAGGTGGTCGGCGACCGTCGCCCGCGCCCCCTCGTAGGCTGCGGTCGCCTCGGCCGACATCGTGTGGGCGCCGCGGTGGACGTTCGAGTGATGGCGCCGCTCGTAGCGGTCCATCGCCTCGAGCGCGGCGAGGCAGCGCTGCGA
>DATHVI010000107.1:0-3946 GCA_035461385.1 Solirubrobacterales bacterium
GAACAAGACATCGACGCGCGTGATCTCCGCAGCGCCGAGCGCGTCTCTGAGCTCCTGGGCAGCGGCTTGGATCTCCGGTCGCGGGATCTCGTCGAGGTCGGCCTCCAAGAGCCACGCTACGGCCGTGTTCAGGTCCGCAGCCTTGTTGGCGGGGGGCGCCTCTTTAGACCAGTCAGGGGTGACGTACGACTGCGCGACTGTCGCGATGCCGGCGTCCCGGTCCAAGTCGAAGAAGTCGACCTTCTTGTCGTCGGGCCCGTCGACCAGCCCACTCGTGCTCAAGCCGTCGTAGTCGAGCGTCCGGAGCCGCAGCCCCATCGCGAACAGGAGGTAATCGACGCCGTCGGAGCCTGAGGCAACCTCCGAAACCGCGCCCTGGATCTGCGCAACATCGGTCACAGCGATCCAGGCTAGTGACTGCGGCGGCGGGGTCCGCTGCCGCTAAGCCGGCGGCTCCCGCTTTCGACGCCATCCCCGAACGGAGCGCGTGCCTGCGCCGAGGAGCAGGTGCGACAGCACGCGATGAGCTGACGCCTCCCTTCGCGTGAAAGCAGCCGTCCCGCTACTGCCCGAGGCAGTCCCGTCGGCGGGGCACACGCCTGTTACGGGATCATTGGGCAACCGTTCGCGCCGCGCTCAGGCGCGGGCTGAGATTTGCTGTACCGCCCAGGCGTTGCCGTCTGGATCGCTGAAGTAAACGAAGCCGACGTTGTCGAGCGGGTCGCCGTCGTGGGGGTTCTCGCCGACCACCGTCACATCGCTGACCTCGACTCCACGTTCGAGCAGCTCCGCCCGGGCTGCCTCGACGTCGGGGACGACGAGCTGCAGTCCCTTGAGCGACCCCGGGGGCATCTCGGGGACGACACCGTCGCCGATGACGATCGAGCACCCCGAACCTGGTGGAGTCAGCTGCACGAGCCGCTGGCCCTCACCGATCCTGGTGTCGTGGTCGACCTCGAAGCCGACCTTGTCGACGTAGAACCCTCTCGCCCGCTCGACGTCGGAAACGGGAACGACGACAACTTCAAGCGTCCAGTTCACGGTCTCTCCCTTCTCGCGCTTCGCCGACCCGGGGTCACGCTTGCCCGGGAATCACCCTTGTCCGGCTCAGCGCTCCATTGCGGCCACATCCTGTCGACCGGATGTCGGCGTGAAACTCATCGCAGGTCCGCCGGTCGGGGCACGCGCTGCGCCGGCCGTCCGACCAAGCGGGGGTTCAGAGATCGCTCTGCTCGACCGTCCCGCTCGGATGCACGCTCACCACCCGCAACGTTGCGGACTTGAATCCGTGCGGCGTCTGCTCGGGGACGATCACAACATGGCCGGCGGCCACGGTGAGCTACGCCTCGTCGACCGCGAATGCGGCGGTTCCGGTCTGGACCACGAACACCTCGGGGCAGGGACGGAGATGAAGTTGCGGTCCCTGGCCCCGTTCGTACTCGGTGACGAAGATCGAGATCGGGACGTCCTCTCGCCCTTGAAACAGCGCCGCCGTCGGGCTGCGGCGAAGCTCCTCGATCGGGATTACGGTGGTGATGGCGCGGAGGCTACCGCCCGCCGGCCAGCTCAGCGAAGAGCCGCGTCGATCTCGCCGATCGCCTGGTCGTTGTCGCGGAAGTGCACGGCCGACATGCCGAGTGAGCGGGCTGCCTCGACGTTGACCTCGACGTCGTCGACGAACAGGCAGTGCTCGGGCTCGATCCCGTCGCCGAGGCGCTCGACGGTGAGCTCGTAGATCTCGGGCTCGGGCTTTCGGATCCCGACGAAGCCCGAGTCGACGACGAGCTCGAAGACCTCGTCGACGGGCATCATCGAGCGCCAGTACGGCTCCCACTCGCGGACGTTGTTGGTCAGCAGCGCCATCCGGTAGCCGCGATCGCGGATCCTCCGCATCTGCTCGATCATCGGCTCGTTCGGGTCGAGCGCCTCGAAGTAGATCTCGCGGAAGCGGTGCATGTCCGGACGGTGGCCGAGTTCGGGCTCGAGCTCGGCGGCCATCCGGTCGAGGAACGCGGCCTCGGTGACCCGGCCCTTCTCGAGCTCGAACAGCGGATGGGCGCCGTCGCGCTCGGCGATCCGATGCATCGCGACGCCGAGCGTCTCGGCGCGGATCCCGGTCTCGTCCTGGAAGGCGAGGAACGAGCCAAGGAGCGGCGTCGTCAGCACGCCGCCGAAGTCGGAGATCACGGCCCGGATCGACATCGCCGCGGGATTGTTAGCGAGCCGCCCCCGTGTCTGCGCCGAGCACGTCGAACGTCCCTGCCGAGCGCTTGCCGTCGAGGCGGACTTCGAGCTCGGCGCGGACGAGCTCGACGCCTGCGTGCGAGTCACGCGCCGAGCGGGTGACGTCGCCGGCGACTCGCAGCGGGATCGTCTCGGAGCCGAAGCGAAGCTCGAGCGCGATCCGGGCCGGCATCCCGTCGGCGTCGGTCTCGACCGAGAGCAGCGGCTCGTCGATCTCGGTCGCGTCGGCGTCGGCGACGATCGCGGCGGCCACCACGTCGTCGCCGTGGCCGGCCGCGCCCGCGGGCCGCAACGCGACGAGGGCGACGGCGCGGCCGTCGGGGATCGCCGCCGAGACGATCCGCAGCGCCTCGATCTCGTCCCAGTCGACCTCGCCCGACAGGGTCCAGGTTGGAGTCGAGAGGTCGTGGAGCCGGTCGCGATCGAGTGCGCCGGGATCCCACTCGACACGGACCGCCTCGCCCTCCGGGGAGGCGAGCTCGATCGCGACCGCGTCAGCGATCGTGATCACCGCCGCCTGCGTCCGGCAGCTGGTGCTCGGCGTCGCTCACCTCGCGGGCGCTGCCCTCGTAGTCGTAGTCCCCCGGCCCGGCGCCGTAGCGGCCCGGTCCCGCCCCCGGCGCGCCGCGCCCTGGTCCCGGCCCCGGCCCGCCGCGCCCTCGCCCCGGCCGCGCGACCCACCAGGTGAACGCCAGCCGGCGGCGCGCCATCCCGCTGATCCCGCGTCGGACCAGGGCCCGCGTCGGCGGTGCGAGCAGGGCCAGCCCGGTGGCGTCGGTGACGAACCCCGGAGTCAGGAGCAGGGCGCCGCCGAAGATGATCATCGCCCCGTCAGCGGTCTCGCGCGCTGGGACTCGCCCCTCAGCGAGGGCGAGGTTGAAGCGTCGCCAGGCGGCGCGGCCCTGCGAGCGAAGGAGGATCGCGCCGACGATCGCCGTGAAGACGATCAGGGCGAGGGTGGGGACGACGCCGATCCCGCGCGCGACCTGAATCACCACCAGCAGCTCGACGATCGGCAACGCGATGAACAGCAGGACCAGGACGGGCATCGCCGACAACCTTAGTCGCCGGGCGCCGGCGGCCGACCGGCGCGCTTCGCCCGTCGCGCGTCTACCGCCGGCAGGCGCGGCGGAGGTCGACGGGGACGCTGTCGCCGCGGGCGACGTGCAGCTTGCGCAGCGCCGCAACCTTGCCGGAGGCGCGGCGCCGGCAGGTGAGCGTCCAGCGCTCGCGCCGCAGCCTGATCCCGGACGACTCCGTCTTCGCGAACGCAACCGTCCCCTCGTAGGGTGAGACGGCGGCGTAGTTGATCACCCGGGCCACGTATGCGCCACCCGCGGGCGGGGCCGTGAACGTGGTCTCCTCGGACGTCGTCGGGGCCGAGCCCGACGAGCCGACGAGATCGGTCTCGCCGACCGAGCTTCCATCGCCGTCGCTGTCGCGGAAGACCTTCAGGTCCCAGTCGCTCACCGGCTCGGCCCAACCGATCCGCACCGTCACCCGGCCGTTGTCGATCCCGGGGCCGGAGGGGACCTCGAACGGGTGGTCGTTGAAGCAGGAGGCGCTCTCGGTGTCGAAGTCGGCACACGGGGTCGCGGTCGTCGCGTTGCCGGCGAAGTCGAGCGGCGCGCTCGGCTCGCCGGGGCGAGGCTGGGGGAGGTCGCGCCTCGGGTCGACGAGCGGGCGCGTCGAGGGGTTGACA
>DATHVI010000108.1:0-1571 GCA_035461385.1 Solirubrobacterales bacterium
GCGGCCGCCCGGCCCGGGCCGTTGGCGCGGGCGACGAACGTGAGGCGCCGGCGCTTGCGGTCGTAGAGGAACGAATTGTCGAACCCCGGGTTCCCGCCCAGGTTCGTCGCCGCGCTCGAGAACGCGACGAAGCGGCCGTTCGCGGATACCTTCGGAAGGTACGACGTCGAGTTGCCGCCGGCACCGCCCTGCTTCGCGCTCTGGCGGCTGACGAGCACGGTCTTCGGCTTCGCGCGCTTCGCCGCGGAGAGTCCTTGGGCGAGAACCGCGCCCGCCAGCAACGCCAGCGCCGCCAGTGGCAGCCAGATACGGATCGTGCTCAACTTTCCTCGCTCCGAGTGGTGCCCAAACCGTACCACCGAGCGGTCGGGGATCCGGGCCGCTCACGCTGGACCGAGCCGGCGCCTGATCGATTCGATCCGCCGCCGGAGCTCGGCCTCGAACCCGCGGTCGGTCGGCTCGTAGAACCGGGTGCCGGCAAGCCCGGGCGGCATCAGCGGCTGACCCGCCACCCCGCCCGGCTCGTCGTGCGGGTAGACGTAGCCCTGGCCGCGGCCGAGGCGCTTCGCCCCCGGGTAGTGGGCGTCGCGCAGGTAGTCGGGCGGCAGCTTCGCGCCGTGCTCGCGAACGTGGCGCATCGCGGCCGAGATCGCCTTCGTCGCCGCGTTCGACTTCGGGGCGAGGGCGAGGTAGGCAGCCGCCTGGGCGAGGTTGAGCGCGCACTCGGGGAGGCCGACGCGGTCGACGGCCTGAGCCGCAGCGGTGGCGACGACGAGCGCCTGGGGGTCGGCGTTGCCGACGTCCTCGGAGGCGAGGATCACCATCCGGCGGGCGATGAATCGCGGGTCCTCGCCGCCCTCGAGCATCACCGCGAGGTAGTAGAGCGAGGCGTCGGGGTCCGAGCCCCTGGTCGCCTTGATCCAGGCCGAGATGTAGTCGTAGTGGCGATCGCCGGCTCGGTCGTAGGTCAGCGCCTTGCGCTGGAGCGCGTCCTCGACCGCGGCGACGTCGACGGTGGCATCGGTCGCCGACGCCGCCTCGGTCGCGCGTTCGAGCGCGGCGAGCGCGGTCCGCGCGTCGCCGCCCGATCGCTCGGTGAGGACCTCGAGCGCGAGCTCGTCGATCGGGGGCGGATCGGCGATCCCGCGCTCGGAATCGGCGAGCGCGCGATCGAGCAGCGTCCGGATCTCGGCGGCTCCGAGCTCGCGCAGCTCGTAGATCTGGCAGCGCGAGAGCAGCGCCGAGTTGACCTCGAAGTAGGGGTTCTCGGTGGTCGCCCCGATCAGAGTCAACAGCCCCTCCTCGACCGCCGGCAGGAGCGCGTCCTGCTGTGCCTTGTTGAAGCGGTGGATCTCGTCGAGGAAGAAGATCGTCGGCCGGCCGGAGGCACGGCGCTGCTCGGCTCGGGCGATCACCTCGCGCACCTCCGCCCGCCCCGCGTTGACGGCCGAGAGCTCCTCGCAGGCTCCCCGGGAGCGTGCCGCGATGATCCGCGCCAGTGTCGTCTTGCCGGTCCCCGGGGGCCCGTAGAAGATCGCCGAGTGCGGCTCGCCGGACTCGATCGCGACCCG
>DATHVI010000109.1:0-12282 GCA_035461385.1 Solirubrobacterales bacterium
AGCGCGCCCGCCGGATCGGGGCCGGCGGCTGGGCCGATCGATTCAGCGAGGCGCTCGGCGAGCCGGCTCGCAGCCGCTCCTAGCCGGGGGTCGCGATCCGAGCGGCGGCCGGGCGGCCGGGCGGCCGCGCGCCCGGTCGCACGCGCGGCCGGGGGCCAGCGCGCCGCAGCGCAAAAAGCCTGCTCCGAGGGCGGTTTCCGTTCTCCCGGGAACGGGTCGAGGGCGCCGACGTGCTACCGTACGCGCCGTCGGATGCCGCCCCGGCGTCCGAAAGAGTTCGTTTCGCTGTGCGCCCGTGATGACGTGCGTAGGTCGCGCTCCAGCCGTTCACGGGTCGCACTGTCTCCACGGCCGCGCCGAGTGCAGGGCCGGTTACGAACGCAGACCAGGCGCGGAAGTCATCCCCCGCGCCGACCGGGACGCCGCAAGATAAGACGACGAGAAGCCAAAGACAAGACCCGAAGGAGCGATAGATGCCCACCGCGACGACGACCGCCATCTCCTGGACCTGCGACCGCTGCGCAGTGACGATCAGGTGGATGGAAGGTCGCGAGCGCGACGAGCTCCCCGCCGGCTGGACCGACGACGAGCAGGGCACCCATTGCCTGCAGTGCCGCCGCTCGCTGGCCGCCGAGGCGGCCTGCATCGGCGTCGAGGGGACGACCCGCGAGGATCGGGCCAAGCTCCGCCGCCAGGCGCTGATCGACTTCGAGATCATGCGCGCCCCCGACCGCCCCAACGGCGAGATCGCGAAGGCCGTGAGCTGCTCGGTCCCGGCGGTGGTCAAGGCGCGCCGGCGGCTCGAGGAAGCCGCCAAGATCGGCTAGGCACCGCTTGTCCTCATTCAAAGCGCTGGGCGTTTCGCGCCCGGTCGACCAAGCGCTCGAGCGGCGCGGAATCCGCGCGCCGTTCGCGGTCCAGGAGCTGGTGATCGCCGACGTCCTCGCTGGGCGCGACGTGCTCGTCCAGTCGCCGACCGGGTCGGGCAAGACGCTCGCATTCGGCGTGCCGATCGTCGACCGCCTCGAGGCGGGCGGACGCGGTCCGCGGGCGCTCGTGCTGGCGCCGACGCGCGAGCTCGCGACGCAGATCGTCGACGAGCTGACCGCCGTCGCTCGCGCCCGCGGGCTCTCGGTCGCGCCGGTCTACGGCGGCGTCGCGATCGCCCCGCAGGCGAAGCGCGCCGCCCGCGCCGAGATCGTCGTCGCGACCCCGGGGCGGCTCGAGGACCTGCTCCAGCGCGGCGCGTTCGGCCTCGCCCAGGTCGGCATCCTGGTGATCGACGAGGCCGACCGGATGCTCGACATGGGGTTCAAGCCGGCGGTCGACAGGATCGTCGCCGCGACCCCCCGCTCGCGCCAGACGCTGTTCTTCTCCGCCACCCTCGAGGCGGCCGCCGGCGCCCAGGCGCGCGCCTACACGAAGAACCCCGTTCGCCACGTCCACGAGCCGAAGGCCGACGACCGCGGCGAGGTCTCGCATCGCTTCGTCCACCTCGCCCACCACGAGAAGGTCTCGGCGCTCGTCGCCGAGCTCCGCGACCGGGAGCGAGGCCGGACGCTGGTCTTCGTCCGCACCAAGCGCGGCGCCGACCGGCTCGTCAAGCGGCTGGCCCAGAAGCGGGTCGAGGCGGTGGCGATGCACGGCAACAAGTCGCAGGCGCAGCGCCGCAAGGCGCTCGACCGGTTCACCTCCGGCAGGGTCGACACCCTGATCGCCACCGACGTCGCCGCGCGGGGGATCGACGTCGACGACGTCACCCACGTGATCAACTTCGACGCCCCCGGCGACCGCGACGCCTACGTGCATCGGATCGGCCGCACCGCCCGCGCCGGACGCGACGGCGCGGGGGTCAGCTTCGTGCTTCCCGATCAGCTCTCCGAGATGCGGCGGATCGCGACCAGCCTCGGGCTCGGGCGCGAGTTCGACCACGGCCGCCCGGAGCACGTTCACGCGCCGCCCGAGCGCCCGCCGGCTCGCCGCCGCTCGCCCCGGTCGCGGCGCCGGCCCAGGCATCGCTGAGCGGGCCGCAGCGTCGCGGGGACGCCGGCCCGGGTCGAGCGCGCGAACGGCGTAGCCTTCGCCCGATGCCGAGCCCGGCGACCACCGCCCAGCTCCTCGTCCGCTGCCTCGAGGCGGAGGGCGTCGAGCACGTCTTCGGGATCCCGGGCGAGGAGACCCTCGACTTGAACGCCGCCCTCGCCGAGAGCGAGATCGAGTTCGTCCCCGTTCGCCACGAGCAGGGCGGGGCCTACATCGCCGACGTCTGGGGGCGGCTGACCGGGCGCGCCGGGGTCTGCCTCGGGACGCTCGGGCCGGGGGCGACGAACCTCGCGACCGCGGTCGCCGACGCGTTCCTCGACCGGGCGCCGCTGGTCGCGCTCACCGGGCAGGCCGACCTCGAGCGGATGCACAAGGAGTCGCACCAGCACATCGACGTCATCAGCCTGATGCGGCCGATCACGAAGTGGAACGCGCGGATCTCCGACCCGGCGATCACCGCCGAGGCGGTCCGGAAGGCGTTCCGGGTCGCCGAGTCCGAGAAGCCGGGCTCGACCCACCTCGAGCTCCCCGAGGACGTGATGGCGGCCCCGATCCCCGGCGACGCCCCGCACGAGCCGCTTCGGCGGGCGCCGGTGGCGACGGTCGAGCCGCCGGCGCGGCTGGTGCTCGACGCGGCGGAGGCGATCAAGCAGGCTCAGCGGCCGGTGGTCCTCGCCGGCAACGGCGTCGTCCGCGCCCGCGCCGCCCCGGCGCTGCGCGAGTTCTCGCGCGCGACCGGGATCCCGGTCGCGGAGACGTTCATGGCCAAGGGCCTGATCGACGCCGACTCCGAGCGCGCGCTCGGCGCCGTCGGGCTGCAGGCGGGCGACTTCGACATGGCGGGCTTCGACGAGGCCGACCTCGTGATCGCGGTCGGCTACGACCTCGTCGAGCACTCGCCGGCGCTGTGGAACCCGAACCGCGACCGGCGGATCGTCTGCATCGACTCGGTGCCGGCGGAGACCGACGAGAACTTCATCCCCGAGGTCGAGCTCGTCGGCGACCCCTACGCGACGCTCTCGCGGCTGACCGAGGAGTGCCGCGACGCGACCGCCGGGGGCGGGTCGCCGCGGCTGCGCGAGGCGGTGATCGGCCGGCTCGGGGTCGCCGGCGAGGACGACTCGTTCCCGATCCGCCCGCCGCGGGCGCTGCTCGAGATCCGCCGGCTGCTCGGCCGCGAGGACATCCTCGTCTCCGACGTCGGCCTGCACAAGCTCTGGATCGGGCGGCTGTGGCCGGCGCACGAGCCGAACACGGTGCTGATCGCCAACGGCCTCGCGGGGATGGGGTTCGCGGTCCCGGCGGCGATCGCGGCGAAGCTCGTCCGCCCGGGGCGCAAGGTCGTCGCGATCTCCGGCGACGGCGGCTTCCTGATGAACGCCCAAGAGCTCGAGACGGCGAAGCGGCTCGGGACGGCGTTCGTGAACGTCGTCTGGGAGAACCGCGAGTTCGGCTCGATCGTCTGGAAGCAGGAGCAGCGGTTCGGGCGCCACTTCGGCACCGGGTTCGAGAACCCCGACTTCGTCACCCTCGCCGAGTCGTTCGGCCTCCCGGCCTGGCGCTGCGAGTCGGTCGACGACTACCGCGAGCGGATCGCCCACGCGCTCACCCTCGACGTCCCGTCGCTGATCGCCGTCCCGATCGACTACTCGCCCGACCTCGCGATCGCCGAGGAGCTCGGCGCGGAGACGGTGCGGATCTGACCGTGAAGCCGCCGGGCGGCGGCGCCAGCCGGGCGGCCAGGCCGCCGGGCGCCGGGGGGGTGCAGCCCGGCGCCCGGCCGCCGCCGTCCCGGCTGGGCGCCGGGGCGCGTCGACGCTAGGAGTTCGGCTGGTCGTAGAGGCTGAAGCGCACCTGCTCCTCGGCGACCTCGGCGTCGAGGACCTTGTCCTCGAGGAAGGCCGCAGTCGACGGCTCGACGTAGACCGGCGCGCCCTCGATCGCGGTGTCCTCGGGCTCGGGCTCGGTGACGACCGCGAGCTGGAGCTCGCCACTCGAGGCGGCGCCGTCAGCGCGACCCTCGGCCGGGCTGATCCGCAGGCCGGCGCCCTCGCCGGAGCCCATCTGGGTGACTATCGCCTGTACGGCTTCGTTTGCTGCTGGCGTCAGGACGAGCATCTGAGGACCTCTCTCTCGATCGGGCTGAGATAGGCGCGTTCCCGTTGCGGCGGTCCCGCAAACATCGGCCCGGTTCGAGAGCCGGCGCGGCGGGCGTGCGGCGGGGCTTACCCGGCGCCCGGCTCGCCGGAGACCAGGCCGGCGATCGCGTCGGCGATCGGCGCCTCACCGGCGATGAGGTCGAAGCTGAGCCCGGCGGTGCGGGCCTCGTCCAGCGTCGCGAGCAGCGTCGCGGCGACGTCGTCGCGGCTGATCTCGCCACGGATCCCGCTCGGCGCGATCGCGGCCTCGACCCGGCCCGACCCCGGCTCGTCGGTGAGCGAGCCCGGGCGGACGATCGTGTAGGCGAGGCCCGACTCCCGCAGCGCCGCGTCGGCCTCGGCCTTGGCGTCGAGGTACGGCTCCATCGGCCCCGAGTGCTCGCCGGGGTTGCGGACGCCGATCGCGCTCACGATCACGTAGCGATCGATCCCGGCCGCGCGGCAGGCGTCGATCAGCGTCAGCGCGCCGCCGAGGTCGACCGTCCGCTTGCGCTCCGGCCCGCTTCCCGGTCCCGCCCCGGCGGCGAAGACGACCGCGTCGGCGCCCTCGACCTGCTCGACCGGCGCCCCGCCCGCCTCGAGGTCGAACAGCACCGGCTCGGCGCCGGCGCGCTCGAGGTCCGCGGCGTGGTCGGGGTTGCGGATCAGGCCGCGGGCGCGATCGCCGCGGCCGGCGAGCAGCCCGAGCAGCCGCAGCGCGACCTTGCCGTGGCCTCCGGCGACGAGGACGTCCATCGCCCGAGCCTACCCCCTGCCGCCCGTCTCGGGTTTCTCAGCGGTTGACGCCATCGCCGGATCGACGCTGAGGAACCGCGGGGCCGCCGGGGCCGCGGCTGGGACCGGGCTCAGTCGGCGAGCTTCTGTCTGGGACCGGGCTCAGTCGGCGAGCTTCTGGTCGCGCTCGTGCGCCGCGGCCCCGTGGCGGACCGCATCCTCGCCGGCGCGAAGCGCGTCGTCCTCGATCTGTGCTGCTCGCGCCGCGTGCTCGTCGGCGGTCTCGCGGTGGCGATCGGCCATCTCGGCGTGCTCGACCGCCTTCTGGCGATGGTACTCGGCCTTCGGCTCGAGCTTGCGGGCGCGCCCGGCGCTGGCCTGCGCCCGTTCGTGGTGCGCCTCGACCTCCCTCGCCAGCCGCCGGCGCTCGGCGGCGCTGCGGCGACGGCCCCGGGTCGAGGCGCCGACCGTGAGCGCGGCGAGCGCGAGGACGGCGACGACGATCACGATCACGGCAAGCGTCGACATGCCTGCGCAGTACCCCGACCGCGCGAGCGTATGCGTGCCGCCCCCGACCGCGCGAACGTATGCGCGACGCCCCGGGCCGACCGCTGAGGCGGATCGCGCCCGCGGCGACGCGAACATCCGCTCGCCCCCCGCGCCATTCCCAGCTGAGGCGGATTTTGCATCGCTGCGATGCAAAATCCGCCTCACCCAGCGGCGGCCAGGGGCGGCAGGGCCCCCGGTCGGCACCGCGCGCGGAGCGCCGAGCTCGTAATCTCGCGTCGCGATGGCGCTCTCCAGCACCACACCGTTCCGGCGCGAGCTCGAGCGCGCCTTCCCCGACCGCCCGTTCACGGTCGCGCTCTGGGACGGGACCCGGGTCGAGCCGACCCGCCCCGGGGGTCCCACCTTCACCGTCCGCTCCCGGTTGGCGCTCGCCCACGCGCTGCTCTCCCCCGGGCAGCTCGGGATCGGTCGCGCCTACGTCGCCGGCGAGCTCGAGGTCGACGACATCGACCTCGCGATCGACCTGCTCGAGCACTGGAAGCCGCCGGGGCTCGACGCCGGCGCCCGGGCGCGGCTCGCCCTCGCGGCGCTGCGCGCGGTCGGGCCGATCCGGCCGCCGCGGCCGCCGCGCGCCGAGCTTCGCCCGCGCGGCTCGCGGCGCTCGCGCGAGCGCGACGCGCGCGCCGTACGCCACCACTACGACCTGCCGCCGGAGTACTTCGCCCTCTTCCTCGACTCCTCGATGACCTACAGCTGCGCGGCATTCGATCGCGACCGGCGCTGGCGAGGCGAGGTCGTCCACGAGGGGGCCGCCGCCGATCCCGACGAGACCCTCGACCGCGCCCAGGAGCGAAAGCTCGAGCTGATCTGCCGCAAGCTCGACCTCACGGCGGGCGAGCGGGTCCTCGACGTCGGCTGCGGGTGGGGGAGCTTCCCGGTCTGGGCGGCGAGCCGCCACGGGGTCGAGGTCGTCGGGATCACGCTCTCGGAGCCGCAGGCACGGGTAGCGCGCGAGCGGGTGGCCGAGGCGGGCGTCGGCGACCGGGTCGAGATCCGGGTGATGGACTACCGCGAGCTCGCCGGCGAGCGCTTCGACGCGATCGCGTCGATCGGGATGGTCGAGCACGTCGGCGCCGAGCGAATCGATCTCTACGCCGAGCGCCTCGCGGGGCTCCTGCCCGCGGGCGGGCGGCTGCTCAACCACGGGATCGCCCGGCTTCGCCACACCGACCCCGCGGCCGGCCCGTTCTCGGAGCGCTACGTCTTCCCCGACGCCGATCCGCTCCACCTCTCCCGGGTGCTGCTCGCGCTCGAGCGGGCGGGATTCGAGACCGAGCACACGGAGGGCTTCAGGGCCGACTACGCCGAGACGCTCCGCCACTGGGCGCGGCGGCTCGACGCGCGCCTCGACGACGCCATCCGGCTCGCCGGCCCCGAACGGGTGCGCGTCTGGCGCCTCTACCTCCGCGCCGCCCGCAACGGCTTCGAGACCGGCTTCACCTCGATCTATCAGGTCCTCGCGCGTCGAGCCTGACCACCGGTTGCAGACGGCGGTCATCAGCGGATGTGATCGATCGCAGCACGAACTTGTCTTTGACTTCTAGGTCGCCCACCCGCACCATGTACGGCCATGGAATTCAGGCACCTCCGCACCGTCGCCGCCGTCGCCCGCCATCGATCGTTCACCAAGGCCGCCGAGGAGCTCTACGTCGCCCAATCGGCGATCTCGCAACAGATCCGCCGGCTCGAGGCCGAGCTCGGGATCGAGATCTTCCGCCGCAACAGCCGCTCGGTCGAGCTGACCGAGGAGGGCGAGGTGATCCTCGCCCAGGCGCACCGCGTCCTCGCCGAGGTCGACGACCTCCACAACCAGCTCGAGGAGCTGACCGGGCTCCTGCGGGGCACGGTGCGGATCGGCGGCACCTACCCGTTCGGGCCCTACGACCTCTACGGGGTCCTGGCCGAGTTCCGCGGCATGCACCCCGGGGTCTCGATCCACATGGTCGAGGACACGCAGGAGGAGATGCTGGCGATGGTCCGCGAGGACGAGCTCGACTGCGCCTTCGCCTCGGTCGACCCCGACGCGATCGGCCGTGACTTCGCGGCGACGCTGCTGTGGGAGGACGAGTTCGTCGCCGTCTCGGCGGTCGACCACCCGTTCGCCGACCGGACCGGGATCACCTTCGAGCAGCTCGCCGCCGAGGACCTGATCACGCACCGCGACAACTCGGCGCTGCGCCGGCGCCTCGAGGCGACGCTCGGAAAGCGCGGCCTCGAGCCCCGGATCGCCTTCGTCTGCACCGAGATGACCGCGGTCCGGGCGCTCGCCTCGAAGGGCCTCGGGGTCGCGGTGCTGCCGCGCTCGGTCGCCGAGCAGGACGGCCCGCCGATCGCGCTCCGCCCGTTCCGCCCCGAGCCGATCACCTGGCCGGTGGCGCTCGTCTGGCGCGCGACCCGGCGCCAGCCGCCGGCAGCGAAGGCGTTCCTGAAGCTCGCGCTCGCCCGCGCCGAGGCCGACGCCGCGGGCGAAACCGAGGCCCCGGTGACCGCCGAGCTGGCGAGCATCGCCTGAGGGCCCGGCCTGCCCGCAGCGGCGGCCGGCCCCGCGGCGCCCCTGGCCTAGACAGCGGCGCAGCCGCTTGTCATCGAACACGGCATCGAGCGGCGGGTTAGCTCAAGGCGCCCACACCCTGTCCTTGTCGGGCTCTGTCCGCGGATGGACAAGTGGCTGGCGATGCGACACGATACGACAGGAACCCGGACCCCCTTGACTCGACGGAACGGGCGTGAGCGAAGAGCGTCGCAAGGATGATCAAGAGCTTCGGCGGCTGCGCTCGGAGGTAGAGGCCCAGCAGCGCGACATCCGTGATCGGGATGACCTGGAGCACCGCCAGGACACGCTGATCGCGCGACTCCGCGATGAGGCCGCGGTGCGCGAAGAGCATCTTGCCCTGCTGCGTGGGCGTCTTGAGACGGCGGCGCAGGAGTTGGAGGATCTGCGCGCGATCCGCGATGCGCTGACCCCCCCAGAGTTGCCGCGGCGTCCCGGCTTGGAGCTGGCCGCGGCGTTCCTGCCCGCCGTCGCCGAGCGGGTCAGTGGCGACTTCTACCTGGTGGCTGAGGGGCCGCAGGATTCCACCGTGCTGGTCGTCGGCGATGTCGTCGGCCACGGTTTGCAGGCGGCGCGGCGTGCCTCGTTCATTCGAACGACGTTCGCCGCAACCGCACCGTTCTCCGATGATCCCAGTCGCCTGCTGAGCTGGGCGAACACCGCGCTGATCGAGCGGGCCGGGACCAGCGCCGAGTTCGTCACCGCCGCCTGCGTCACCTACCTCCCCAGTGAACAGCTCGTGCGCTGGGCCTACGCCGGCCATCCTCCCGCGCTGTGGTTGGATGACGGCGAGGAGCTTACGGCGCTGAGGCAGGGAACCGTGCTCGGACTTGGCTCGGACATCGGATGCGCGGAGGGTTCGCGGGGGGCGACGGGCGGCGGGGGTGTGCTGCTCTACACCGATGGGCTGACCGAAGCACGGCGCGACGGCACGCTGTTCGGACTCGACGGCGTGAGCGGTGCGCTCGGCGGTCTTCACAAGCCCTCACCGGCCGAGGCGGTCGCCGTCCTGCGCGCACGCGTTGCCGACTTCGCCTTCGGCACGCTCACCGACGATCTCTGTCTCCTCGCCGCCCGCATCACCCAACCCGGCGCTCGAACGTCCGAGCCGTCGATCCGCCGGTGATTCGTCGGGACCGTATGGGCCTGGAGCAGCCTCGTCGCTAGGCGTCCGCCGGTGCGGTCGGTACCCGAGCGTCTCCTGCATCCGTTTCAACGCAGCAGCGACGCGCTAGATGCTCGTAAGGCATCAGCATCGGCGAGCAACTCCACTGAACCGCTCGACCACCTCCGTTGATGTGCGAGGGCGACCACATCGTCCGCCGAAGCGTCGCTGCGGATCAGCTCCCTGAACCGCTCCGGGTCCGTCTCATAGAGCCGGGCATCGCCTCGGGATCCGCGAAGAACTCGCGAAGGGTCTGATCGTCGATCCGGGGCGTATCACCGCCCTCGAGGGGGGGCCTGTCTAGCTAGACGACCGCCTTCGACGCCTGGCGCTCGGGGCTGATCCGGACCACGTCCCAGACGAGCCCGAGCTTCTCGAGCCCGCGGATCACGAGCGCCGATGGGTCGAGCTGCCAGCGGCCCATGCCGTGCTCGGCCGAGGTCGGGAAGGCGTGATGGTTGTTGTGCCAGGCCTCGCCGAGCGTCAGCGGCGCGAGCCAGGCGAGGTTGCGTGACTCGTCGGGAGTGTCGAACTTGCGCCGGCCGAAGAAGTGGCAGAGCGAGTTGATGCTGTAGGTGACGTGGTGGACGAAGAACATCCGCACCGCGCCGCCCCAAAGCAGCGCCGTCAGCCCGGCGATCACCGTGCCGCCGATTGCGACCCCGAGGCCGAACGCGACCGCGAACCCGGCGACCGCCCAGAGCAGGAAGGTGCGGTCGACGAAGCGGACGACCCGGTCCTTCTGGAGGTCGGGCGCGTAGCGGTCCTTGGCGCCGCGCTCGGTGTGGATGAAGATCCAGCCGACGTGGGCGTGGAGCAGGCCCCGCAGGGCGCCGAGCCAGCCGACGCCGTGATCGACGTGGGGGCTGTGGGGATCGCCCGGGCGGTCGGAGAACGCGTGGTGCTTGCGGTGGTCGGCGACCCAGGAGATCACCGGGCCCTCGATCGCCGCCGAGCCGAGGATCGCGAACAGCGCCCGCATCGGCGGGCTGGTCTTGAAGCTGCGGTGAGTGAACAGGCGGTGGAAGCCGATCGTCACCCCGCCCGCGGTCAGCACGTAGAGGATCGCGAACACGATCAGGTCGCTCGCGTGGAGGATCCCCTGCCACGCCTGCCAGGCGGCGAAGCCGACGGCGAGGAACGGGACGATCGTGACGATCGCGGTGATGATCCGGTCGCGGGTCTCGTTCGCCACCGGCTGAACGTGCTCCGGGCCGGGGCGAACCTTCAGCTTCCGGTTGGTGCTCTTGGGGCTCGTGCTCTTGGCGCTGATCTCGGCCATCTTTCACCTTCGCTCGTCGTGCGTCCGCGGAGGTGGTGGCTGCGCGCGGGCACTGCATTGGTTCGATCGCCGGGCTTCTACCCGACGGCCACGGGTGCAATCTACCCGTCTCCGGTTAAGCCGGCGGTAAGCCGCCCCGGTGTGGTGGCTCTCACCCCGCACTCGACGGCGGCGGACGACGGCGCGAGAGCAGGTCCGGCTCGTAGGTGCGGAGCACGAGCCAGGTGAGCCAGAGGCCGAGCACGAACACCGGGATGCCCATCGCAACCCGCGCCGTGCCGAGCGCGACGATGGCGCCGGCGAGGTAGAGCGGGAGCTGGACCGCGAGCCGGAGCGAGAAGATCGCGACCCAGATCCAGGTCGCGCGCGCGTAGGCGCGCAGCCGCCCGGCGTCCTCGCGCCAGCCGAGGCCCTCGCCGCGGAGCGAGCCGACGGCGAGGCCGACCGCCGGGTAGCGGACGACGATCGAGACGAAGCAACCGAGCGCGTAGCCGGCGTTGGCGAGCAGGCCGGGGACGAAAAAGTCCTCGGCGCGGCCGGTGCGCGAGACGATGAACGCGGCGAGGCCGACGCCGAACAGCCCGGCGAGCGCGTATTGCGGCGTCTGGCCGCGGACGATCCGCGCGAGCGCGAGCACCGCTCCCATCGCGAGCGCGATCCAGGCCGAGGTCCCAGCTTCGCCCGAGACCGTGTACGCGGTGACGAAGGCGACCGGGGGGACGACCGACTCGCCGATCCCGAGCGGCCCCCCGAGCGCCTCGAGCGCCGACGGGCGCTCGCCCTCGCGGGCGAGGGGGTGCTCACGGCCGGTGCCGGGGGCGTCGCTCATTCCGGGCATGATTGCGGCTCGCGGGTTAGGGCACCCGGAATGGGGGAATCCGTCTCCTGAGGCGGTGGATCGCGAGGGTGACCTGACAGATCGACTCGAACCCCCGACGGTGACCGGGGATGGCCCTGGCTCGAGCGGGGGCGGAACCGACGGCGCCGCGACTGGCGGCTCCGCGCTGCTCCGGGCGGGCGCGGCGCTCCGCGACGGCCGCTACGTGCTCGACCGCCCGCTCGGCCGCGGCGGGATGGCCGCTGTCTGGCTCGCCCGCGATCAGCGCCTCGGGCGGCCGGTGGCGATCAAGGTCCTCTCCGACACCCTCGCCGGCGACCCCGCCTACCTCTCCCGGTTCGAGCGCGAGGCGCGCGTCGCCGCGGGCCTCGCGCACACGAACCTGATCCGGATCTACGACTACGGGACCGAGGCCGGGCGGCCGTTCCTGGTCATGGAGTACGTCGCCGGAGGCGACCTCGCCGAGCGGATCGCGGCCGGGCGCGCCCCCGACCCGGAGCGGCTCGCACGCGAGCTCCTCGACGCGCTCCGCTACATCCACCGCGCTGAGATCCTCCATCGCGACGTCAAGGCCCAGAACGTGCTCATCGACCGCGACGGCCGCGCGCGGCTGACCGACTTCGGGATCGCCCGGCCAGCCGATGCCACGTCGCTCACCCAAACCGGGATCGTCCTCGGCACCGGCCGCTACATCGCCCCCGAGGTCTTCGCGGGCGAGCCCCCGAGCGAGCGCTCCGACCTCTACTCGCTCGGGGTCGTGCTCGGCGAGGTGCTCGCGAAGCACGACGGCTCGACCCCCGAGCTCGGCCGACTCGTCGCCGTGCTGCGCGCCAAGGACCCCGAGCGCCGGCCCCCGTCGGCCGCCGCCGCGCTGCGGTGGCTCGAGCGGCCCGCCGCGACGGCCCCGCAGCCGCCCCCGGCGCAGCCCGCCACCGCCCCGCCGCCGGCCTCCCCACATCC
>DATHVI010000110.1:0-6524 GCA_035461385.1 Solirubrobacterales bacterium
CCGCCGCCGGGCGGCCGGGACCCCTCGCCGCCGCCGGCCGGCAGGTGCTCAGGCCGCCGCTCGCCCGCGCAGGCGCCGGCGCAGGCGCCCGAACCTGCGGTCGGCGATGACCCGATGGGCGGCGTTGTGGCCGCAGCAGCCGGTGACGCCCCCGCCGGGGTGGGTGCCGGCGCCGCAGAGATAGAGGCCGCGGACCGGCGTCGCGTACCGCGCCAGCGCCGGCGACGGGCGCATGAACGCCATCTGGTCGAGGCCCTGCTCGCCCTGGAAGATCGATCCGCCCTCGAGCCCGAAGACCCGCTCGAGGTCGGGGGGCGCGAGGATCTCGCGCTCGACGATCGCGTCCGGCAGGTTGGGGGCGAACCGGGCGAGCTCCTCGATGCACGCGTCCGCGTAGCGCTCGCGCGCGCCGTCCGGCCACCCGTCCTCGTCCGGCGGCCCGTACTGGGTGAACATCGTCATCACCCAGCCGTCGCCGTCGGTGAGGGTCGAGTCGACGGCCGAAGGCAGTTCCGCCTCGACGTACGGGCGCGCCGCCGGGCGGCCGAGGCAGACGTCCTGCCAGGCCCGCTCGAGGTAGTCGATCGAGGGGCAGACGTTGACTCCCGCATGCATCATCAGGCGCTGCTCCTCGTCGCTCACACCCTCGTAGCGAGGAGGCTCGGAGAGCAGCATGTTGATCTTCACCGAGCCGCCACGGCTGCGGTACCGGCGCATGTCCTCGGCGACTTCGTCCGGGAAGTGCTCCGCGCCGGCGAGGTCGAGGACGGTCGTTCGCGGGTGCGCGTTGGAGACGACGATCGGCGCCCGCAGCGCCTCCCCGCCCGCGAGCGTGACCCCGACCGCACGCCCGTCGCGGACGACGATCGAGGCGACGTCGGCCCCGGTACGGACCTCGGCGCCCGCCGCCTGGGCAGAGCGCGCGATCGCGGCGCTGATCGCCCCCATGCCGCCGACGACCTGACCCCAGGCCCCCTCGATCCCGCCGCACTCGCCGAGCGCGTGGTGGAGGAGGTTGTACGCGGTGCCCGGCGTTCGCGGGCCAGCCCAGACGCCGACGACGCCGCTCGACGCGGTCGACCCCTTGAGCCCGTCGAGCACGAACCAGTCGTCGAGCAGATCCCCAACCGACATCGTGAACACCCGGACCAGGTCATGGACCTCGCCCCGCGACATCCCGGCGATCCTCCCCGCTTCACGCAGCAGGCCGCCGAGGTCGGCGGGGTGCTTCGAGCCGAGGCTCGGCGGCGGGCGCAGCATCATCGGCTTGACGAACGCCGCCGCGCGGTCCATCAGCGCCTCGAACGCCGGATAGGCCTCGGCGTCGCGGGTCGAGTGCCGCGCGATCGAGGCGGCGGTGCGCTCGACCTCGTTGTGGAAGAAGATCGGGCCCCGCTCGGTCAGCGACACATAGGCCGGGTCGAGCGGCATCGCCCGATAGCCGTAGTCGGCGAGCCGCAGGTCGGAGACGATCTTCGGCTGCAGCATCGAGACGACGTAGGAGGCACGCGAGACCCTCACCCCGGGCCACAGCTCCTCGGTCACGCAGGCGCCGCCGAGCACCTCGCGGCGCTCGAGGACGCAGACGTCGAGGCCGGCCCGGGCGAGGTATGCGGCCGCGGTGAGGCCGTTGTGCCCGCCGCCGACGACGATCACGTCGTAGGAGCTGCGCCCGGGGGGCCCGGGGGCGGCGAGCTCCGCCGGCCCGCCGTGCGACTCGGACGCCGCCGCCCCGGTCGAGGTGGGTGAGGTCGCCGGCTCGATCACTGCGCGACGATAACACATCGTGCTATTGACTACAAGATTAGTCGAGGAACGCTCGAAGGGCCCCGGGCGGCCGAGGGCGGCGGTCAGCCGCGGGCGAGGGCGTCGACGGCGGTCGCGCCGGATCCGTCGACGATCACCGGGTTGAGCTCGAGCACGGAGAGGCCGCGCTCGAGGAGCAGGTCGCCCACCGCCGAGGCCACGCGCGCGATCGCGGCGACGTCGACCGGCTCGCCGCCTCGGGCGCCGTCGAGGACCGGGGCCGCGCGCAGGGAGCGCAGCGCGTCGGCGACTCGGTGCGCGGTCGCCGGCAGCGGGACGATTGCGACCTCGTCGAGCTCCTCGGCCCAGAAGCCGCCGAGGCCGACGACGAGCGCCGGGACGACCCCATCGGCGTGGGCCGCGACCAGGAGCTCGACTCCGGGCGCGACCATCCGCTCGATTAGCAGCTCGGCGCCGTCCGCCGCAGGCGAGGCGAGCAGCCGCCGCGCGGCATCGCGAAGCGCGTCGTCGTCGCCGATCCCGAGGAAGAGCGCCCCGGCGTCGGCCTTGTGGAGCAGGCCCGGCCGGGAGAGCTTGAGCGCGACCGGGTAGCCGAGCGCGCGCGCCGCCTCGACGCAGTCCTCGGTGCTCGCGCAGCGGCGGCCGGTCGGAACCGGAATCCCGGCTTCGACCAGGATCGCCTTCGTCTCACCTTCGCCGATCCAGCCTCGATCGCCGCTCCGCCTCGTGCCTGCGGCGCTCCCGATCTCGCGCAGCCGCTGCGGGTCGGCGGGCTCCCGACGCAGCGCCAGCGCGCACGCGAGGGCGGTGCGCAGCCCCCCGACCGCGGGGATCCCCCGGCGGTCCAGCTCGCGCGTGGCCCGCTCGTCGGCGAGGTCCGGCAGCGTCGAGGCCAGGAGCGGCGCTGCCGCGGATCGCCCGGCGCCCGCGACGAGCGCTTCCCGGACCCCGCGCCAAACGGGCTCCGCGGCGGCCGACAGCCCGGTCGGGTGGTCGTAGAGCAGCAGCAGCTGATCGACGCCCGGGTCGTCTCCGACGGTCGCGACGACCTCGCGCAGGGCATCGAGGTCGTCCCAGAGCATCGCCGTGTAGTCGAGTGGGTTGGCGATCGTCGCCGCCGCGGGCAGGAGCTCGCCGAGGCGCTTCGCGGTCGCGGGCGTGAGATCGGGGAGGTCGAGCCCGAGCTGTGCAGCCTGGTCGCCGGCTACGCCCGCGTCGCCGCCCGAGCAGGTGAGAACCGCGAGTCCTCCGGTCCGCGACGGCCGCGCGGCCGGCTGCGCCAGGGCACGGGCGAGCTCGAGCAGCTCGTGCGGGTCGCTCGCCCAGGCCGCGCCGGCCTCCTCGACCAGCGCCCTGAAGACGCGCTGGTCTCCGGCGACGGCCCCGGTGTGGGCCGCCGCGGCTCGCGCCCCGGCCACCGACGTGCCGACCTTGAGCACCGCGACTCCGACCCCGCGCTCCGCGCACGCGGCGAGCGCTTCGCAGAGACGATCCCCGTCTCCGTCGCCCTCGAGAAACAGGGCCACCGAGCCGACGCCGTCAGCGACCGCCAGCGCGGCGAGCCAGTCGCTGGCGTCGCAGACCGCCTGGTTGCCGGTCGAGACGACGGTGTGCCAGCCGATCCCGCGCCGCGATCCGAGGGCGTTGACGCCGACGTTGCCGCTCTGGGTCACCATCGCCACCGAGCCGGGCTCGAACGGGGCCACCGAATCGCCCCACAGCGGCGCCCGCGAGCGGGCGGCGACGATCCCGTTGCCGTTCGGCCCGCAGACCGGCAGCCGGTGCGCGAGCGCGGCTTCGCGGAGCTGACGCTCGAGCTCGCGTCCCGACGCGACCTCCCCGAGCCCGGCGGAGAGCACGATCGCGCCGCCGCAGCCCCGTTCGCCGGCGTCGCGGACCACCGCCGGCACGCCGGCCGCGGGGATCGCGACGACGACCGCGTCGACCGGCTCGGGAAGCTCGGCGACGCTTGCGACGCACGGCCGGCCCAGCGCCTCGCGCCGGCTCGGGTTCACCCCCCACACCGCGCCCTCGAACCCGGCCCGCTCGAGGTTCTCGAGCACCGCCCCGGCGTAGGACTCGGGCCGGTCGTTGGCTCCCACCACGGCCACCGACCGCGGCGCGAGGAGCGGGGAGAGGTCCATCGCTACCTGCCGCGCCCGGGCCCGCCGGCCCGCTCAGGTGAGGATCGCCTCGACGCCACGCTTCTCGAGCCCGCGGGCGATGATCAGGCGCTGGATCTCGCTCGTCCCCTCCCAGATCCGGTCGACCCGGAGCTCGCGCAGGAACCGCTCGGCGACGTTGGAGCGCATGTATCCGCGGCCACCGAAGGCCTGGACGCAACGGTCGGCGCACCGCCACGCCGCCTCGCTCGTGAACAGCTTCGCGACCGAGGCCTTGTGATGGACGAGCTTCGGCTCGGCGCCGCCGTCGGCGAGCATCGCGACGGTCAGCGTCAGCAGCCGGCCGGCGGTCGCATCCGCGGCCGAGTCGGCGAGGGGGAACGAGACGCCCTGGTGGTCGTAGATCCGCGCTCCTCCCTGCTCGCGGTCGATCGCCCATGCGACCGTTTCGTCGAGGAGCCGCCACATCGCCCCGCCGCAGCGGGCCGCGATCCCGAGCCGCTCCTCGGTGAACCACGACCGCTGCAGGTTCTCGCCGGCGCCGACCTCGCCGATCACCGCGCCGGCGGGGACCTCGAGGTCGCGAAGGGCGATCGTCGGATGCCCGTCCGGGTAGCTGTGGGTGAACTGGGGATCGTCGACGTAGGCGACGCCGGCGGCATCGGTGTCGACCACGAACAGGGTCGGCAGGCGATCCGGCCCGTCGACGAGGTTGGCCATCACGATCAGCACGGCGGCGGCGTCGCCCGAGGTGACGAACCACTTCTCCCCGTTGAGGACGTACCCGCCGTCGCTGCGCCGAGCGGTCGCCTCGATCGCTGACGGGTCTGAGCCGGCGCCCCGCTCGGTGACCGCATAGGCATCCTTGAGCTCGCCTCGCAGGGCCGGGCGCAGATAGCGCTCAACCTGCTCCGGCGAGGCGTGGCGCCAGACGTTGTAGGCGTTCGGGACGTGCCAGTGGATCGCGTTGGTGGTCCGGCCGTACTGCTCCTCGACCAGCGCCCACTCGAGGTGGGTCCAGCCCTGGCCGCCGTGCTCGGGCGAGTGCAGGCCCCCCTGCAGCCGTGCTTCGAAGGCCGCCTGCTTCACCTCCGCGATCTTCTCGTCCGGCAGCCGTCCACCGCGCCGCTCGGCCTCCTGCTCGAGCGGCATCAGGACGTCTTCGGCGAAGCGACGGGCGCGCTCCTGGAGTGCCCGTTGGGCGGGGGTGAGCGCGAACGGAAGCGCTCCGGACTCGACCGCGGCCGCCGCCTTGACCTCCATCGGCAAGCGACTCTAACATGCGATTTACTACAAAGTCAACGACGCCACGGCAGGAGGGCCGAGAGTGAGCAACAGCGAGCGCCCAGCGATGACCCTGAACCTCGACGCCGCCCAGGTCCGCGCGACCCTCGAGCCGCTCGAGCGCGCCTCGATGCTCCCGCCGGCGGCGTTCACCGACCCTGCCGTCTTCGACTGGGAGCTCGACAACGTCTTCAGCGGCTGGGTCTGCGTCGGGCACGCGTCGGCCGTCGCCGAAACCGGGCGCTTCATGATGCGTGAGATCGGGCCGAGCAGCGTCGTCGTCATCGGCGGCGAGGACGGCCGCCCGCGGGCGTTCCTCAACGTCTGCCGTCACCGCGGGGCGCGGATCGTGACCGAGACCGAGGGCAGCGTTCGCCGCCGCCTCCAATGTTCGTATCACGCTTGGTCGTACGCGCTCGACGGCGAGCTCCGGGCAGCACCGCACATGGACGGCGTCGAGGACTTCGAGCCCTCCTGCTATGGCCTCGTGCCGGTCAGGCTCGCCGTCGCCGGCGGCCTCGCCTTCGTCGACCTCGGCGGCGAGGCGCCGGAGGTCGCCGACCACGTCGGGGAGCTCGCCGCGCACCTCGACCGCTACCGGCTCGGCTCGCTCGCCCGCGCCGGCGAGCGCCGCTACGCGGTCGACGCCAACTGGAAGGCGATCGCCGAGAACTACAACGAGTGCCTCCACTGCCCCGGAGTCCACCCGGAGCTGAACGAGCTCAGCCACTACATGAGCGGCGAGGAGGTGGTCGGCGCGGGCGCCTGGTGCGGAGGGTCGATGACCCTGCGCGAGGACGCGAAGACGATGGGCACCGGCGACGGGCACGCGAGCTCGCGCCCGCCGATCAGCGGGCTCGAGGCGGCCGACCTCGACTCGGTCCTGTACTTCGCGCTGTTCCCGAACGCGCTCGTCTCGCTCCACCCCGACTACGTGATGCTGCACACCCTCTGGCCGCGCGCGGCCGAGCGCACCGAGGTGGTCTGCGAGTGGTACTTCGAGCCGGAGACGATCGCCGCCGACGGGTTCGACCCCAGCGACGCGATCGAGTTCTGGGACCAGGTCAACCGTGAGGACTGGCACGTCTGCGAGCTGACCCAGAAGGGGGTCCGCACGCGCGGCTACACCCCGGGCCGCTACTCGGCCGAGGAGGTCGACGTCCACGCCTTCGACGTCATGGTCGCCGAGCGCTACATCGAGGCGCTGCGCGAGCCGGCCGGGGTGGGTCTGTGAGCGCGGAGCCACGACAAGGGAGCGCTGATTCCCGGGCGAAGCGCGATCCAGGGTCTGTGAGCGCGGAGTCACGACAAGGGAGCGCTGATTCCCGGGCGAAGCGCGATCCAGGGTCT
>DATHVI010000111.1:0-19647 GCA_035461385.1 Solirubrobacterales bacterium
CTCGCCGTCGGGGCTCGGCACCGGCTCGCCGGCGAAGGCGACGCCTTCGGTGTCGCGAATCTGATCGCTGGCACCGGAAAGAGCCTCGGCGCTCCCGGCGCCCTCACCGGCGAGCAGCAGCGGCGCCATCGATCCCTCGCCGAAGCCCTCGCTCGCAAGCTCGTAGGCCTCGCGGGTCGTCGTCCCCTCCGGGTCGGAGCCGAAGTCGGGGAACCCGAGCCGCATCCCGAGCAGCGGCGCAGCGAGCGCGAGCAGGACCGCCGTCCCGGTGACGGCGGCGACGAGCGGCCGGCGCTGGACCGCGCGGCTCCAGCGGGCCGCGAGCGGGCCGGTCTCGCCCCAGGCGCCGCCGCCGAGCCCCGGGATCTTCAGCTTGTCGACCCGCCGGCCGAGCAGCGCGAGCAGGGCGGGGACGAGGGTCAGCGAGGCGAGCATCGCCACCACCACCGCGATCATCGCCGCGAACGCGACCCCGGTCATGAACGAGAGCCGCATCAGCAGCAGCCCGCCGAGGGCGATCACCACCGTCGTCCCGGCGACGAGCACGCTTCGCCCGGCGGTCTCGAGCGCTGTGGCGAGCGCGGCGCGCCGTTCGAGCCCCTTGCCGAGCTCGGTCCGGAACCTGGTCAGGATCAACAGCGAATAGTCGATCCCGAGCGCGATCCCGATCAGCGCCGACACCGCCGTCGCCCAGTCGGGAACCGGCAGCACCGCGGCGAGGATCCCGATCAGCGCGGTCGCGATCCCGAGCCCGAACAGCGCCGTCACCAGCGGCAGGCCGGCGGCGACGAGCGAGCCGAACGCGAGCAGCAGGATCACGAGCGCGGCGCCCATCCCGATCACCTCGGGATCGGCGGCCTCGCGAGCCTCCTGGATCTTGCCGCCGGCGAGCTCGATCCGCAGGCCGTCCGAGCTCGCCTCCTCGGCGCGCTCGATCAGGGTCTCGGCGCTCTCGAGCGGAACGTCCCAGTCGCGCCGGTCGAGGGCCAGGGAGGTCATCCCGATCGTCCCGTCCTCGGAGACCCGGATCTCCTCGGCGCGGGAGATCCCTTCGAGCCCCTCGGCCTCGGCGAGGAACTCGTTCACGGTCGCCTCGGCGGCGCCGCCCTCGACCCCGCCCGGCGCCTGCCAGACGACGTCGAACGAGTCGCCTGAGCCGCCGTCGTTGAAGTGCTCGGCGAGGATCTCGCCCGCGAGCTCGGACTCCGAGCCGGGCGTGTTGTAGTCGGCCTCCCAGTCGCCGGCGAGCTCCGGGCCGAGGCCGGCGATCAGCGCCAGCGCCGCAACCCAGGCGAGGATCACGCGGCCGCGGCGCCGGGAGACGAAGTTCGCCAGCCGCGCGAGGCCGGACGGGCGACTCGGGGGCGGAGGCGGGGCCCGATCAGGCATCCGCTCGGGAATCTGCTGGGTGACGGTCATGGTCGACTGGGCCTCCTGGTCCGATGACAAAGTAGGTCGGCGTTCGGGTTCGATCTGTGTCGGTGGTCACACCCTCGGCGGGCGATGGCCTACTCGAGTGAGACGAACGTCCGGGCACCGATGTGACGCGAGCTCAGGATCTCGCGGGCGCGGCGACGCGCCAATGGGGAAACCACCCGTCGACGGGTGCGGCTCGCCACACCCGGCCGAAGGTCGCTACTCCCCCTCGTCTGACCTCTCCGGCCGCTCCCCCAGACGCGCGAGCTCGTCCGCGCCGACCTCGGCGCTGCGGCGGATCAGGTCGAGGACGAGCTCGAGCTCGGCGACGGTGTAGCGCTCGAACAGGCGGTGGAACGCCCAGCCGCGCGGTCCGTAGATCTCGGCGGTCTCGCGGCGCGCCTTCGGGGTGAGCTCGATCCGGATCCGGCGCCGGTCGACGCGATCGCGCACCCGGCGCGCGTAGCCGGCGCGCTCGAGCCGGTCGATGACCGCGGTCACCGCGCCGGTGGTCAGGTGCGCGGCGGCGGCGAGCTCGCCGGCGGTGATCCCACGAGCCTCGTCGCCGTCCGCCCCCGGCCGCGCCGACTCGCCCGCGTGCTGCTCGATGATGTCGATGCAGCGGAGGTCGGTGAGGTTGATCCCCAGTCGCTCGGCAGCGCGCTCGTCGAACGCCTGGTTGCGGTTCTGCTCGCGGCGGAAGGCAAGCCCGAGCTCGCCGATCAGCTCCGCCTTCGTCCTTCGCTTCGGGCTCACGGAGCGATGACTCCTCTGCTCGCTCGCGGTCTTCTCATCGACGGCAATCGACGGGTCGTTTGCGGACGGTTCCCGACCTGGACCATCCCTACCGTGGGGCCGATCGTTCGCCACGCCCGCTCACGTCGAATCACGATATTACCTTAGTTGCTAAGTTTCTCATCGATCAAGGTATCTTCCCGAGGAGGAAGCCGATGCACGCGATCGAGGCCCGAGGCCTCACCAAGACCTACCCCGGCGACGTCCGGGCGCTCGACGGCCTGAGCTTCTCGGTCGAGGAGGGGACGGTGTTCGGCCTCCTCGGCCCGAACGGCGCCGGCAAGTCGACGGCGGTGAAGATCCTCACCACCCTCTCCCATCCCGATTCGGGCGAGGCGAGCGTCGGCGGGTTCGACGTCCTCGGCGAGCCCGCACGGGTCCGCAAGGCGATCGGCGTCGTCGGCCAGCACAGCGGCCTCGACCACGAGGCCACCGGCCGCGAGAACCTCAAGCTCCAGGGCCAGCTCCACGACCTCGGCGGGCGCGCGCTCGACCGCCGGGTCGACGAGCTGATGGAGCAGTTCGGGCTCGCCGACGCGGCGGGGCGGCTGGTCCGCGAGTACTCGGGCGGGATGCAACGCCGGCTCGACATCGCGCTCGCGCTCGTCCACCACCCGCGGGTCCTGTTCCTCGACGAGCCGACTACGGGGCTCGATCCCGAGGTCCGCGCCGAGATGTGGAAGGAGATCGAGCGGCTCACCGGCGAGGGCCTGACGGTGCTGCTGACGACCCACTACATGGACGAGGCCGACCACCTCGCGTCGGCGCTCGCGATCGTCGACAGCGGCCGGATCGTCGCCGAGGGCACGCCGGACGAGCTCAAGCGCGAGCTGCGCGGCGATGCGATCCACGTCGAGCTCGAAGGCTCCGTCGACGGCGACGTGCGCGCGGCGCTGGAGCGCCTCGACGCAGTCCGCGAGGTGGTCGTCAACGGGCAGGCGGTCCACGCCCGCGCCGACGACGGCGCCCGCACCGTGCCGACGGTGCTCGCGGCACTCGACGCCGGCGGCTTCCCGGTCGCTTCGGTCACCGTCGCCCGCCCATCGCTCGACGACGTCTACCTCCGCTACACCGGCCGCACCTTCAGCGCCGCCGAGGCGGAGAGCGAGCAGACCACGAAGGAGGAGGACCGATGATCGTCCGCTTTCTCAGGCACTCCCAGCACTTCGCCGTCCGCGACCTGCTCGCCCTCGTGCGCCAGCCGGTCTGGATCGGCGTCACCCTCGTCCAGCCGGTGATCTGGCTGCTCCTGTTCGGGGCGCTGTTCGAGTCGGTCGCCGAGCTCCCCGGCTTCCCGACCGACGACTACATCCAGTTCATCGCCCCGGGGGTGGTGATGTTCACCGCGTTCTTCTCGGCCGGCTGGAGCGGGATGGCGATCATCGAGGAGATCGACCGCGGGATCCTCGACCGGTTCCTGGTCTCGCCGATGCAGCGCCTGGCGCTGATCGCGGGCCGGCTGCTGCAGGGCACGGTGACGATCCTGATCCAGTCGCTGATCATCGTCGTCCTGGCCCTCGTGGTCGGGGCCGAGTTCGAGAACGGGATCGGCGGCATCGGTGTGCTGTTCGGGCTCGCGGCGCTGATCGGCGCCGGGTTCGGGGCGCTCTCGAACGCGCTCGCGCTGGTGATCCGCAAGGAGGAGTCGCTGATCGGCGCGGTGAGCTTCCTCCAGCTCCCGCTCGCGTTCCTTTCGACCACGTTCATGGTCGAGGACCTGATGCCGGGGTGGATGCAGACGGTCTCCGACTTCAACCCGCTCAACTGGGCGGTCGAGTCGGGGCGCGCGGCGGTCAGCGCCTCGCCCGACTGGGGCGAGATCGCGGGCTACGCCGGCCTCCTCGCCGGCTTCCTCGTCCTCGGCTCCTGGCTCGCGGTGAGCGCGTTCCGCGCCTACCAGAAGTCGGTCTGAGCACCCTCCCCGCGTGGTCGCCCGGCTGCTCAGGATCGGCGCGATCGTCGCGGCGGTCGCGGTCGTGGCGTTCGCCGCCTTCGCCCTCTGGGCGTGGACGGGCGCGAAGACGAGCACCGTCGGCGAGCTCGAGTTCGCGAATCCGCTCGCGATCCCGCCGCTCGTCGACGCCCGCGGCGATGGCGAGGGCCGGCTTGCGTTCGAGCTCGAGCTCGAGGCGGGCGAGGCCGAGCTCGTCGCCGGCGAGCCGACCGCGACCTGGGGCGCCAACGGCCCGCACCTCGCGCCGACGATCCGCGCCTCGCGCGGCCACCTCGTCGCGCCGACCGTCACCAACCGGCTCCGGTCGGAGACGACGACGATCCACTGGCACGGGATGCACCTCCCGGCGGTCGCCGACGGCGGCCCCCACCAGACGATCGCCCCAGGTGAGAGCTGGACGCCGGAGTGGACGGTCGACCAGCCCGCGGCGACGCTCTGGTACCACCCCCACCCCCACCGCCGGACCGCCGACCACGTCTACCGCGGCCTCTACGGGATGTTCATCGTCGACGACCCCGACGCCGCACGGCTGGCGCTCCCGCGGGACTACGGGATCGACGACATCCCGGTGATGATTCAGGACGTGCGGCTGTCGGACGCCGGGGCGCTCGAGGAGTCGCAGTCGGTGATCAGCCCGGCCGGGAGGCTCGGCGACGAGATCCTCGTCAACGGCACCCTCGACCCCCACCTCGAGTTAACCCGCGAGCGGGTGCGGCTGCGGCTGCTGAACGCCTCCGGCGCCCGGGTCTACGAGATCGGCTTCGCCGACGGGCGCGAGTTCGACCTGATCGCAACCGACGGGGGGCTGCTCGCGGCCCCGGAGCGGGTCGAGCGGGTCCGCCTCTCCCCGGGCGAGCGGGCCGAGATCGTCGCCGCCTTCGAGCCCGGGGAGCGGGCCGTGCTGCGGAGCTTCGAGCCCGACCTCGGGACGAACTTCTTCGAGCGGCGGTTCGCGGGGGGCGACGACAGCTTCGACCTGCTCGAGCTTCGCGCCGCCCGGCGGCTCGAGCCGTCGCCCGAGGTGCCGGCCCGGCTCGCAGCGCTGCCGCCGGTCGGCGAAGCCGGCGCCCCCGTCCTCAGCTTCCGGCTCTCGGGCCAGGGCTCGATCAACGGCGCCGGGATGGACATCGACCGGATCGACGAGGTCGTCTTCGCGGGGTCGACGGAGGTATGGGAGATCGAGAACGCCTCCGGCACGCCGCACAACTTCCACCCCCACGGCGTCAGCTTCCGCGTCCTCGAGTACGCCGGCGGCCCCCCTCCGCCGGCGCTCCATGGGGCCAAGGACACGGTCTACGTCCCCCCGAACGAGTCGGTGCGGCTGCTGGTCGACTTCGGCGCCGACTCCGACCCGGCGCACCCGTACATGTACCACTGCCATCTGCTCCAGCACGAGGACCGCGGGATGATGGGGCAGTTCACGGTGGTCGAAGAGAGGTAGCCTGCGCCGGCATGGGCGAGGCGGAGCCGCTCAGCGTCGACGGGATCGCCTACCGCGAGGCGACGCCCGCGGCGGAGACGTCGCGGCTGCCGGCGGTCTGCCTGCACGGCTTCCCCGAGACCTCCTACATGTGGCGGCATGTGCTGCCACATCTGGCCGAGTCGGGCCGCCGGGCGATCGCACCCGACCTCCCGGGGTTCGGCGACTCCGAGCCCGACCCGCCGTCGACCTGGGAGCGCCAGGTCGAGGCGGTCGAGCGGTTCTGGCGCGCGATCGGGCTCGAGCGGGCGGCGCTCGTCGTCCACGACTGGGGCGGGCTGATCGGGCTGCGCTGGGCCTGCGAGCACGCCGACGCCGTCGCGGCGCTCGTGATCTCGAGCACAGGGTTCTTCCCCGATGGGAAGTGGAACGGCATGGCGCGGCTGCTCCGGACCCCGGGCGAGGGAGAGCAGATGGTCGACGGACTGACCCGCGAGGCCCTCGGCCAGATGCTGGCCGCGGTCTCGCGCGGCTACGCCGACGACGCCGCCGACGAGTACTGGAAGACGTTCCAAACCGAGGCCGGCCGCCGGGGCGTGCTCGAGCTCTACCGCTCGGGCGACTTCGAGAAGCTGGTGCCCTACGAGGGCAAGCTCGCCGCGCTCGGGGTGCCGACCCTGCTCCTGTGGGGCGAGGACGACGTCTTCGCTCCGGTCTCAGGGGCCCACCGCTTCCAGCGCGAGATCCCCGGCGCCGAGCTCGCGGTGATCGACGGCGCGGGCCACTTCGTCTACGCCGACGAGCCGCAGCGCACAGCCGCGGAGGTCGTCGCCTTCCTCGACCGGGCGGGGATCTGACTCCGGCCCCGATCGCGGTTTCTCGGCGTTGAGGGGGGCGTGCCACGGTCGACGCGGGGAACCGGTCGCGCGGCGCGGCATCAGCTCGGCAGCGGGGCCCCGGCGAGCGCGAGCGCGGCCCCGACCGCGCCGGCGCCGAGCAGGGTCCAGACGACCCCGAGGCGGGCGACGAGCAGGGCGACCGCGCCCGCGGCGAGGATCGCGAACTGCCACCGCTCGCTCAGCGCCAGCGTCAGCGGGATCGCCGAGCCGATGATCGCGCCGATCGCCGCCGGGCCGGCGCCGTCGAGGAACGCACGCGGGCGCGGGCTCGTCCGTAGCCGGTCGAAGCGCTCCGCCCCGAGCCCGACGAACCAGAACGACGGCGCGAACGCGACCACCGCGGCGAGCACCGCCCCGCCGACGCCGGCGGCGGCGTAGCCGACCACGGCCACCGTCTGGACGACCGGGCCCGGCGTCGCCTGGCCGAGGGCGACCGCGCTCAGGAACTCGCCATCGGTCATCCAGCCGTAGTTGTCGACCGCGTCGGCCTGGATCAGCGGGACGATCACGAACCCGCCGCCGTAGGAGAGGGCGCCGACCTTGAACGCGACCCAGCAGAGCGCGCCGAGCCCGCCGGTCGCCGCGGCCACGGCCGCCGGCGCGGGCCACGCCTGGATCCCGGCTCGGCGGGCGCCCGCCGAGCCGAGCCGCCACGCGAGCTCGAACGCGCCGCAGCCGATCAGCACGAGCACGAGCCAGGGGCCGAGGAGCGCCGTCGCCACGGCCCCCGCGAGCAGGTAGGCCACCCAGCGGGCCCGGCGGCTGGCGCCGTGCATCCGCCTCCGGCTACCCGGCAGCAGCGCGACCCCGGCCTGGACGGCGACCGCGGCGACGACCGCCCCGGCCCCGGCTCCCACGCCCCGGACCCAGTCCGGTGGCGAGCCGGCGAGGAACAGGATCGCGAGCGCGATGATCAGCACCAGCCCGGGGGCGATGAAGCTGATCCCGCCGGCGATCGCCCCGGGGATCCCCCGCAGCCGCCAGGCGCAGTAGATCGCGAGCTGGGTTGAGGCCGGCCCGGGCAGGAGGTTGGTCGCCGCGATCCCGTGCTCGAACTCCTCCTCGTCGATCCAGCCGCGCCGCTCGATGCAGAGCTCCCGAAGCAGCGCGACGTGCGCCGGCGGACCGCCGAACCCGACGCAGCCGATCCTCCCCCACTCGCGGATCACCGTCACCAGCGAAGGCACGCGCGGAGGGCCCCCGTCAGCCGAGCGCGCTCAGCCGCGTGCACGCATCGCCGGCGGCCTCGAGCGCCGGGGCGAGCGCCTCGGCGGCGCGGGCGGGGTCCCATTCGCGGGCCGCGATCTCCGCGACCAGGGTACCCATGAACGCGTCGCCCGCGCCGAGGGTCGAGACGACCTCGACCTCGGCCGCCGGGGCGTCTGCCTCGCAGGCGCCGCGGATCACCGCGCCGCCGGCGCCGAGGGTGACGACCGCGATCTCGGCGCCCATCTCGGCGATCGCGTCGGCGGCGCGGCGCGGGTCGTCCTCGCCGGCGATCGCGACCGCCTCCTCGCGGTTCGCGCGGACGCAGAACGACCCCCCGACGAGCTCCCGCGAGGCGGCAATCGCGGGGACCGGATCACCGCCCCAGCGGTTCGGGCGGATGTTCGGGTCGAAGCAGACCCGGACGCCGCGCTCGAGCGCGAGCTCGCGGGCGCGCAGGGTCGCCGCGCGCTCGCCCTCGCTCGCAAGCGTCGTCGAGCCGAAGACGAGCGCGTCGGCGGCGGCGAGCGCGTCGTCGAGGCGCGGCTCGACCGCGGCGACCGCGGCGGCGATCGACTCGCCGTAGATCTGGAACCGGGGGTCGCCTGCCTGATCGACGATCGCGAATGCGACCGGGGTCGGCTCGCCCCGCAGGCGCTCGAACCAGCTCAGGTCGACGCCCTCGGCGGCGAGCCGATCGCAGAGCCAGTCGCCCCACTCGTCGTCACCGGCCGCGCCGGCGAGAGCGGTCGGGGCGCCGGCGCGGCTCGATGCGACGGCGACGTTCGCGAGGGCGCCCCCGAAGTGCGGCCGGAAGCAACCGGCGTCGGCGAACGAGCGCGCGCGGCGATCGGAGATCAGGTCGACCAGGGCCTCGCCGAGGCAGAGGATCATGCGCGCGAACGCTACGCGCTCGCCTCCGGTCCCGCCCCCCGGCGCGACCGACTACTCGGGTCGAGGGTCCTCGCCGCGCGGACCGAACCCGGCCGGGGCGAGGTCGCGCGTCCCGAGCGCCCGCCCGGTGGACGGGTAGTGGACGAAAGCGATAACGCCCGCCCGGTCCCTATAGCTGACCGGGCGGGCGCTCGCTAGGTACGGCGCGGGCAGTAGAAGGACCCAGGCTACTCGCCGTTGCCGTTCCCGTTCTCTCCGTTCTCGCCGTTCTCGCCGTTCTCCCCGTTCTCGTCACCGTTTCCGTTCCGGATCTTCGAGACGACGCACTTGCCGAACGCGTTCCGCTTCGCGCCCTGTGACTCGGCGCCCTTCGGCGAGTTGGTGCCATAGGTCTCGCGGAACCCCATGGGGTCATCGGAGCGCTCCGCGCGGCACGCCTGGGCGGCGTTGCGGAACTCCGCGATCTCCTCGCGGACCTCGGCCCTGAGCTTGCGGACCACGCACTTGCCGAACGCGTTGCGCTTGCCGGCGTTGGTCCCGTACTCCTCGCGGAACGCATCCAGGTCGTCGGCGCGCTCGCTGCGGCACTCCCTCGCCGCCTGGCGCCGCTCCGCCCTCAGCTCGGGCCGAGCCTGGCGGATGCAGTTCCGCATCGCGCTGGTCTTTCCGTTCGTGCCGTAGGTGGCCCGGAACGCGGCCTTGTCCGCGTTCTTCTGGCCCTGGCACTCCTTGACTGCGAGGCGCTTGACCTCGCTCTTGCTGTTCGCCATCCCGCTCGTCACCGGCAGCATCAACGCCGCCGCGCAGACGATGGCGAATGCCGTAGCTCTGCGCACAAATACCTCCGTCATCGCTTACTCACCGCCTATAAGCGCCGAAGGGACGCGGAGGGGTACGGGGTTCGAGGACGAATCGTCGCGAGGCGCTGCGGACCGCGGGATGCCGCCTTCGGGGGTCGCTCATCCGCCCCCGGCCCCGGGGGCGACCGGTCGGGCCGCCCCCGGGTTGGCCCGCCTCAGCGCTTCGCGTAGTCGGCGTCCTCTTCGCCGAGGTCGAGCATCACACAGGCCTCGTCGCCGATCACCTCGGCGTCGTGGCCGGCCGGGATCGAGACGACGTCGCCGGCTCCGAGCTCGCCCTCGGCGCCGTCGTCCATCCGCACTCGTATCCGGCCCGAGAGGATGTAGCCGAGGTGGTTGAACTGGCAGGAGTCGGTCTGCGCGATCGGCTTCACGTTCTCCGACCACCTCCAGCCGGGCTCGAAGACGCTCCTGCCGAGGTCGCGACCGCCGACCCTGACCAGGTCGATCTGTCCCTTGCCCTCGAACGGCCGGGTCTCGTCCGGCGACTCGAAGCGCTTGATCTCGATCGTTGCCATGCCTGCTCCTCCGTTTCGTGTCCTCCGCCCACCCCGACCTTACGCCGAGCCGGCGCGGGCGACGTAGTAGTTGTTGAAGAAGTCCCCTTCGACCCGCTTGACGTCGACGCGGTCAAACCCGGCGTCGGCGAGCATCTCGAGCGCCCGCTGCTCGCCCCACGCCGTCCCCAGGCCGGCGCCGCCGGCGGCCAGCGAGACGGTCATGCAGTGCAGCGTCGAGAGGGTGTAGATCGTCGGGCCGATCGGATGGTCGAGGTTCTCCTCGAGCCGGCTCGAGGCGGCGACGTCGACCATCAGGAAAGTCCCGCCGGCCCGCAGCGCCGCCGCAACCCGGGCGAGGACCTCCGCCGGTTGGGCCTGGTCGTGGATGACGTCGAACGCGGTGATCAGGTCGAACCCGTCGCGGCGGTCGAGCTCGACCAGGTCGAGGAGCTCGAAGCGCACGTTCTCGAGCCCGGTCTCGGCCGCCTCGCGGCGGGCCATCTCGATCCCCCGCTCGGAGATGTCGTAGCCGGTGAAGCGGCTGTTCGGGAACGCGCGCGCCATCAGGTTGAGCGCGTGGCCGTGCCCGCAGCCGATGTCGGCGGCGTCGATCCCCTCGTGGAGGCGGTCGACGAGCCCGTCGGCGAGCGGCAGGACGACGTCGAGCAGGGTCGCGTCGGCGACCGCGCCGCTGTCGTCGCGAAGCGCTTCCTGGAGGCGCGGATAGGACGAATACGGGACGCCGCCGCCGTTGCGGAAGCACTCGACGACCTCGTCCTCGACCGCGGCGAGGATCGGGATGTAGCCGGCGAACGGCCCGAGGTTGTCGGGCCCCGCTGCCCTGGTCAGCGCCGCCCCGTGCTCGGCCGGCAGCCGGTACGTCTCGCGCTCGGGCTCGTACTCGACCACGCGCGCGGTGACCATCGCCCCGAGCCACTCGCGCACGTAGCGCTCGTCGAGCCCGGCGGCGGCGGCGATCTCGTCGCTGGTCGCCGGCTCGATCCCGGCCATCGCGTCGAACAGCCCGGTGCGGTGGCCGACGCTGGTCATCAGCACCAGCGACGCCTCGTTGACCGCGTTCAGCATCCGCTCGCCGAACGCCTCGGCCTTCGCCGTGTCGAGAATCTCCGCCTGTCCCATCTTCCTGCTTCCTTCCTCGTTGCTTACGCCGTGATCCGCCTGTCCCCGAGCGGCGTTCGCCGGAGGATCCGCGGGCGATCGCGGTCGAGGCTCCCACGCCCCCCGGCCCGGCGCATCGGTAGGAACACCTAATTCGTCGCGGAGCCGCGCTCGGGCAGGCTGCGGACCGCGTACGCCGCGGCCTCGGCCCGGTTTCCGAGCTCGAGCTTCGAGAGCAGGCTGCGGACGTGGTGCTCGACCGTCCGCGGGGAGAGGTAGAGGCGCTCGGCGATCTCGCGGTTCGAGAGGCCCTCGGCGAGCAGCTCGAGGACCTCGCGCTCACGCTTCGTCAGCGCGTCGGCGCCGCGCGGCCCCGCCGCCCGGGCGACCTTGACGCCAAGCGAGCGCAGCAGCGCCGCTGCCTGGTCGGCGTCGCGGGCGGCGCCGACCTCCTCGAACGAAGCGAGCGCGGCTCGCCCCGCGGCGACCGCGGCCTCGGGCTCGCCGGCGCTCAGCACTCCGGCGAGCAGCAGCCGCGTCCGCGACGTCTCGAGCGCCAGCTCGAGGTCGGCGAATCGCCCCAGCGCCCGCTCGAGGTGGCTAACCGCCTCGTCACGCTCGCCGGTGGCGGCGAGTGCCCGGCCGAGCGCCCGCGCACCGCGGGCCTCGATCAGGGCGCAGTCGCGCGACGCGCCGAGCTCGGCGAGGGCCCCGGCACGCTCGGCCGCCGCCGCGACCTCGCCGCGCTCGATCTCGATCTCGGTCTGGAGCTCGACGAGCTCGGCGCAGGTGAGGCACTGCTCGCCGGTCTCGCGCAGCCGGCGGGAGAGCAGCGACGAGGCGACTGCGAGCTCGCCGCGGGCGACGTGGAGCTGGGCGAGCGGCAGCGCGGCGGCGCCGTGATCCTCGAGACCCGCGAGCAACCGTCCCGCCTCCTCGAGCCGGCCCTCGGCGAGCCGGAGCTCGCCGAGCTTCGCCAGTGCCTCTGCGTGGAACGCAGGCTCGGCCGACTTCGACATCCGCAGCGCCGCCTCGAGCTCGCGCTCGGCCTCCTCCCAGCGGCCGATCCCGAACAGCAGCGCGCCGTATCGGGTGCGGCAGGTCGCGTGGATGTGGGCGGACCCGTAGCGGCGATTGAAGTCGTCGGCGGCGCGAATCCACTGCACCGCCCGCTTGAACTCGGCGGTGCGGGCGCAGTAGTCGATCGTCCGGCAGCTCGCGTAGACGACCGTGCCGAGGTCCTCGACCTCGCCGCCAAGGGCCCCGGCCATCGCCTCGTCGAGCAGTGCCAGGCCTTCCGAGAGCTGGCCGAGCTCGACGAGCGAGGCGCCGACCTCGGCGAGCGCGCAGAGCTCGAGATCGCCGTCCCCCGTCGCCCGGGCGTGCTCGCCTGCCTCCCGCGCCAGCTCGATCGCCCTGGCCGGATCCTCGCCATGGTTCGCGAGCGCCGCCTGGCAGAGCGTCACCCATCCCTCGAGCGGCCCGAGGTCGTGGTCGGAGACGAGTCGCGCCGCCCGCCCGAGCCAGCCGCTCGCGGCGGCGAGGTTGCCGAGGCTCGAGGAGTAGAAGAGCGAGAGCTCGATCGCCATCTGCGCCGCCATCACCAGGTCGGAGCGGCGGCGGAACTCCGAGTACGCGCGCTCGAGCAGCCGCACCGCCGCCTCGGTCTCGGTCAGCCAGTAGAGCGCGGTGCCGAGCCCAAACAGCGCCTCGGGCGCCTCGTCGCGTTCCAGCGCCGCCTCGAACGACGTCCTCGCCGCCTTCCAGTCGCCCGCCTCGAGGGCCTTCTGCCCTGCCTCGATCAGGCCCTCGGCGTCACTCCCCACATCGGGATCGTACCGCCGGTCTCGGGCCCTATCCGGAGGCGGCGCCCGCCGGGGCGACGTTCGCGTTCAGCCGGAAGACGTTGTCGGGGTCGTAGGCGGCCTTGACCTCGGCGAGGCGCTCGTAGTTGGGGCCGTAGCCCTCGCGCAGGATCTCCTCGCCCTCCTCGCGGAAGCCGGGGAAGTTGAGGTAGACGCCGCCGTCGGAGAACCCGCGCAGCTCGTCGAACGCCGACCGCACCCAGGCGAGGTTGCGCTCGGTGTCGGCGTCGTCCTCGAAGTTCGCCTCGAGCCCGATCAGGTACGGCGCCTCGCGATTGGCGAACGCCGTCTCGCGCTCGCCGACCCGCGCCATCGCCCCGCCGTGGTACCAGACGTCGATCGTCGACTCCGCCGACGGCGCCTCGGCGTTGATCCGCACGAGACGCTCGATCACCTCGTCGCCGAGCGCGGGCAGGTTGACCGACTTCCAGTAGTAGTGGCCGCCGTCGGGGTAGTCCTCGTCGAGCGCCTGCTGCGCCTCGACGTACGGCATCGGGCCGCCGAGGTGGGCGATCGGCTCGGCGAGCTCGCGCAGCGGCGCCATCGCCCGCTCGCCCTCGGCCGCGTCGGGGTGCAGGCAGAGGACGATCACGCACTCCTCGCCGTGGGCCGAGGCGGGGAGCTCGTCGGCCTCCGGCACCCGGCCGAGGACGACGACCGGCGAGAGCTCCTCGAGCCCGTCGCCGAGGAAGCGCTCGACGCCGCGCAGCACCTGCTCGGCGGCGGCGATCGGGTAGAGGGTGAAGGTGAACGCGACCTCGGGGCCGACCGGGTGGAGGCGGAACTCGAGTTCGGTGACGACGCCGAGGTTCCCGCCGCCGCCGCGAATCGCCCAGAAGAGATCGGCGTTCTCGCCCTCGCTCGCGCGGAGCACGTCGCCCGCCGCGGTCACCACCTCGGCCGAGATCAGGTTGTCGCAGCTGAGGCCGTGGCTGCGGCGAAGCCAGCCCATCCCCCCGGAGAGGGTGAGGCCTGCGACCCCGGTTCGCGAGACGACGCCGAGCGGCGCCGCGAGCCCGAACCGCTGGGTCTCACGGTCGACGTCGCCGAGCCTCGCCCCGCCGCCGACCCGGGCGGTGCGCGCGTCGGCGTCGACGTCGACGCCGGTCATCGCCGAGAGGTCGATGACCAAGCCCCCGTCGGCGATCGCGTCGCCGGCGACGCCGTGGCCGCCGCCGCGGATCGCGATCGCAAGCCCACGGGCGCGGGCGAAGCCGATTGCCGCGGCGGCGTCGGCGGCGCCAGCGCAGCGGACGATCGTCGCCGGGCGGCGGTCGATCATCCCGTTCCAGATCGCGCGGGCGTCGTCGTAGGCGGCGTCGCCGGGCCCGATCACCTCGCCGCGCACGGCGGCGCGAAGCTCGTCGATCTCGGTCGGTGGGCTGGTGGTCACTGCGGTCGCTCCTTCGGTCGCTTGATCGCTGGGTCGCGCGCACTATCGCGCCTGGGCGGCGGCGGCGCATCGGTGAAATCCCCTATATCTCCCCCCGAGCGCGCACGGTGAGCTTGTCGCGGTCGGCGCGTTGGCGGCGGTATGCATCACCAAGTCGCCACACCGTGCGGCGACCGTTGGCGCCGTGCGACGATCAGTCGTCGACCTCGCCCTCGAAGACGCCGAACGCGGCGCCCTGCGGGTCGCGGAGCACGGCGATCCGGCCGGCGGGGATGTCGAGCACCGGGCCGACAAGGCCGCCGCCGCTCTCGGTGGCCGCGGCCGTGGCGTCAACCGAGCCGACGGTGAAGTAGGAGAGCCAGCTCGGCGGCACTCGATGCTCGAGCTGCTCCGGGCTCAGCTCGCGCATGCCGCCGTTTCTCCCTTCGGCGGCGCCGTCGTGGCCGATCAGCCAGTACGACGGCCCGCCGCCGGTGTCGGCCGGCTGCACGCGCCAGCCGAAGAGCTCGGAGTAGAAGTCGATCGCCGCGCCGACGTCGGTGGTCGAGAGCTCGTTCGAAGTCAGGCAGCCGGGGTCGTTGACGCGCCGGGCGCCGATGCTGCCCTTCGGCTCCCAGAGCCCGAGCATCGCCCCGGTCGGGTCGGCGACGATCGCAAGCCGGCCGGCATCGACCACGTCGGAGGGCTCGGCATGCACGGAGCCCCCGAGCTCGCCGACCCGGTCGGCGGCGCGGTCGGCGCTCTCGACGGCGACGTAGCTGAACCAGAACGGCGGCACGCCCTGGTCGCGCTGCTGCGCCGGCTGGGGATAGATCCCCGCGACCGCATCGCCGTCGAGCGACGCCTCGACGTAGGTCTCGGCGACGCCGCCCGGGCGGTCGGTATAGCTCCAGCCGAACAGGCGCGCGTAGAAGTCCTTCGCCGCGTCGGGGTCGGTGGTCGCGAGGTCGGTCCAGCAGAAGGTCCCCGGCACATAGCTCGATCGCCTTCCCATCTGCTGTCCTCCCGACCGTCGCGGAGAGCGGACGACGGGACTCGAACCCGCTACCTCGAGCTTGGGAAGCTCGCGCTCTACCAGGTGAGCTACGTCCGCTTCAGAGCAGGAAGTCTAATCGCCTCGGCGCCGATCACTCGCCGCCCCTCGCAACCGCCTCGCCGGGAAGCGCGAGTCGGTCGCCACCGGCGGCCTGGGCGACGCCAAGGGCCTCGTCGGCGCGGGCGAGCAGGCGATCGGCCCCGTCGAGGCCCTTCGGGTCCGAGAGCGCGACGCCGACGCTGGCCCGGAGCTTGATCGACGCCCCGCCCGGGCGGGCGCGCTCGATCGCCCGCAGGCGGCGGATCAGCTTGCCGGCGACGATCCGCGCCGCGTGCTCGTCGGTCTGCGGGATCAAGACGACGAAGCCGTGCGGGACCCGGCGGGTGACGAGGTCGGTCGCGCGGAGCTCGTCGACCAGCACCTCGGCGCTCGCGATCAGGAGCTCGTCCGTGGTCGCGTGGCCGTACTCCTCGACGATCCAGTCGAAGCCCTCGAGCTCGATCGCGAGCACCGCGATCCGGGTGTTGTAGCGCTGGGCGAAGGCGAGCTGGCGGCGGACCTCCTCGTCGAGGCGGCGGGCGTTGTAGGCGCCGGTCAGCGAGTCGCGGTCGGCGAGCTGGTCGAGCCGGGCGAGGAGCCGCCGGCGCTCGTCCTCGACCGTCGACTGGGCCTCGGCGGCGGCGGTCACGACGAGCCAAAGCGCGATCGCCGACGCGACCGCGGTCGCCACGATCGCGACCGGCGCCGAGACCGCGCCGGAGCGCTCGGCGAGCAGCCCGAGGCCGCCGATCAGCAGCGGCAGCAGGGGCGCGGCCCTGGCCAGTCGGGCTTGGGGTGAGCGGTCGTCCACCGGATCTAAGGTCCTTGCGCGCGGGCCTGGGTTCCCGCGGCGACTGACCCAGTGTAGGTCGGCGTCGCGGCTCGCGTCGCAGTTCGCGGGCGCGGGGCTCGCGCCCTCTACGCTTGGGCTTCGTGGGCCCACGTACGTTCGCGATTTTCATCGCCATCCTCGCGGTGATCGGCCTGCTCGCCTACGGCTTCCTCTCCGAGGGCACCCCGCGGCTCGAGGCCGGGGAGCCGGTGCCGGCGACCGAGCTCGAGCGCCTCGGCGCGGCGGGGACCGGCTCGATCGCCGACTACCGCGGGAGCTGGCTGCTGGTCAACGTCTGGGCGTCGTGGTGCACGCCGTGCGAGGCCGAGGCGCCCGACCTGCGCCGCTTCGACCGCCGCCACGGCGACCGCGACGAGTTCGCGATCGTCGGCATCGACACCCAGGACGGCACCGAGCCGGCGCTCGAGTTCGTCGCCGAGCACGGCCTCGACTACGACCACCTCCGCGACCCGTCCGGCACCTACAGCCGCGACGAGCTCGGCACCACGGGCGTCCCCGAGAGCTTTCTCGTCGACCCCGACGGCAACCTCGCCCTCCACGCTCCCGGCGTGATCGACGCCGCGTGGCTCGAGAACGAGGTCGCGCCGCGGATCGAGGGGGGCGAGTAGCGGTGCGCTTCCGGCTGCGACTCGCGACGCTCGCGCTGG
The DNA here is from genome assembly GCA_035461385.1 of Solirubrobacterales bacterium. Taxonomy (GTDB): domain Bacteria; phylum Actinomycetota; class Thermoleophilia; order Solirubrobacterales; family 70-9; genus DATHVI01. Next base: position 16,897 of record DATHVI010000111.1, read on the forward strand.
CGGCGCTCGCGGCGTTGACGGCTCTTGGCGTGGCCGGCGGCCCCGCCGCCGCCCAGGAGGAGCCGAGCCCGCTGCTGTCGGAGATCGAGCGCGAGGTGATGTGCCCGGTCTGCGGGATCCCGCTCGAGCTCGCCCACGAGGCCCCCCAGGCCCGCCAGCAGCGGCGGATGATCACCGGCCTGATCGACCGCGGCTACACCAAGGAGGAGATCAAGGACGCCCTCGTCGCCGAGTACGGCGAGGAGGTGCTCGCGGTCCCCGGCACGACCGGCTTCGACCTCACCGCCTGGCTCGTCCCCGGCGCGGCGATCGTCGTCGCCGCGGTAGCGATCGTCGTCGGGCTCCGCCGCTGGCGGCGCTCGACCGCCGCCGCCGCAGGCGCCGGCGACGCCGGGCGCGAGCAGCCGCTCGACCCCGACGACGCGCGCCGGCTCGACGCCGACATCGGGCGCTACCGGCTCTGAGCGCCGGCGCCGTCACGGCCCTCGGCTCCGACACGCTCGACGGCAGCGCCGCCGCAGGGTCGCGCTTCGCCGGCTGCGGAAAACCCCCTCCCCGCTTTGCGGTACTGCGTCGGCAGTTGAGGTAATTCCGGGCGCCCGGACTCATCGAGGCGCGGCCGGCGGGCATCCGGTGGGCGTTCAGAATAACGTCGGTGAATGTGCTTGTCGGATGACGCCCCTTGGGCGCGGGACCCTAAGCGGCAGCCAGACTCCCCCGGCAGGGTTGGTACGGGAGAGCTCACCGCGAACTTGGAAGGGGGCTTCCGATGCAAAACCAGTCACCAGGCAACCGAAGTCGCGGGCTGCGGCTGATTCCGGTCATCGCGGCGATCGCTCTGATCGCCCTGATCGCGACCCCGGGTGCGGCGATCGCCCAAGAGGGCGTTGGGCCGACCGAGGACCAATACGCTCCGCAAACCGAACGGATCGGAGACCAGGTCGCCGCAGGAGGGGCGCCGGGCGGACCGGCGGCACCGAGCGGCGACGCTGATACATCCGATCGCGTGATCTCGGGCCTCCCGTTCACCGGGCTCGACATCGGGCTCCTGCTCGGCGTCTCGATGCTGCTCGGCGCCTCCGGCTTGGCGCTGAGGCGGTTCGCCGGCGGCGGCGCAGGGCGCTAGGAACCCACGGCCGGCTGAGAGAACACCCAGGTGGATGCCGGAATGGACTCCGGAACGAGCGCGGCGCGCGCGAGCGGTCGCCCGCGGATCCTCGAGGCGCGGAGGATCCTCGATCTCGCGGCGCTGCGCCTCGCCCCTGCCGCGGCGGCCGGGGTGCTCGCGGCTGCCCACTCGGGCGCCGTCGGCCAGGGCCTGATCGCTTTCGCCGCCGTCCTGTTCGCCGCTCAGGCGATCGAGCGGATCAGCTTTCCGCTCCGCCTGATGCCCGCCTCGCAATTGCTCCTGCGCCTGGGAGCCCCGGCGGCGGGGCTCCTGATCGCCTGGTCGATCGCGGCGGTGACCGCCGGCCATGGGTCGATCATCGAGTACGAGGCGGCCCTGCTCGGAAGCTGGCTCGTCCTGCTGCTCGGGATCTTCGTCCGCGCCCGGACGGTCGACGGATTGCGCGCCCGGGTCGCGGTGATCGGGCCGCGGGACTTCGCCGCCGATCTCGCGACCGAGCTCGACGCCGGCGGGTTCGCCCCGTACGAGGTCATCGGCTGGCTCGGCCCCGAGGGGCCTGCGGGAGAGGGGCCGTTGCGCCGCCTCGGAGCCCTCGACGACGTCCGCTCGGTCGTCGTCGGCGACCGGATCGAGCTGCTGGTCTCCGCGGCGGAGGCGGTCGGCGGCGATCAGGTCGGCGCGACCTTCGAGCGCGTCGCCGAGCACTGCCTCGACCTCCCCGTCCGGATGCTGACCGCCAACCAGCTCTACGAGGAGACCCTCGGCCACGTGCCGGCGGGGACGATCGACGCCGCCTGGTACCGGTACATCATGCATCCCCGCTTCGTCACCTCTCCCACCGCGTCGAAGCGGGTCTTCGACCTCGTCGTCGGCGGCCTGATCGCGATCGTCGCGCTTCCCGCGCTCGCCGTCGCCGCGGTCGCGATCAAGCTCGCCGATCGGGGGCCGATCTTCTATCGCCAGCGCCGGCTCGGGGAGCGCGGCCAAACGTTCGAGATCCTCAAGCTGCGGACGATGCGCGTCGACGCCGAGCAGGGGGAGCCCCAGTGGTGCGCCGCGGACGACCACCGGGTGACGTCCGTCGGGCGGCTCCTGCGACGCACCCATGTCGACGAGCTGCCCCAGCTCTGGAACGTCCTCCGAGGCGAGATGACGCTCGTCGGCCCGCGGCCCGAGCGCCCGGAGATCGTCGCCGAGCTCGAGCGGCGCTTTCCCCACTACACGCGGCGGCGCCTGGTCAAGCCGGGGATCGCGGGCTGGGCTCAGCTTCGTTGCGGCTATGCGGGCTCGGAGATCGGCACCGCGTGGAAGCTCTGCCACGACCTCTTCTACATCAAGCACCGCTCCGTTCTCGGCGACGCGCTGATCCTCGCGGAGACAGCGGTCGTCGCCTTCCGCGACGCCCATCGAGCACTGCGCTCCCCGGGCGAGCGGTTCCTCGTCCGCCAGGGGGCGGGCGGGTAGGGCGCGACCCAGAACCGGCTCGGGATCGCGGCGCAGCGCAGGTCGGGGTCGGCCTCACCTACATCATCGCTCAGTCGACGGCACACTCGATGACATCGACCGGGTCTGTCCAACGCAATGCCGGAGCAGTAGGACCCGCGCGCGGCCCGTCAGCGGCC